>JASFIG010000033.1:0-20404 GCA_050122795.1 Desulfobacterales bacterium
ATATTTATAAGTTGTTTTAAAATAACTTTTAGAAAGGATTTCCTTGACTGTGTCTGCACAGAAATTGTCGGGGAAAGAAACGCTGTCTTGCGGGGTCTAAGGACCATGTCAGACGGCCACCGTGCCCGCCGAACATAAAGCCACCCGGCTGCATCCACGAACTGTCGTTTTCCGGCATGAGTGGTCGTTCTAAGGTCATGAGCTGTCGTTTTGCGGCATGAGCTGTCGGGGACCTTGGACCCAAACTTTGAATTAGGGTGTGGCAGGGGGAACCATCAAGAGGTGGGAATGGGATAAATTAAATGATAATTTTATTTGAAGCCAACCCTGCGCTCTATTCCCATCCAGCTGTTGCCCGACCCTGTTTTTCTGCGGTCAAAATCACTCCTCCTGAATCGCAGCGTTCTTCTTTCAGGAAAATGATCGAAACTGGTGCATTTTCGTCTATCGATTAGTAAGCGTCTGCCGCCATTATCTTTCATCTTTTATATTTCCTTTTATAAGTCCTTTTATGAGCAGTATGAAGGACTTGAAGTTTGTTTTGCAGAAACAGTGATTCGATGGCCAAAAACGAAAAGAGCACTTGATGCTATTACAAATCTATATTTTGCAAAACCTATACCATTTTGCATTTAAAATTATGTATTGATATTTCTAAGTGTTAAGAATGGTGGGGGGGAATTATAAAGTGAAAATGTGCACAATATCATACAGAGGGCCAACTATTTTATAATCAGATAAATTTTTTTGCACACGGCTGAGGATTTGATTTGTTGATTTAGCAAAAGATCCATAGCGCCTATGCCGGTAAAGTTTTTAAAATCCACTTTTTAAGCATGACGTTCTGGATATTTTTCTTTTTTGGCATAAGATGCCACAATCTCCATGGCCGACTTTAGGTATTTAGGCCTTTCGGATCGGCTTAAAGAAACAGAGACACCGGGTTGGCCGGTCAAAGGATCAACAACAATACTCAGTTTAAGGCCAGCAGCAAGCTTGAGAAGCTTCTCAAGTTTGCCCATGAATTCAAAAATCAACGAGGTTTTACCCGTTCGCCGATGAGAAAAAAGTAGCACCGTTTGACTGTTTTGAACGTAATAGTTAAGGTCTTTTAATTCCTGTTGGCGTAAGATCCTACGATGGCTAAATCATAAATTATAAGCATATGCTCAATAAAATGCTTGACAATAATTGATCCGATGAATAAAACTAATTTTAAAATATAAACAGCCTAAAAAAGAACCAATCTAATCAGTAAAACCAGGACAAAGCGGATCTCATCTATGGAAGGACGAGCATAATGCAAATTGTCTTTAATTTAAGGCTGGGTCGTCTTCCATAAGTGGTTTGACTTGTTTTACACGTCAGGGGGGTCGAAAGCTGACCATTAGTTATCCTGAATCCAAACTGCACTCTCCTTTTTTCATTCTGATTTTCTGTACAGAATCGGATTGTCTTCCTCCTGATCATCAAATAATTTTTTAAAATTCCTGACGTTTTTTATGCTCTGGCAATAAACAAAAAAGAGCTGTTTGATGACAATCTCTCGGGGCTGTGACATACAGTTTGTGCAAGCGAGATTACTGGTGGTCGTTTGTATCTTTTTGATTCTCGCTTTCGTTTCACCAAACTTTCATCATCACGAGGATGAAACCAACCATGAAACATGTCTAATTTGTATTCTGGTTGAAAGTCTTTCCGGTTTTTTTATCTTTGATCCACCGTCACCAATAAGGCCCACCACATTCTTTTTACTTATCGTTCTTTATCAGACCCTTTGCTTTAGTCACACCCAGTTTTTCTACTATTCCCGTTCACCTCCTTTTTAAATGCTAAAAGAAACAGAGCTCTCTCAATAACCGAAAACATGTAACATGTGGCGGTTATGGAGAGGAGGGTCTTTATTGTCTCACGATGATTGAAAAGTAATCAATCAAGCAGACGCATCGACAAATGGGGGTATCGTTATGCTTAAAAAAGCCATAATGCTGGTATTGTCATTCGTGTGTATATTGGGATTTTCAAGCTTGGGTCTCACTGCCAAGGTTCCTGCTCCCGAAAAGGGAGGAGATGGGTTCAAGGCAGTAAGCCTGGAAGAAGCAATGAAGCTTTATGAAAATGGTGCGACTATGATTGCATGTCACAGCCATACGACCGATTTCATGAAAGGTCATCCTTCCGGCACTATACACATAACATGTTTGGTTCCTAAAGATCACAAACGCGCTGATCTGCCGCTCAGCAAGGTTAATTTTGATATCGCACAGTTGCCAAAAGACAAAACAACTCCAATCGTAACCTATTGCGCATCAAATACATGATGGAAATCCTATCACTCCGCCAGGTTGGCGGTTGCTAACGGTTACAAAAATGTCTATTGGATGAGAGATGGTATCAAAGGATGGAAAAACGCGGGATACGCCACAGTTGGCGAGTTAGATCTTCTTAATGATCTGATTGATGTAAGTAAAATTGATTTCTCTGCCCTGCTTATAACTGAAAAAGATGCGAGAAAGCTAAAGAATTGCTGTTTTGTTGATTTTCGTGAAAAATCGAAATATGAACAAAATCATATCAAAGGCGCCAATCATGTTGATTACAGCAATATGTTTTCTAAACCTATGATGGAGGAATTAAACAAAAGCAATAGCCTGGTAATAATTCATGATATCCAAGCAGTTTCAGGTGTTATTGCCATGACCTTAAAGCTAATGGATTATCCAAAGGTATATATACTGAAATAATTTTAGCTGGTTATTCGCTATGAAGTAAATGCCGATCTTAGCGACCCACAAATATGGCAGAGAATTTCGATACGAGCTCAATTGATTAGGCCATTGATGCATCGATGTATGCAGGGTCAATAATGACCCTGCATACTATATTCCGAGTAACAATATTTGCTGTATATCACGGTTTTTGATCCGTACGAAAATATGTGATTTCTCTTACATAAACTAACATTTAGAGACTCCTGAAAAGCTGCGATATCTTCTAAAGTTTGATTCTGGAAAATTAAAATGGGCCGGGAAATATGAATATAATTGTTGAGTCCATAACACATCCCCAAAAAAAGAACCCCTCGATCGTCCCTGGGCGGTTCATCTTCATCATAAAAAAATCGCCAAGAACTCTTCTAAAATGCCCTCTCCTTTAGGACGCTTCTGAAACGCCCAAATCTACAACCGCCCAGTGTTATTATATCGGGGGATTTTATTTTCTGGCATACCGGTCGTACGTCGAAGGCTGAAATTCGCCGAAACCACCCGGGACTCAATCGTTGCAAAACTTACCAAAAGCGATTGGATTTTTTAAGGATATCGCTTGATTCAGGTTAAGAGATGCTTAAACTTAACATAACGTGCTCTGCGGCCGAACCGCAATGTGTTAGACCGGTCGCTTATTTTAGTTGTCGAAGCGTAAACGAAGATATCGCTGAATCGATATAATATAAGAGGTTCTCATGCAAAAAAGAAAATTATTCTGGGTAACAGGATTCTCAGCCATCCTTCTTGCTGCCAGCATTTTATTGCTCCCGCAACTCCGTGACGGCATTGATCGCTCTTCCGGAAATGCGCTGGCGCGTACATCGGCAAAAGCTCCGGTCCCCGTTGTTACAGCCATAGCCGAAAACGAAGTGTTCACGGAAACGTTGGAGGCCCTGGGGACGGCCAAGGCCAATGAGTCGGTTGTCATCACCCCCACAGTGGAGGAGCGCGTGGTCGACATCTTTTTTGAAGATGGCGACTTTGCCAGAAAAGGTCAGGTGCTGGTAAAACTGGACGATAGCGAAGCCCGATCTTTGCTGGCAGAAGCGAGAGCCACGCTTCGCGAGCAACAAAAGCAGTTTGAAAGAATCCGCAAGCTGGCAAAAACGAAATCCACCTCCCAATCTAAATTGGACGAGGAGCAGGGCCTGCTGGATGTCGCAAATGCCAGATTGGCACTGCTCGAGGCGCGGTTACAGGATTATACGATCCGGGCCCCTTTTGCGGGAATTCTGGGTATCCGCCAGATTAGTGACGGTGCCGTTGTCGATTCAGACACGGTCATCACGACGCTGGATGATACTACGATCATTAAGCTCGATTTCACCGTGCCGGAGAACTACCTCGGTGTTCTGAAGAAAGGAATGAATGTTTCCGCGCAAAGCCCTGCATTTCCGGATCAGAATTTCAGCGCCACGGTTACCACCATCAGCAGCCGTGTCGACCCTGAAACCCGCACGCTGACGGTCCGCGCCCAAATTCCCAACCCGGATCGGCTGCTGAAGCCGGGCATGCTGTTGACCGTCGAGTTGATCAAGAATCGCTCACAATCGCTGATCATTCCCGAGGAAGCGGTGATCATGAATAAAGACGAGAAATATGTCCTGGTGGTAACCGCCGAAAATCGGGTCGAAAAAAAGCAGATCATCACCGGCCGCAGGAGTCCGGGGAAAGTTGAAGTCATCAGCGGTCTGGATGCCGGACACCAGGTGATCATCACAGGTCTTACACGGGTGCGGCCGGGCAGCTCCGTTAATGTGGTTGAAATCCGCAAAAACGGCTCCGCTGCCGGTTAAGTAGGAACAGGTGGCATCCATGTTGTTGTCCGATGTTTCCATCCGGCGCCCTGTTCTCGCCACGGTTTTTAGCCTGTTACTGGTGGTATTCGGCGTCATTAGTTTCCAGCGCCTGCCGGTAAGAGAATACCCGGATATAGACCCGCCGGTGATTTCCGTGGAATCGCAATATCCCGGTGCGGCTGCAGCGGTCGTCGAGACCCGCGTGACTCAGATCGTTGAAGATGCCATCAGCGGTATCGAGGGGATCCGATCCATCGATTCTCAGAGTCGCGACGGGATTTCCGAAGTTACAGTTGAATTTTATATCGACCGTGACCTGGAAGCGGCAGTCAATGACATCCGGGACCGCGTCTCCCGCATATTGGACGACATGCCTGAAGAGGCCGACCCCCCCGAAATTTTCAAAGTGGATTCCAACAGCAGCGTCATCATGTGGTTGAACCTGGTCAGCGATCGGATGGACGGGCTCGAACTGACCGATTACGCCGAGCGTTACCTGGTGGACCGATTTTCCGTGCTGGATGGCGTCGCGCGGGTCTGGGTGGGCGGCGCCCGCCAGTATGCCATGCGTATCTGGCTCGATAAACAGGCGATGGCCGCCCTCGAAGTCACCGTTGCGGACGTCGAGCAGGCATTGCGCAGCCAAAACGTGGAGCTTCCGGCGGGCCGCGTGGAATCGACCCGCAAAGAGTTTACCGTAAGGGTGGCGCGTTTATTCAATTCCGCCGAAGATTTCGAGCGGCTGGTGGTTCGCCAGGGTGAAGACGGCCACCTGATCCGCCTGCAGGACGTCGCAAATGTGCAGCGCGGCGCCGAAGATGATCGCAGCGTTCTGCGCGGCAACCGCATCCCGATGGTGGGCCTCGGGGTCGTGAGGCAATCCAAGGCCAACACTCTCGATGTGGCGCATGCCGTAAAACAGGAGGCGGCAAAGGTCAACGAAACGCTTCCCGAGGGGATGCAGCTGATCCAAAGTTACGACACCTCCGTGTTCATCGAGGCGTCGATTTATGAGGTCTATAAAACCCTGGCAATTACCGCTGTTCTGGTGGTTGCGGTGTTGTTTTTGTTTCTCGGCAACCTGCGGGCGACCATCGTGCCCGCGGTTACCGTGCCGGTGTCTTTGACGGCCGCTTTTGCGGTTCTGCTGATCTTGGATTTCTCGATCAACCTGCTGACATTGCTGGCCTTGATTCTGGCAATCGGTATGGTGGTGGACGATGCCATCGTCGTGCTGGAAAATATATTTCGTCGCATTCAGCTGGGGGAACCGCCCCTGATGGCCGCGCTCAGAGGGGCGCGCCAGGTCGGTTTTGCCGTCATTGCCACGACCCTGGTGCTCGTGGCGGTTTTTGTGCCGATTACCTTTATGCAGGGCAACACCGGTCGCCTGTTTTCAGAGTTTGCCATCGCTCTGGCAGCAGCGGTTTGCTTTTCGAGTATGGTTGCGCTGACCCTGTCGCCGATGATGTGTTCCAGGATCCTGAGTTCGCAATCCGGCAAAAATGCGCCCGAATCGACCCGGCTGACACGCCTGCAGCAGGCGGTCACTGATGGCTACAGCCGCTTGCTGGAAAAGCTGATGCAACGCAGGTGGATCATTGCTGTCATTTTTCCGGTCATTCTGGCCGCGATTCCCCTATTTTACGCCCTGGTCGATAAAGAATACGCCCCTTTGGAGGACCGCGGTGCCTTTTTCGTGATTGCCGACGGCCCTGAGGGAGCCGGGTTCGACAAGTCCTACGAAATGCTGCAGCGAATGGAAGACGTGCTGATGCCGCTGTATGAGAACGGCGAGGCCACCCGTGTGTTGCTGAGGCTGCCGGCCTCTTTTTCAAGCACCAACGAGGTCAACAGCGTCCGGGGAATCGTGGTCCTCAGCAGCTGGTCGGAACGCAATCGTTCGATGCAGGAAATCATGACCGATGTCAATCGCCAGCTGGCAAATCTGCCTGGGTACCGCGCCTTTTCCGTTGCGCGTCGCGGTTTGGGGGCCGGAACCGGCAAACCCGTGGAGTTCGTGCTGGGCGGAAGTGACTATGATGAACTGGCCCGCTGGCGTGATATCCTGATCGCCCGGGCCGAGGAAAACGGCGGACTTTCCAACCTGGAAAGCGACTACAAAGAAAACAAGCCGCAATTGGAAGTCATCATCGATAAAGACCGCGCTGCTGATCTGGGGGTCAGTATCGCTCAGGTGGGTCGAACATTGGAAACCATGCTCGGTTTCCGAAAGGTAACCACATACATCGATCGCGGCGAAGAGTACGATGTGATCCTTGAAGGAAAAAACGAACAAAAGCAGACCCCAACCGATATTCGCAATATCTACGTCCGATCGGAAACCGGAGAGGGCGATCTGATCCCGCTTTCCAGTCTGGTGTCCATTAGAGAATTTGCTGATTCGGCAGCTAAAAACCGGTTTAATCGCTTGCGGGCCGTCACCCTCAGCGCAACGCTCCAGGACGGCTACTTGCTCGGAGAGGCCCTTGGTTACCTGGAAAAGATTGCGAGGGAGGAACTGGGCAGCGCACCGGTCATCGATTTTAAAGGGCAATCTCGTGAATTTGTGGATGCCTCGCGCGCCCTGATCTTTGCTTTCGGCCTCTCTCTGCTGGTCGTGTTTCTGGTGCTGGCAGCGCAATTCGAAAGCTTTATCCATCCTTTGACGATTATGCTGACAGTGCCGCTGGCGGTGGCAGGGGCTCTGGTCGGTTTGTATCTGGCCGGAAGCTCTCTTAACGTATACAGCCAGGTCGGCATCCTGGTACTCATCGGTCTGGCGGCCAAAAACGGCATTCTGATCGTCGAGTTCGCCAACCAGCTGCGCAATCAGGGAAAATCGGTCTCAGAAGCGATCCTGGAATCGGCCCGGACCCGCCTGCGCCCGGTGTTGATGACATCGGTGTCCACCGCCATCGGAGCCGTTCCCCTTGCTCTGGCGACCGGAGCCGGTGCCGAGAGTCGATTCACCATTGGAATCGTCATTATTTCCGGGGTGGTGCTGTCCACCGTCCTGACCCTTTTTTTGGTCCCGCTGACCTATTCACTTCTTGCAAGGTTCACCTCGGCATCCAATCAAATTGACCGCCAAATCGAAACTCTCGAGCATGACCTGAAGAATTGACGGAAATGATGTCAACGCGCCGTACGGACCGGCCTCACTACAGTTACGCCGTGGCACGCCCACCGTCGCTTAAGCTAGAAGCGGCAAGGGATTTTAGCCTTTGTCGTCAACTAAAAATAAATTGCCCTGGAAAGCCTCTTACCTGAATCCAGGGCATTTGTTTAATTTGAAATAATATAAAATGTAGTTTCTGATTCAGAAACGAGCAGTTTTGCGCAAGATCGCGCAAGAATCAGATTTTATACCGGAGGCATTCCAATGATCAGAGAGCAAAGTGCATGGGGCATGGGGTATCTTCGAAAACAAAAGCCGTACAGATATAAATCTGCACGGCGGTTTTTTTTGTTATTTAAAAATTTGGATTTTCGGTTTTTAAATGAGAGATTTTTTTGATGAGCGCGGCCGCACAAGGATTTTAGCCTTCGGCGTACTGGTGGTACGTCGAAGGCTGAAATTCGCGGAGAACAACGCTCATCGGAAAAAGATCCATTTAAAAACGAAAATCACCAGCCAAGTGTGAGATAGTCATGAATCGAATCAGATGCCGTTCGGCCGGCCCCCATGGCCAGAATGACCGTGGCCGAGCCGGTAACAATATCGCCGCCGGCCCAGACCCCTTTTTTGGTGGTTTTGGCAGTTTTTTCGTCCACCTGGATATACCCCCACTTGTTCAGCGTCAACTCGTCGGTGGACTGCGTCAGGATGGGATTGGCCCCGGTACCGACAGCCACAATGACCAGGTCGCACTCCAGTTCAAATTCCGAGCCCTTAATCGGAACCGGCCGGCGTCTGCCGGAGGCATCCGGTTCGCCTAACTCCATTTTCAGGCATTCCATCCCGACAACGCGGCCTTTGTCATCTCCGATAAATTTAGTTGGCGCCGCCAGAAAAAAGAACTCAACGCCTTCTTCCTCGGCGTGGTGCACCTCTGCGGCCCTGGCCGGCACCTCAGCCCTTGAGCGCCGATAAACGATGCGGGAATTCTCTGCGCCCAGCCGCAGGGCGGTGCGCGCCGAGTCCATGGCCACGTTTCCGGCACCGAGGGTAACCACGTTTTTCCCGTGAATGATGGGCGTATCGTACTCCGGAAAACGATAGGCCTTCATCAGATTGGAGCGTGTCAGGTATTCATTGGCAGAATAAATGCCGATCAGGTTTTTTCCCGGAACATCCAGCAAAACAGGCAGCCCGGCCCCAACCCCGATAAAAACGGCCTCATATCCTTCTTCAAACAGCTCATCGATTGTGATGGTTCGACCGACCACCTGATTGCATTCAACCTTTACACCCAATCTTTCAAGAAAATTGACTTCCTGCGCCACAATTTCTTTTGGGAGCCTGAACTCGGGAATTCCGTAAATCAGGACCCCGCCCGGTTTGTGAAATGCTTCAAATACCGTTACCTCATGGCCTTTGACGATCAGATCTCCGGCTACGGTCAGGCCTGCTGGCCCGGATCCAACGACTGCAACCCTTTTCCCGGTAGATTCTGCTTTGGGGGGCAACGCACCGGTGCCGTTTGCTCTTTCCCAGTCAGCGGCGAACCGCTCCAGATTGCCGATGGCCACCGGCTCCTCTTTTTTGGCGAGGATACATACGCCTTCGCACTGAATTTCCTGGGGGCAAACCCGTCCGCAAACCGCCGGCAGGCTGTTCTTTTGCCAGATATGCCGGATCGCCCCGGTAAAGTCTTCTTCCTTAATCAGCTGGATGAAGCCCGGGATATCGATGCCCACCGGGCAGCCGGCAACGCAACTCGGCTTTTTGCACTGCAGGCATCTTTGTGCTTCCTTAACGGCTGTTTCCGGAGTATAGCCAAAGGGAACTTCATCAAAATTTTTCGCTCGAACCTTGGGTTTCTGCTCGGGCATGGCCTGCCGGGGAATTTTTTCTCTTTTCGCTTTTTTGGTTGCTTCTTGCGCCATTTTATCCTCCGCAAAAGAAATGGATACCTGAGACGATCCGTTCACAGCCCGAACATTAAAAAAATATAGGCTGCCGCGCGATTTTTGTGCAATTTATGAATCCATGACACAGAATTCTTCATAGCATTTCTTCTCATCTTCACAATAGGCCTGCAGCCGAAGCGTCAGCTCATCGTAATCCACCTGATGACCGTCAAATTCAGGGCCGTCAACACATGCAAATTTGGTCTGGCCGCCAACGGTCACCCGGCACCCTCCGCACATACCGGTCCCGTCCACCATGATCGGGTTGAGACTGACCAGGGTCGGCACATTGTATTCTTTGGTCATTAAAGACACAAATTTCATCATCGGAACCGGTCCAATCGCAACAGCCTGATCGATTTTTTCTTTTTCCAGCACTTCTTTAAGCACATCGGTAACAAAACCATGATGCCCGTATGAGCCGTCATCGGTGCAGATTCGCAATTCGTGGGACGCCGCTTTCATGCGATCTTCAAGGATCAGCAGATCCTTGGTCCGCGCCCCGATGATACAGATGACATGATTGCCGGCTTCTTTTAAAGCACGGGTAATGGGATGCAAGACGGCAATTCCGGTACCACCGCCCACACAGACGACCTTGCCGACTTTTTCAATGTGAGTCGGCTTGCCCAGAGGGCCGATCACATCCTGATATCCGTCACCCACCTGCAGGGTTTTGAACAGCGCCGTCGATTTGCCGACCACCTGATAAATGACGGTGAGGGTTCCTTTTTCAGGGTCCGTTTCAGCCATGGTCAGCGGAATGCGTTCGCCGGTTTCATTTGCTTTGAGGATTACAAACTGGCCCGGCTTGGCCTTGCGCGCGATCATGGGTGCTTCGATATCATTGAGCACTACAGTTCCGTCGGACATCTCCTCGCGATGAACTATTTTAAACATGTTAAACCTCCCGACCGATAATTCGCCGGTTTGATCATCATCCGGCGTCCAATCCAATTTCTGGTAACCTATCTGTTAGACCAAGCAAATTATGTTGTCAGAATCGCAGTGCAAAATCAAGGCAAAAATCTTGATCATCGCACGGTTGGCTGATATTAAACCAGGTTGAGACCGTTACCCGCTTGTCCGCCTCCGGATTGGCCCGCTAGCCGGTTTAAAATAAAATTAGACATTATTCCTTTTTTCAACCGGCCAACCGTCTCAACGGGCTAAACGGGCAACCTAAATAAGGTGCCCTCCAGGTTTGAAATAGCTTGAAGTCCATGTTTCAACCTAAAGGAATGTGAATGAAATGAAAATATTTGACAGTCACTGCCACCTGGATGACAAGTCATATCGAAAGGATCTGGTACGGGTCATCGAGCGCGCCCGCCAGGCCGGGATTGCGCGCATGATGACCATCGGCGTCAACAAAAAAACAGCAGCGCGTGCCCTGGAAATAGCTGAATCCCACCCGGACATTTACGCTTCGGTTGGATACCATCCCCATGATGCCAGCCAATGCAGTGCGAACGAACTTGATTTTCTGACTGATCTGGCGCAAAAACCGCGAATCAAGGCCTGGGGAGAAATCGGGCTGGATTACAACCGCATGTATTCACCGCGAGAAGATCAGGAAAAATGGTTTGTGCGGCAACTGCAAATTGCCGCTCAATTGCAGCTTCCCCTCATTTTCCATGAACGCGACACCGGGGGTCGTTTTCTTGAGATCCTCAAGGCAGATTTTAAAAATGAAAGCGGCGGTGTCGTGCATTGCTTCAGCGGCACGGTATCGGAGCTGCAAGAATATCTCGACCTGGGATTGTATATCGGCGTAACCGGCATCGTGACTCTCCGGGCACGGGGATCGGACCTGCGTGAGATGGTCCCTCACATTCCGGCCAATCGGCTGGTGGTGGAGACCGATGCCCCCTATCTGACCCCTGCCCCTGAAAAATACCATACCCGCCGCAACGAGCCCGCCTTTGTTAAATTTGTCCTGCTCAAGCTGGCCGAAGTTCGCAATGAAGACCCCGATCAACTCGCGCAAACCATCTGGGACAACACCAACCGGTTGTACCGGATCGATTAGCCAATGACCTATTGAAGGATGGGCTTTTTTTTTAGCCACAGACCCACACGGACCCACACTAACTTTTGTTCGGCCGGCACGCTGGCGCTCTGGCCGAACAAAAATTGGCAATCGCTTCGCGATTACAATAAATAGACGCTCAACACACCTCGTAAGATAGATTAAAACTGTTGCCTTCGGACATGTCTTAATATGGTGAGAGCTGTTGCCCGCAGGGCATACGGTTTTACCTCGGACAGGGCTTGCCCCGCCGTAGCTTTAGCGAAGGCGGGTCGCCCGAGGAAAAGATTTGTCTGTGTATGTCTGTGTGGGTCTGTGGCTAATTTAATTAATTCAAAAATTCTGCTTAAGCTGCATATTACTTCTGCATTAGAGAGGATACGGCTTGCTCCAGTCCGTCGATGGTCAGCTCGAACATCGGGAAGATGTCGCGAATGATGGTGATGGTGCGGGTATAACCCCACATCGAAGCGGGTACGGGATTTAACCAGACCGCACGGGGAAAAGTACGCTCTAAAAATTTAAGGCACTCGATGCTGGGCAGACCGCTGCGCTCCTCGAGGTGGATGGAGCCGTCGGTGGCCATCAGCTCGTAGGGCGCCATGCTGGCATCACCCACCATAACCAGCCGTGTTTCAGGATCGAATCCGGCAAATTTATCGATCGGTAGCGGCTTTTTGTAGCGCGCGGGGTCTTTCCACAGGGTGCTGTATATGGTATTGTGGAAAAAGTAGGTCTTCAGGTCCTTAAACTGGGCGCGGGCGTAATCGAACAGCGTCTGCACGATCGGTACATAAGGGTCCATGGACCAGCCGCCGTTGTCAATGGCCAGAATGATTTTGAGGCGATCTTTAAGCGAGCGGTCAAATACGATTTCGATCTCACCGCCGTTTTTCATGGTCTGATAGATGGTTTCATCGACATTGACCTGATCTTTGGGGCCGAAGGGAACCAGATTGCGCAGGCGCTTCAAAGCTTCACCCATCAGGGCGCTGGTCAGCGGCCCGCTCATCGAATAGTCTTTATAGCGCCTGTCCATGGCCACCTTCACCGCCGACTTGTTACCCGATACGCCCCCTACGCGCATGCCGCCGGGATGGTAGCCCGAATGGCCCACCGGCGAGTAACCACCGGTGCCGATCCACTTACCCCCGCCTTGATGGGCCTCGGTCTGCTCTTTGAGGCGCTCCTTGAAATAATCGATCAGTTCCTCAGGGGTCAGTTTCATCAGGGCTGATTCATCCATGCCCAGTATTTTAGCCAGGCCCTCGGGATTTTGCAGCCAGGACTCCAGCATCATGCGAGCCACCTCATCCAGCTCCATTCCCTCGGGGTCCGGCAAATCGGCGCCCTGGAAGCTGTGCGCAAAGACCTGATCATACAGGTCAAAATAGCGCTCGCTTTTTATCAGAATGGCACGCGAGGCCGTATAAAAGTCCTCCAGGGAATTCACCAGCCCGCCACCCAGCGCTTTGTGAAGGGTCAAGAAAGATGTGGGGCTGACCGGAATGCCCACACTTTTTAGTTTATAGAAAAAATCAACGAACATAACTCGCTTCGCTCGAGGTTCAGGGTTCTGGGTTCAAAGGTTCAGAGGTTCAGGGTTCAGGATTTAAAGGTTTCTCCTTCGGCCTAAATAAGAGGACGGAGGACAAGCACGGTTCAAGGTTCGAATAGTAGATTGTTGCCTTGAGCCGCAAGCCTTAATAACTTCTTCTTCGGCCGAGCATACCCTGCGCCCGTTGCAAATCCTGGCTCTTTTTAAACAGCACGCCCAGATACGGCAGATCGCCTTTGGCCAGCTGCTTGGGCTTGAAATCCGGATCCGCCTTGAGCGCCCGAATCCAATTGATCAACTCCCGGGTGGCCGGCCGCTTTTCAATATCGCCGAATTCCCGCACGCCATAAAATGCCGTGACGGCATTATCCAGCATCTCCGAGTCGATTTTCGGGAAATGCACCCGAATAATCTTGCGCATCATATCGGTTTCCGGAAAAGCAATATGGTGAAAATTACACCGTCCCAAAAACGGATCGGAAAGGTCCTTTTTGGCATTGGAGGTTATGATGATAACCGGACGAAATGTTGCCGAGATGGTTTTATCGATTTCGATGATGTCAAATTCCATCTGATCCAGAACGTCCAGCATATCGTCCTGAAAATCGGTATCGGCCTTGTCGATTTCATCGATTAATAAAACCGTGCGGGTGTCTGCGGTAAAAGCCTGCCCGATTTTACCCATGCGGATATAATCTTCTATTTTACTGACATCGCGGCTGGAGTCGCCAAAGCGGCTGTCATTGAGCCGTGTCAACGTGTCGTATTGATAGAGGGCCTCAACAAGCTTCATGCTGGATTTCACATTCAGTACAATCAACGGCATCTTCAAGCTTTCTGCAATCGCATGGGCCAGCATGGTTTTACCGGTGCCGGGCTCTCCCTTGAGCAGCAAAGGCATTTCCAGTGCCATGGATATGTTTACAATCTTGGCCAATTCATCATCAAGGACATAGCGCGTCGCTCCGCTAAATGTTCCATTTTCGTTTTCAATCATTCTCAACCTCTCCATACGGTCTATTTTATGTAGATTTCGGGTCCAATTAACCAAGTATCAGTTTTTCAGCAGTCAGCTTTCAGTTAACGGGTTTCACGGTTCTGCGTTCAATGGTTCAAAGGTTGAAAACAGAAGACAGAGGTCAGAGGCCAGAAACCATGAACCTTTTAACCCTGAACCTCTGAACCCTGAACCCTGCTTGTCCTCCGAAGCCTCGAAGAGGCGAAGGAGGTAACCTTTGAACCTTAATTTATGCTTTGCCTTATCTGCTCCGAGACGTCCCGGGTCAGCTTCAAGACTTTGATCGCCTGTTCGGCACTCAACGAGCCGGCGCCGCAACTGGGCGTGATCAACGATTGCGCGATCAATTGATTCGAATCAATACCCAGATTTTGGATTTGCGCCGCCTTTTGCTGCCATTGCTCAACCAGAGATGCGGTGGTCGCTTTCTGCAGTTCATCGGGATTCAACGTCGGCACCATCCCCCATGCAATCATCTTGCCGGCTTCCAAAAATGTTTTGATCTGATCGGCATACAGAATAAAGCGATCAAAATAAGCGTAGGCATCAAAACTGACAATATCGGCAGCTGAATCCAGGACCAGCGTCCAATCGGTATTGGCACACACATGCACCCCGGCAAGGCCGCCCTCTGCATGCACGCCGGCGATGACCTCCTCAAGGCTTCGGGCAATCTCATCCCGCGAAATACTGATAAATTCAGATGAGCCAAAACCGGCCAGAGCGGGCTCATCCAGGAAAACAAGGACCGGACAATTAAACTGCTTTAGCTGTTGTACCTGCCACCGGGATTTTAAAGCCAGCAACTTTATGGCAGCATCCTTCATCTGGTCGTCGTAAATAATGGCCTTTCTGTTTTGATCTGAAATGCCGGTGCAAAATGTAAACGGTCCGGTAATCTGGCCCTTTATTGCTGTCGGTGGCGTTTCAAGGCGTTTTATGTGTTCAACAAAAACAAAAAAACCCCTGGCGGTTTGCTCATTCAATGAAAATCTGGACGTCGACAGATCGGAATCGCCGTTTTCAACAGCCATGTAATCTTCGTAGAACCGTAAGATATCATTCTCAAAATCATCTTGCGCGGTATCAATGTACACCCGCTCTACCGTCGAGCAAAGCCCCGGCAAGCCCGGCATGAATTGCGGGACCATTCCTTCTTCTTTGTACGCCGGAAGCTGAATCCACAGAGGGATCTGGGGCGTATATTCCAGGACAAGCCGGCAGGCTTCGACGTGATCCGTCAGCGGCAAACTACCGATCAGTGCCGGCATGCCCCGGGGTTGGAAGGTGCTTTCCATGGTTTAGCATCCTTTTCTTGCGTATTTGAGTAGCGGAGTACTGGAGTTTTCAAATACATCGAAGTTATTTACTACTCCAAGCTGCAGAACTTCATTACTCCACAGTACACACCAAAAAGCATCATGAGTTAAAATGCCGCTGCATTAAAATCAAAATTTTTTAGGTTAAATTTTAAAGTTAACATTCCTTTGGCAGGTTTTCAAGAAGCAGGTGGCATATGTTCGTTTTTAGTTGCAAACAGCATATCAGTGATCATTATATGTGTATAAATTTCAGGCCATTTGGTTATTCTGACGCCTGATTTGAAAAGATTGACACACAAAAGGGCCGGTGTTATAGTCAGATTCCCATTGGGGGGTCATCATTTGCGGCCATTGATGGGTCGAAATGAATTAATCGGACACCGAGGCGATCCGTGGCAGACATCATATCCATTGATAAAAAGCTTGATCTGGCCAAAGACAAAAAAGCGGCCTTAATTCGCAGGCGCAAGGTCTTGGCCGTGCAAAAAGTGTTTCAGTGCACCCATTGCTCGATGAAATGCGAAAAATGCGGCACCCAGATCGAACATGACCCGAAAGTCGGTGAAAAGTACCACCGAAAGCTAAACGTACCATACAACTTTTGCCAGGGATGCTCCGAAGAATATTTGGAATATATCGAACGCCTCAAGGGCCGGGGGGATGAGGACTGCTACTGGCACAACGATTCCTGGATTGATTCCTGGACGAAGTGGATAGAATATCAAAGCAGTGTGGACCGTTATATCAAATCTAAAGAGTTCAAAAAACTGCTTGATGAGCTGAAACAATCTAGGACCGATTAGGAGGTAATATGTTTGGAATAGGAATGCCCGAACTGATTATCATACTGGTAATCATCCTGATTATATTCGGTGCCGGAAAACTGCCTGAAATTGGCGCCGGAATGGGTAAGGCCATCCGGAATTTCAAGGGCGAGTCTGACGAGGCGGAAAAAAAAGATCCTGAAAAAATTGAAGAGGAAAAAATAGAGGAGAAGTGATCACAAAAAAGTGCCCGACCTTTAACCTATCCGTTGGGCGAAATAAAGCTTTAAGAGGCAGTCTGGTGCAGGTGCAGGGCTGCTTTTTTATTGTGTTTGAATCAGAAAAGACTCAAAAAACTGCCAGTATCGGAACGTTATGATGACAAATGCTCTACTTGGCGGATTGCATTTCCTCAGGCGTCATCCAGCCGCCGCCCAGCGCCTTGTACAACGCGACATAGGCGTTCAAGCGTTGCTGATACAAATCGGAAAGATCCAGCTCGGCTGAAAAATATTGACGTTCGGTTTCTAAAACTTCCAGATAACTGGTAACGCCCTGATCGTAGCGATCCAGGGACAGCGTATTGGCGTTGCGGGCCGCTGCGACCTGTCTGCTAACAGCCTCCACCTGGCGGTTGTAGGTATCAATTTGCACCAATGCGTCCTCGACTTCCCGGAAAGCGGTCAGTACGGTGTTTTCGTAGAAAAACAATGTCTGTCGGGCTCTGGACTCCTCGATTTCCACGCGCCGCAGGTTTTTGCCGAACTCAAAAAGTGGCCCGAACAGGCCTGCACCGGCCCGCCAAACCCCGCCGTCGGTGGTTTCGTCGGCGATATCACTGCCGGCCAGACCGACAAGGCCGTTCAGCGAGACAGCCGGCAGGCGCAGCGCTTCAGCCACACCGATCTGCTCCGTTTGCGCTTGAAGCAGATAAAAGGCCTCGGCGACATCCGGCCTGCGTTCCAGAAGGGTTGCCGGCAGGCCCACCGGAATTTCCGGTGGTGCCACCTGGGCCTCTAGCCCCTTACCGATTGGAATTTCTGCGGGCAGCTGCCCGAGTAAAATGCTGAGCGCATTTTCCGACTGCGCAACTTGCCGTTCGAACTGGGGGATGGATGCGGCCGCAATTTCTTTCTGGATCTGGGCCTGGTTGAGATCGAGCTCCGGGACGATGCCTTTGTCAAAACGCTGCTGAATAATATCAAGCGTTTTAAGTCGCGATTGGAGCGTTTTTCTGGATATCTGCAATCGCTGGTGAAAATCCAGCAATCGATTGTACGTGCTGGCCACCTCCGATATCAAACCGAGCTGGACCGTTCGAAGGGCATATTCGGAAGCCAACAACTCGGCCCGGGCGGATTCGGTCGCCCGGCGAAACTTGCCCCAGAAATCGATTTCCCAGTTCAAGGTGGGGCCGATAAAAGCGGCCTGGTCGGTAGAGTCGCTTTTGCTGATCCCCAAAAAGTTACCGGTACTCGCATCGCCTTCGATGAAGATGCCGGGATATCGATCCGCCCCGACAAAACCCAGCACGGCGCGGGCTTCTTCAATTCGGCCGGCGGCGATTAAGACATCGCGGTTGTTGACCAAAGATGTGGTCACCAACTCGAAGAGGATGGGATCTTTAAATAGCTCCCACCATTTCAGGTTCACCTCGGCTGCAGCTTTACCGGCATCGAAGCGGTAATCGGCGGGCGTCTCAACGGTCGGCGGCACAAAATCCGGGCCCACCATGCAGCCCGTCAACACCAGGGTTATCAATATCAATACCCGCCAGCGCTTTTTTCTCACTGAATACGCCTTCATTTCAATTCCGTCTTGCTGTTATCCAAATCGCGTTTCTTTTCGTAGCGGAAGAGCTTGCCGATGAAAACAAACAGCATGGGATAGAAAAATACCCCCAGTAAAGTGGCCAGCGTCATACCGCCCAGCAGGGCCATCCCCATCACTTTGCGGGCTTCCGAGCCGGTTCCGGTGGCGACTACCAGGGGCAGCACGCCGAGAATAAACGAAAAGGCGGTCATCAGGATGGGACGAAAGCGCAGCCGCGCTGATTCGAGGGCCGCATCGAACAGGCCGAGGCCTTCATTGAATTTGATGTTGGCAAACTCAACGATCAAAATGGCATTCTTGGCGGCCATGCCAATCAGCATCACCAGAGAGATCTGGGCAAAAACGTTGTTTTCGTAGCTCAGATCGAACTGCCGCATCAGCAGCACTGCCCCGATGGCGCCAAACAGGGCAAACGGCGTCCCCAGCAGGATGCTGGCGGGCAAAGACCAGCTTTCGTACTGGGCTGCCAGGATCAGAAATACAAACAACAGCGAAAACATGAACACCAGCGCGGCCGTGCCCGAGGCCCGCTTTTCCTGAAAGGACATATTGCTCCATGAATAGGTCATTTCCGGCGGAAGCGCTTCAGCCGCCACCGCTTCCAGCGCGGCGGTGGCCTGGGCCGAAGTATATCCCGGGGCCGGGCCGCCGGTCAGCTCCACGGATCGAAAGAGGTTGAAGCGATTGGTAAATTCCGGTCCGGCCACATCTTCGACCGCCACAAAAGCAGACAGCGGCACGCTTACGCCATCGCGGTTTTTGATGAAGAACAGGTTGATTTGGTCCTTGTTTTGCCGGTATTCGGGCTCGGCCTGGATGTAGGCCTTGTAAAGGCGCCCGAAACGGTTGAAATCATTCACGTAGGAGCCTCCCAAAAAGGCGCCGATGGTGGTGTAGATGTCGTTTAAGGCAATGTTGGCCTTGAGCACCTTGTCGCGATTGATGTCGATGAACTTCTGGGGAACACCGGCACGAAAAGTCGTGAAAACCGATCCGATCTCGGGCCTTTCGCGCGCGGCCTGAATAAATTTGACGGCCTGTTGCGCCAGAAATCCCGGGGTGCTGCCGCTGCGGTCCTGCAGCATAATGGTAAAGCCCGAGCCGCTGCCCAGCCCGGGAATGGCCGGTGGACCAAAGGCAAAGACCTGGGCCTCGTTAATTTGGGCGACAAAGTCGCGATTGAGCAGATTGACGACATCCTTGACGGTTTTTTCCCTTTGGGCCCAATCCACCAGGGATATAAACAAAAATCCAGCATTGGTAGACATGGCACCGGAGATCAGGCTGTAGCCCGTTGCTGCGGTGATAAATTCGACTTCCTCATATTTTTTGATAATGGCTTCAACTTTGCGCACCACGGCGTCGGAGCGCTGCATGGAAGCCGCATCCGGCAACTGGATATTGACATAGAAATAACCCATGTCTTCTTCCGGCATAAACCCGCCCGGCAAAAATTTTCCAACCAGCCCGGTGGCTGCAAAAATAATGATGATAAAGACCAGCCCCCCTGCTATGCGGCGCGTGATCAGCCGGCTGAAGGTCATATAGCCGTCGGTGGAGCGCTCGAATGCCCGGTTGAAAAGCTTGAAGAAGAAGCCCAGCGGACCCCGATAGGGCGTGGGCTTTTTGAGCAGCAAAGCGCACAGGGCCGGGCTGAGGGTCAGGGCGTTGACCGATGAGAAGGCCACCGAGACCGCGACGGTGATGGCAAACTGCTGATAGAGGCGTCCGGTGATGCCCGCCATACCGGCCACGGGAATAAAAACAGCGATCAGCACCAGGGTGGTGGCGATAATCGGGGCCGTCACTTCGCTCATGGCCTGGATGGTAGCCTCTTTGGGACTCACCCCCTTTTCGATGTTCACCTGGACGGCTTCCACCACCACGATGGCATCGTCCACCACAATACCGATGGCCAGCACCAGGCCCAGCAAAGACAACACGTTGATGGTAAATCCCAGCAGCGGGAAGAGCATAAAGGCGCCCACCAGCGAGACCGGAATGGCGATGGTGGGAATCAGGGTGGCCCGCCAATCCTGGATGAAAATGAAAACCACGAAAATGACCAGAGCCAGCGCGATAAACAGCGTCTCGACGATCTCTTTAATACCGGCAACGATCGGTTTGGAGGTGTCCAGCGACACGTCGTAGCGCATGCCGCTGGGAAAGGAACCGGCCAGCTCCTGCATGGTCTGGACGGCTTTTTCGACCAGTTCGACGGCATTGGACCCGGG
>JASFIG010000034.1:0-20277 GCA_050122795.1 Desulfobacterales bacterium
AGCTGATCGATGCCATCCATAAAATTCGAGATTTAGACCTCAAAAAGAAACCCTGTGTTTCGGAAACCCTGGATTGGGCCCAATCACTGCTGGCACTTCAAATTGAGGATCTGAGCCCGGAAGTCGTCAGGGATACCTTGAATGTGATTCTCAAATATCAGGCCGACGTGGATCAGGTTCAGGCCAAACTCGAAAAAATTATAAATTAAGCGTTTATTGCCGTTAGCAAGGCGACTCCGTTAAGCCTTGTCACCGCTAGAGATATTCTGGAGTGTTGGAGTGTTGGAGTAGTGGAGTCATGGCTAAATAGGGTTTACCTTTTTACAGTACTTCATCACTCCAACACTCCATTTCTCCATGGCTTCATGGCCAAGGCATTTCTCCTTATGGTCGATCTGGTTTTAAAATTCGTCGGTATCGCCCGCAGCGCCGGTCTGCGGATAGCCACCTCAGAGGTACTCGATTGTCTCAATCAAATGCAGCTGGTTGATATCGCAGAAGAGCCGCAATTTGCAGCGGTCTTACGTGCCAATTTTGCTAAAAGCCGGCGGGAGCAGCGTCATTTCGACCGCCTATATCAGATATTCTTTCATGAATTGCGCCAGGATGCCTCGATCGTCAACTCCGAACCTCTGTCACAACAAGTCCAAGATGTTCTGCAGGCGCTGTCACCAGTACCGGAAAACCATCCGAACATGCAAACGCTTCTGGACTTTTTAGACGGTAACCCGCTGCCATACCTTGAGCAGCTCCAGCAGATCGGATCCGGATCGGATGATCAAAACCGCGGACCGGGAGCGAATCTGGGTGCGGTGACGCAGCGTCTTGAAATCATGCTGGCGCTCAATGCAGTCGATAAGGCTCTCGAAAAATTTTTGGCCGACCGTCGTGATCAGATAGATTGGGAAATGCGTCGCGACTTAAATGCGTTTTTCAATAGCCGACTCGACAGTGCGCGCCGCTTATTAACCCAGAACCGTCTGGCATATGCGAACGACGCTGATAATAACCTTACCTATCGACAGCGGCTGGACCACCTGGGGGAAATTCATTTTGCTTCGCTGACCCGGAAAGAAGTGGCGGATATGCGTGAGGTGATCGAACAGCTGGTGCGCAAGCTAAAAGATACCATCAGTCGGCGCTATGCAGCCCAGAATCGGGGTGTGCTGGATATCAAAAAGACGTTACGGCGGGCTGCCGGCTATCAGGGGATCCCGATGGAATTATATTATCGCAATCGGCCCCAGCGCAAAAGTAAAATCGTTGCACTGTGCGATGTCTCCGGCTCCGTTTGGTCGGCGGCGCGATTCATGTTAAACATGCTCTATTCATTGCAGGAATGCTTTACCCAGGTGCACAGTTTTGTTTTTGTAGCCGGACTGGATGAGGTTTCCCATGTGTTTGAGGATTTTGAAATCAACCAGGCCATTGAAAAGATTTTAAAGGAGGCCAATATTGAGTACAATGCGGCGACTGATTACGGATTGACATTTCGCCAGTTTAAAAACAGGCACATGGATATGCTCAATAAAAAGACAACCCTGATTATAATCGGTGACGGCCGGACAAATTACGGCCATCCGGAAGCCAGAATCCTAAACGAAATGCGCGACAGAAGCCGTCGGGTGATCTGGCTGAATCCCGAGACCCCCAATTTCTGGTATACGGGCGATAGCGAAATGCGAACCTATATGGAATATTGTCACGAGGTCCGTCCGTGCCAGAACCTGAATCAGCTGCTGGAATTTATTGAGTCGCTGGTTTTGTAAAAAAGCGCTGTGATCCAAGTATTCAAATCCCAGCCGCACCCTCAAAAATCAAATATGATATGAATTGTCGGCAAATGAGCTGATCTTTCTGATGAACAACCTTGTGCAAATAGCCGATCCCAGGCTGATCAAAATTATCGCTTACAAAGACAGAGTCATTGGGTTTTTGTTCGGCTTTCACGATCTTTCTGCCGCCATGCAAAGAGCCGGGGGAAAATTAAGTCTGTGGTCTACTAGTCGGCTGTTGCGTGAATATAAAAAAGCAGCGCCTTGATGACACTGCTTTTTGTTTATTTTGTCTAACCGGCAAAATGAGAACGGACTAGTCCCATCTACCTGCGGATGTATTGGTCGATACATGCCGGGTAAGTACTCTTGATGCGGTTTTGAATTTCAGCGTACCACCCGCATCGCGAACCGGAGCGCTTTCCCACTCATAGCCTGTTCCCAGATCCGTTTCCGTTACCATCAAAAGCCATAAGTCATCATCTGTGGTATATCCATCACTGGATATCTTCATGTTCGACCATAGGAGTGATTCTCTGACATTGAGTTCTGCAATTCCGGTGATCAAAGCTCTATCATTTGCAGTATCGGTTACGAAATCAAATTTTTGAATCGATACGGATGCAACCACACCCATGATGATCATCACCGAAACGATTTCAATTAGCGTAAAACCTTTCTGGTTCAGGCAAAAATAGTTTTTGCGCATATGGATCAGCCCCTTCTTTTTCGTCTGACTTCGGTCTTATGGTTAGTCTCGGTACGGGTCATTATCTAACCTTAAAAAACCGCTCCTTTTTCAACCATTCAGAGCGCTCGCATATGAAGCAACAGCTCTTGCCTACATTCCTTGCAAAAAACATGCAAATACGCTGAATTATCTCAAATTGCGAGATATTTATAAAAATTAATGATACTTATAAACTCACTTAAAATTACGCCAGACGGGGTTCTGAAAAGAAAGTGCGAATATTTGGGTAATTTATTTCATAATGGAGTGGCTTTGAAGGTGAGTGGCTCATAAATCGGATGAAACGCTTATCCGTCCGAATACAGAGCTTTCCAGGGTGATGATCATTTACCGTTGAGCAGAATACGAAAATATGGAAAGGTGAAATAAAAGGGCGCCTTAAATAAGAATCGGTTCGCCAAATTCAACGCCAAATCCATATTGATCGGTCCAGACGACTTTTCCCTTCAGTTTGAGGCTACTCGCCCTCCCATGTGCGGGCACCGCAATCGTGACCGTATTTCCTTCGGGTAAAAACAAATCTGTTTCGATAAAAGCTCCCTTGGTGCCTAAATTTTTAATAAAACATTCGTGGACGCCGTATCGCGTAGCAAAAAAGGAAGATTCTGAACAAAATCGTCTTGGATATTTGCGCTTATTTATCATTCGTTGCGTTTGGGAATTAGCCGTTTTACAGTTAAGCCAACGATTCGACGATCTGATTTGCTTCGCATAGCATCAATCTTTCATCGTTCCAGGGCTGAAGCGTGGGTTTTAATTCTGCCGAATCCACCGTATGGTTACAAATAAAATACTCCAATTGTGATCGTTGCCGCTGATTCATTTCGCCAAATTTTACCCCGCATTTACGAATCGAAAAGGAATTTAGCGGAATTTCCGACGTGATTTCAAAATCGAAAACCGGTTTAAAGAGTATCCGGTCCAGATAAAAAGCGTCTGAAGCCAACAAGATATCCATCTTAAACAGGCTATTTGACCCCCTCTTACGGTCGATATAATGAAAAGCCAGCCCATCTGTTGAAATATTGATGATTCGACCCATTTTGATGGGCTTGGATTTGATGACCGCGAAGGCAATCTCGCCCATACTCATATCTTTTATTTTACTTAGTTCAATGGACGTAGACCTTAGAACAGCAAAAGTACCTGGTCGAACCCCATAACGTTGATGGTGTCGTCGCTCCATCTGGTTTACCTCTTAGCTTTGGGAATGAACGTATGCAGACAGGGAATACTCAGATTGATTATGCAGCAAATTTCTTGCCAAAACGGCATCCTGATGCGCTCAGATAAGGGTTAAAAACGCATTATAATATAAATTACAAGAGGTTATATTGTTATAAAAAAATGAAAATCGATTCATTTTGTTATACAAAAAAACTGAACGGTAAGGGATTTTATGCATTTTTATGCACACATATTTTGGGGCCAAGACTATCGTATTGACAACATTACACTTTTTGTTCAGCCGATTCGCGCAGCATGTGTATAAAAAAAAATACAGTTGTCTTGATGTTTGACAATTCCGTCCATTTTGTTGACAACTTCATCAGCGCTGATGGCCATTGTTGAGCAATGTGACGATCATGTATCGCTAAACGAAAAGCCGAATAGGAGCTTCATATCAAGATACGGCTTTTTGGAGAGGCAGAGCTTTTTTGTTAATAGAATTTGAGGATGCACCGACAAATTGCAGACATTTTGTGCCCGGTGGGTCGTCCTGCTTTGGAATGATCAAAAGTGGCTGGATGTTCCATTTACAAATTGCATCCAGCGCTTCCAGGCTTTGCGATTTGCTTCTTCGATGGGGGGCGACTTTTGCGGTAGCCGATCGAGCTCTCTCTGATCGATTCCTAACTGTCCGCCATTATCAGATGGTGCGCTTGCTTCTTTTTGAGTATTCTCAAACTTGATAAAACGATTCTTGAACAGGCTGATATGGAAGGTTTTTCCAGATTCGATATAAATTTTGGTGATGGATTCTCCGACCTGCAACCGATGGATACCCGGATCGAGCGATTTTATCCGAATGGGCGTTAATCCAATTAATGCGTCATCCAGGGCTACGTCCTGACCCGGTGGTTCACTAAATACGGTTAGATGACCAGGGGCGCCAGATGCTGCTTCAAGGGATCGGCTGGGCTCGATCAATTCGGCCTGCTGGGCGACCCCGTTGAAGGCAAAGATGATGATCAAAATCACAAAAACACCAACCTGTGTTGACAATTTTTTCATAACGGTTCCTCTTTGGCTGCATTTAATGGTATCATAATGTCCGCCTTGAAAATTTGCAACACTCTTTAGGGAGGAAAGTGATATGCCAACCATCATGCTCTTATGTAAATCCGTTGACATCAGCCTAAAAACCGGACCGGATATTCGTGACATTACATCGGCATTTGAGCAGCTGATTTATGAATCTCAGGTTGAGAATGGTAGCTTAAATGCCACAATGGTGGGCTCCACCGGATCGTTGACGACCATTGAATATGAACCCGGCGTGGTCAGCGATCTCATGGCGGCTGTCAATCGCATGGCGCCTCCGGAAATAGAATATGAACACGAAAAAGCCTGGCATGACGGCAACGGGCACAGCCATGTGCAGGCCGCTCTGTTGGGCCCTTCGATTGTCCTGCCGATTCGAAACGGACACCTGAAATTGGGGACCTGGCAACAGGTAGTGGCCATCAACCATGATAATCGTCGCCGTCAACGCACCATCGAAGTCACCATTATTGGCACAACTGCCTAAGGTCTGGATTAAATTAAAATGGATATGGTTCAATCAGGCAGGCGAATGGATTTTGGCAGATAAGTTGTTAATGTATCTTTTTTAAGAAACCTAACTGGTTTCAGAGCGGTTAGATATTGTTCGAGGGCAAGGCGTGATTCGATTTATAAGCGGAGCGTACACGTTAGTACGTGAGCATTATAAATCGGATCACAACACAGCCATCGGACAAGAGATAAGCGCTCTGGAACCAGTTTTACCGTTTGCGGCGGAGACGATTCATAGCCAGCCGCAAACTGGTCTGCATGCGGCCAATCGCCTGGGCCAACAAACCGATCTCATCTCTGGATTTTATATCGATTTTTACATTCAATTCTCCCAGACTCATGCGCTCGGCTGCATCGGTGAGCTTCATTACCGGTGTCACAATCGCGCGGGCTGAAAACCATGCGATGACCGATACCAATAATATGGTGCAGCCCAGAAGGGTCAGGGCAAACTTTTGCATGCGGTTCAATGCTGCAAACACCTCAGTGTCCTCTTGCTGCATGGCCAGCGCCCATCCGTAATTATTGCTGCGGACGTGACCCAGAGCCGGCTTGTTGTTTTCATTATCAAATCGGGTCGTAATGGTGGTCCAGCCTTTTTTGCGGTAATTCGCGATCAAGGGATGACTGTTGAGGTTTTTGCGTGCGGCCACAAACTGTCTGTTGGGGTGGGCGACCACAAAACCTTTTTCATCCACCAAAAAAGCGTGTCCGGTTTTACCCTTTTTCCAGGTCGCAATGCTTTTGGAGATGTCATCGACGGTCATCGCCGCTGCCATAACGCCTACGGTCAGATCTGCTGTCTTAATGGGAACCGACAGCACCAGTGCCGGCTTCTTGGAGGTTTTGCCGATCAGCGTTTGCCAGCTGAGCCCCTTACCGCGAATGATATCCTTGTAATATTGGCGGTCAGAATAATCTTTGAGGGGCACATCGTCACTGCGGGCAACATTGACGCCATCGGTTCCTACTGTGAATACCAGATACATCCAGGGGTATTGCCTTTGAATGGTTTCCAATATCGGCTTCTGCACGATACCATCCATGGATTGAATTTCAGGCAGCTTCGCGGCCGTGCGTAAAATGGCAACGTTGTTATTAATCCACCCGTTAATCTGATTTTCCAAACCCGAAGCTGTTTGGGCCATCAACGTTTCCGTATCGGTGCGAATCCGTTCGTTGGTTTCCCTTAATGTAATTCCCCAGAAAATGGCAAAAGGCAATAAACTGACGATGAGCATAACGGTGATGATTTTACCAAACAGACCGAAACGCACTTTCTGCCCACCGTAAAATGGGGGTACCTCACGATGCAAATCCTCAGCTTCCGCGCGCAGCGACGCCGGTCGTTCAGCGACCTGTTCGGGCATTTGCGGCTCCGGGGGAGGTTGCTCCTCGGGTATGTCAGGCACCGGAGACGGTTCAACAGGAACTGCGGGCGCAGGCTTGATTACCACCATGATGTTATCGCAGGCCTTGCATTTAACCTTGGCTTTTTGGCCTTTCATCTTCGTTTCGTCAACACGATATTTTTTACCGCATTCATCACAAATAATGTCCATCATGGCTTGGGCACCTCCGTATAAATTCGCTTTTTATTTAGAATATCCATCATGGATTTTTTAAATTCGATTCGTTTCTCCGGATCCGGTATTTCGTGCGAAAGGATGGTAATCATTTCGGCAGCCTGATGTACCGGGATTCCAGGTTCGGTTATTTCCATCTCTGACGCCACTTCCTCGATTAATAATTCGGCTATCGGTCCAATTGCTCTGGATAAATTAATATTTAATGCTTGAAGGAAGATTTTATCTAAAACCGGAAGGCCCTTTTTGATGGGCTCAACCAGTCCTAATTGAATCAATTTCCCCAGATTCTTTTTCAGTGTCGCCGGTTCCATCTGCACTTCAGCGGCAATTTGAGACAAACTCTTTTTCTCATCGATCGCGATCAGCAAGCGGATCATTTCCGCATCAAGAGCAATTTGGTCATGATCCTTACGATGGATCTTGCGATAAAAAATCTCAGATTGCTCCGGTTTACCTATGTCCATTTGTCAAATCCAATCAGTGGGAAACATAACACCAAATCGTCAACCTTGACTGCTCAGCCGCGCACAATCAACTGTGAGCGGCTACGCCAGTCGGGTTGTCAACATTATTTTATGTATTTGAAAACAATACGAATCGGATGGCTGCAGCAATAAGCTTAATGATAAAGGCAATTTTATGTCAAGCAAAAAATCATCGTGATATTTGATAGTTGCCCGGTTTGAAATGTCTGGCAGGCGAAACAATCAGGCGAACCGCTGGAACGGTCTACATCCTTGCAACAATAGACCGGCCAGCCGGTCGGGTGTAGCTGATGAATACACGAGGAGATATGTATGCAATCTTATTTTTTTTCCAGCTCCCGCTTGAGTTTTTTTTCCATCTCGGCAAAAAGGTCTTTTTTCTTCTGGGCCTGCTTGGCTTGAATCGTTTCAATTTTTTCCGTTAGGGCTTTCTGGGAGTCTTTGAATTTTTGTAATTCTGCATCCAATTGTGTCCCATCGGCATCGCGCGGAATTTCTTCGATTTTCATATGGTCCCGCACGAACAACCGAATGCCATATGAGCCTTCTACACGGTCAATAACGCCCAGATCTTTGAGTCTTCTGCAGACATAGTTGCTGCGCTCTAATGACATCGCCAACATTTTAGAAATATCATCAATCGTCGGCGGAGAGCTCATTTGATGTTCGCACACCCGGATGGCCGCTACGAAAAGATGGGCAACCGTATATAAATTTTTGCCTTTTTCTTCCATCGTGTATGAATTTTTGCGCGCAAAATGTGTGTTTCTTTGAACCCGGCCCTACTTGACATCAAAGCTATTGCAGAGTAACATTTCTCTATTATTTGTCAAGCAACATGGCCAGTTCCTTAAAGGGGGATTAGCGACATGACCGAAATCGTTGATGTGCAAGCAAGACAAATTCTGGATTCAAGAGGAAATCCTACGGTCGAAGTGGATGTAATGGTGGCCTGCGGTGCTGTGGGAAGAGCAGCTGTGCCCTCCGGAGCTTCGACCGGAAAGCGCGAGGCATTAGAGCTGCGGGACAAGAGATCCAAAGCATATGGGGGCAAAGGCGTTTCTGCAGCCGTAAAAAATGTTCTCACCAAAATCGCGCCGGCCATAGCCGGTATGGATGCCGGCGATCAAGCCGCACTGGACACATTTATGATTGAGCTTGACGGTACCTCCAATAAATCGAAACTGGGTGCCAATGCCATCCTGGGCGTATCCATGGCAGCTGCCCGGGCTGCAGCAGCAGCATACGCCGTGCCGCTTTACCGTTATCTGGGTGGCATCAATGCGCGCTACTTGCCGGTTCCGATGATGAATATCATCAATGGCGGAGCGCATGCGGCCAACAACCTGGACGTTCAGGAATTTATGATCGTGCCCTTTGGCGCTAAATCAATCGCTCAGGCGGTTCAGATGGGTGCCGAGATCTTTCAGCAATTAAAAAAGATTTTAAAGGACCAGGGGCTAAGCACGGCTGTCGGAGATGAAGGGGGCTTTGCGCCCGATCTGGAGTCCAACGAGGCCGCTATTCAGAAGATTTTGAAGGCCATTGAGGCTGCCGGATACAAACCGGGTAAAGAAATCGGTCTCGCGCTGGACGTTGCTGCGAGCGAAATTTTCAAAGGCGGTAAATACACTTTAATTTCGGAAAACAAGAAACTGAACGCCCAGCAGATGATCGATTACTATGAAAAACTAATCGACAAATATCCGATTGTGTCGATTGAAGACGGCCTTGCCGAAGGTGATTGGGACGGTTGGAAAATTATGACCGACCGACTTGAAAGCCGCATTCAAATTGTCGGTGATGACATATTCGTAACCAATCCTAAGATATTTAACAAAGGCATCGAGCAGGGCATTGCCAACTCAATTTTAATCAAATTGAATCAGATTGGAACCGTTACTGAAACCCTGGATGCCATCGAGCTGGCTAAACAGGTGGGTTACACGACTATCATATCGCATCGTTCGGGAGAAACAGAAGATACCTTTATTGCCGATCTGGTGGTCGGCGTAAACGGCGGTCAGATCAAAACGGGCTCCATGTCCCGCAGTGATCGGGTTGCCAAATACAACCAGCTCATTCGAATTGAGGAAGAACTCGGTGCTGCGGCATTTTTCTCCAGTGAGCTATTTTAACAATGACAATGGCCTATTCCAAAATAAGTGTCTTAACCATCATGAGTCTGGCCCTCGCGGTATTTATTCCGGCCAGTGCGCAACCCTACGTGCTACAGGGCCCCCATATCATTCAACTCATTACCGAAAAGTTGGGTCAGGCGAACAGCCTGTTCGTTTTGCAACGGGTCATTTTTTACAATATCGATCCTGAACCTGAAATTTTGGACGAAACAAGCGATGACAGGTCTGCCTTTGATACCACTGAAGACTTGTATGATCAGCCGGTTGAAATAGATGAGACGACCGCCGCACCTGTTGAAACCGGATCCATTCAATTGCAAGAGTCTATCCGGTACCTCTTTTCACGTGCATTTCGTTCCGATATTGTCTCAGACACAAACCAGCGAATATATGTGTATAACAACGGGCGAACGCTGACGGTAATTGACGGCATAATTGCCAGAGCTACCGAGTCGCGCTTCGACCTTTACAAGGACCTGCTGTTGTACCGCTCTCGAGAGACGCTTTTGGAACGATTAATGACTTTGGGGATTGATGTTACCGTATCCAGCCTTGGTAAATTTGACGATCGGCTTGCGCTTGTCATCGGAGCTGAATTTCCAGACGAAACGGTCCCCCAAATCTGGGTCGATAAGGAAACCTTTCAACCTCAACGGTTAATGATCCCATCTGCAGGGGGTGACCGCAGCGGCATTTTGGAAATTCGCTATATCGATTGGCAACCCATTGGCAAAATATGGTATCCAATGCAAATAGAATTCATTCAGGATGGAACGACCGTGCGTACGGTTGAGGTTAGCAATTATCAAATCAATCCCGATTTTTCAAAAGACATATTTGATATTGGGCGTCTGATGTCTGAATATCGCCAAAGCGATCAAATGCCCGGACACTCGGCCAATCAGGAAGATCTGAGCGAAGTCCAAAAAACCATCGAGGAATTTAAAAAAATATTTGAATAAATGCCGCAGCTGACGCGAGCGTATCCTTTGTGCCCTCGAAAATCCCGTTCAGGTTGAATTCTAACAAAATGGGTCCATGGGTTTTGGCACCAAGAGGTCGATTTTTATATTGCAATTTGGCCTCTCATTTGAGACACTATTGAATTAAAAATAGAGCGCTTTTAGTCATTACCACCTGACTTGAAAGGCAGTGAACATTTTAAAAATCTGCTTAATTGCAAAAAATGATTGTTGCAGGCCATGAAAAGCCCTTTGGGCGTCGCGCAAAGGGCTTTTTCTCTTTTTTTCGGAACATTAATATGACAAGCGGTATAAATCACAATTGATCCATGAAACCGACTGAGGGGAGACGATGGCAAAGGACACAAAATTTATATTTGTAACGGGTGGTGTGCTTTCATCTCTTGGCAAAGGACTTGCATCCGCCGCCATGGGGGCGTTGCTTGAGAGCCGGGGCCTGACCGTGACCATTCAAAAATTGGATCCTTACATCAATGTGGATCCAGGGACGATGAATCCGTTTCAGCATGGTGAGGTGTTTGTGACCGATGACGGCACCGAAACCGATCTTGACCTGGGACATTATGAACGCTTCACCCATGCCCGGATGGGAAAAGACAATAATTTTACAACTGGGAAAATATATCACTCCGTCATTACCAAAGAGCGCAGGGGAGACTATCTGGGCGGAACCGTGCAGGTAATTCCCCATATCACCGATGAAATCAAAAATAGTATTCAGCTGGCGGCTTCAGATGTTGATGTGGTCATTGTTGAAATCGGCGGGACAATCGGCGATATTGAAAGTCTGCCATTTCTGGAAGCGATCCGGCAATTCAGAGCGGATGTGGGCAAACAGAATTCGCTCTACATTCATTTGACACTGGTTCCTTATATCGGCACCGCCGGTGAAGTTAAAACCAAACCGACCCAGCATAGCGTCAAGGAGCTGAGAAGTATCGGTATTCAACCGGACATCCTGTTGTGCCGTACGGATAGATTTCTCTCCAAAAGCATTAAGGCCAAAATCGCGCTCTTTTGTAACGTCAGTGTTGAAGAAGTGATTACAGCCAAAGATGTCGATCACATTTATGAGGTTCCCCTTATTTTTCATCAAGAGGGTCTGGATAATAAAATCGTTGAGCTCCTCAACATATGGACACGCAACCCGCAATTGGACGACTGGGAAAATCTGATCAAAAAAATCAAATCCCCGCGTCATGCGGTAACGATAGCCGTTGTGGGAAAATATGTCGACCTGACTGAATCCTATAAAAGCCTTAACGAAGCGTTGTATCACGGCGGGATCGCCAACGATTGCAAAGTGAACCTGAATTTCGTCGATTCCGAAAAACTGGATAGTGGAACCTGCGAACATTTGCTGGCTGATGCAGACGGTATTCTGGTACCCGGTGGATTCGGGGAGCGCGGCATTGAAGGCAAGATCTGCTCTGCCCATTATGCACGGGTGAACAAGGTACCCTATTTCGGCATATGCCTGGGTATGCAGATTGCTGTGATTGAATTTGCGCGCCATGTCGCCGGAATGGAAGCAGCCAATAGTTCTGAATTTGATGCGAATACGCCCCATCCGGTCATATATCTAATGCGGGAATGGTTTGATGAACGCAGCCAGAGCGTCCAAAGGCGGGATGATTTATCTGATAAAGGCGCCACCATGAGACTGGGTGCCTACAGCTGCCGGATTGAAGAAAATACCCTGGCGTTTGAGGCCTATCAGCAAGCGGAAATTTCCGAACGACATCGACACCGCTATGAATTTAACAATGAATTTATGGATCAACTAAAAGAAAACGGAATGGTTATCAGCGGCACCTCACCCAGTGGTGAACTGGTTGAGATCGTCGAACTCAATGATCATCCCTGGTTTCTGGGTTGTCAATTCCATCCGGAATTTAAATCGCGCCCCATGACACCCCATCCCCTATTTCGCGATTTTATTAAGGCGTCTTTAAAAAATTCACAAAACCGAAACAAAACATAGGATGAACCATCCGTTGTCAAGTTTGGCGGTTTTCCCGTAAAAAGGGTATTGCGCCTGTTTGAAATGGAATAATATCAAATCTTAATTCCTAAAAACCGGCCAACGGGATAACGGGTAACGGGCTCAACCGAATTTTTATCTGGAGTCTATTTTTTAGTCTGGTCGGCTTTACGATTGGTGAAGGCCTCCATGGTCTGCTGAGCGCATTGCGGGCAGTAGCTGGAAGTGATATCAAGGTTGGCCTTGTCGTGGATAAATTGCTCAACTTCAACCCATTTCCCCCTGCCGGGCTCAGCCTGGCGATCATCTCTGATCTTTTTACACACGCAGCACATCGGCAACAATTTTTGATACAGTTTTAATTTTTGTCTGAGGGCTGCTTTTTCCTGACATTGATGGATACGGAGAAGCATCTCTGCCGACTCACAGGGTTTGAGCAAATAATCGTCGGCTTCATGTCGCAACGCTTCGATGGCGGAGGCCATGTTACCATAGCCGGTGAGGATGATGACCATTGTGTCCGGATAAAGCGTTTTGGCTTCTTTTAAGACCTGGATTCCGTCCACATTTTCCATGACCAAATCCGTAATAACCAGGTCAAATTGTTGTTTGGCCAGTAATTCCAGCGCTCGGTCACCGCTATTGGCCTCCGTTAATTCAAAGCCCTGGCTTTCAAGGTCTGCTCCGATGCCTTCTAGAATAAACGGATCATCGTCTACTAATAAAATACTGTATGCTTCCATTTTATCCTGCCTTCTGTCGGCGCCGGGGGCTCTCGGGGGCACAAAGGGTAGGGTGTAGTCACTGTCGTTTAAAAATTATATGTTTGAGCAGCATAGCACGATTTTCGTGATTCTAAAACACTTTCATGTATCCAGCAGGTCATAGCGACTGATGAGGCGGGAGAGATACGTTCTTTGAATGTTCATGGTTTTGGCCGCCTCGCTTCTATTGCCGCCGGTGTGCCGGAGATTCAGTGCGATGAATTCCTTTTTAAACATGTCGGTGGCTTCTTTTAACGTCAAGCCGACTTTCATGCCCGGGTAGCTGGGTTTAGCGGCAAATTGCGGCAGGTCTTCCGGCATTATCGCCCCGCCGTTTCCCATAACGACTGCTCTTTCGATCGCGTTTTTCATTTCACGAACATTTCCGGGCCAATCATATTGAACCATGGCATTCATTGCTTTTTTAGATATGTTCAGATTCGACACGCCACGGTCACGTTTGAAAATATCTAAAAAATATTCGGCCAACAAAGGGATATCTTCCTTTCGTTCCCTGACGGGCGGCATATGAATCTGGACAACATTAAGCCGATAATAAAGGTCTTCGCGAAACCTGCCTTCTGCGACTTCTTCGGAGATATTACGGTTGGTGGCTGCAATGACGCGCACATCGACCGGGATCGACTTGTTTCCGCCAACCCGGTAAAATACGCCTTCTTGCAGAATGCGAAGCAGCTTGGACTGCATGCCGGGACTCATTTCACCAATTTCATCCAGAAAAATCGTGCCTTTATCGGCAAGCTCGAATTTTCCGATTTTGCGCCCGGTTGCTCCGGTGTAGGCGCCTTTTTCATGCCCGAAAAGCTCATCTTCGAGCAAAGATTCCGGCAGGGCTGCACAATTGAGAACGATCATAGGCTCATCCTTACGGGCGCCTGCACGGTGAATCAATCGCGCGAGCAATTCCTTGCCGGTACCGCTCTCTCCCAGGATTAAGGTGCTCGCTTTGGAATTGGCAACTTTTACGGCATCGGAAATCACTTTTCTAAGGGCCGGGCTCTCTCCGATGAGTTCGTATTTGAGATCCAGCTCTTCCTTCAGATCCCTGATTTCTTTTTTGTCGTGTTCGATTTTACGCGCGTTGCCAATGCCGACCGCAGCCAATTCGGCAAAAACCGATAATCTCTTTAAATCTTCACCGGTGATCTCACTTCCATCGGCCTTATCGATAATTTCAACAACGCCGATAATTTCACCCATAACTTTCATTGGAACACAGGCGATAGAGCGCGTTTCAAATCCGATACTTTCGCTGATTTCCTTGTACCAGCGTGGATCCTCAGAGACATTCGGGATCAGCAGCGGTTCGCCCGTCTGGGCCACATATCCTGCGATGCCCTGTCCGATCTCGATTTCGAATTGTTTGACATCATCTTTTTTTTCACCGGTGGCCACTTTGAAGTACAAACGTTGCGTTTTTGGATCCAGCAGTAACAGTGAACTGGCCTTGGCATCCATCATCCGTGTGGCGGTCTCGATGATGAGTTCGAGCAACTGATCCAGATCTTGCACCGACGATACCCAGGTGGAAATCTCTTTCAGACGATCAATGGAAATACCTGCAGCGGTTGCGTTTTTATCCATTTTTATACACCCTGAAGCAGTGTTTGAATTTTTTTGCCGAATTATGCAAAGTTGCGTTTAGCGAACTTTTTGTCCTGCATGTACGCATTATTATTATAGGAATATCAATTAGTTAAATTTAAAAAAAAGTGTGTGACCTTTTTTCGCGCAATGGGTTAGCATGCCCGCGTATTCACTTTTGTATACATATTATAGCATACTTCGAATTCATGTCAATTTATAATCAAATTATTGTGCACTTTTTTTAATATAATTTGATTTCAAGCGCCGAATCGTGGTCTGCTCCCATTCAACTGTATAGGTCAGAAAATATCTCATACCACCATACCAGGGGTAATTTACCCAAAAAGATACTCCGAAAAAGTCAAAATAGGCCCGCTGGGTAATCTTTGTTTGCTGGCCCCCGGACGCTGCTGATTCGAGTTGAATAGATCCGTGATGAAATTTCTGGCCGCATTCCACCGGATTTAAAAGGACAAAATCCAGGCGATACGCGTCTGGGAAGAGTGTTGTCTGCCAGCGGAATTTGGCGTCGGGTTTGTGGGTATACAGATCTTCGCTGAAAACATCTTCGGTCACCACCACATTACCGCGCCGGCTGATGAGTTGGTGAGCGATGATAAATTTGTTGCTTGTCAAAAACGCATTATCAAAATCTGTTTTAAACTTCCAGAAAACATCAAGAGGGGCGTCGACGACATATACGAGCTCATAACCGCTTCCGCCCTGGGGTGGCGATGGGAGTTTGCGGATAAGCGCTTTGCCCTCTAGAAGTTCGGCTTCCACTTCTGCCTGGGCCGGCAGTTCACGGGTCAGAAATGGCAAGAAAGCGAGGCATGTGACCCACAGGATCCAAAATAGCAGACGAATAAGCATGTTCACTCAGATGGGATCAATGGCCGATGTGTTGTTCATCCTGATGCCAGAGGACAGAGACCAGATCAGATGACAGATAACAGAAACAAGAAACTGGGCTCAGCATAATGCTATCTGTCATCTGTCTTCTGACCTCTGAAAACTGGTACTATGAAGTGACCTGAGAGACGACATACTCACCGATTTTTTCAGCAGAACGCCCAAACAATTCCTCAACGGCGATACCCTCAAGCAATCGATCATCCCAGCGGATGCTGTTTTCCTGAACAATATTTTGGATATGTTCGTACTTACCGCCCAGGGCTTTAATCTTAGCGTCCAGCGGGATGTTATCTTTAAATATAATATGTAGTAGAAGCAAATTTTCAATGATGCTCGGTGAAGAAGGCAAATTCGATAGGACTGGAATAACGGCGATGCTGCGATCATCTTTGCGGCCTTTACCGATATATACGTTGCCCTGTCTGACAATAATGCGCTTGGTTCCTTTCAGATGGGCATCAGTTTCAACCCGTGATGGGACATCTTGGGCAGCACCGCGTTTGGCGACGACGGTAATGGTCGTTTCTTCGACGGGCTCGCCCAACAGATTTAAGCCGTCAATGCGATAGAGAATGGATCCACTGGTATCGCGAATAATTTCCTGTAAATTTTTCAACACGATAATATTACTGGCCGTTAACTGAGAAACGGTGAGATTTTCGGCTGCTAAAGCGTCAAACAATATGCCTTCCAGGCGCTCGCTGATCCGACTCGTACCGACGGTAACGGTTTTCGCCTGATGTTTGATGGCATCTACCGGACGGGCAAGAAAGTTGATTGCCTGCCCCAGACAAGTGAACATTGCATTAATCATATTGGCGGCGGTGCCTTTCTGGCTGAAATCAAGTTCAAAATCAGAAACCGGCAGACGTCCGGATAGATATTTGAGCAGCAATGTTAAATCCGAGGTGACATCCGATCCGATGGCAGTCGGAAACTGTTTTTTCGCTTTTTGGGCTCTAAAGGCTTTATCAAAATGAGCGACTTTCTGCTGAAATGCTTTTTCAAGAATAATTTCGTATACGGTTAAGCCCGCAGCAGCATGCGTTTTGATGCTGGTTTGCAGATCCTCCTGGAATCGATATAAAAACCGTGAACCATCATTGATGGACAGCGCGGCATAATAGCCCCAGATATGCCCCACGAGCGTATTCAGGATAGGGGCCAGATGCTCTTCAACCGCCGGAACATGAAAAACATCGGCAGCATAGGGTTTAAAACGGTCTTCGCCTTCATTGACAATGACCACAGGGGTTGCTTTGTGGGCTTTGAATATGGCCGTATCCTTTATAATGTCACCGATAACGGTGCTTCTTGAACCGGCAGCACATACGATAATCAGCGGCTCTGAAGACAGGTCGATGTGTTTTTTATCTTCAACATAATCAGAGGAAATCGTTTTATAGCACAGCTCACTGAGTTTGATACGAATTTCGTCAGCAGCAGCTTTGTTGGGTCCACTGCCGACAGCCGCCCAGTACGTTTTGGTTACGGCCAGCTTCATGGCTGATCGCTTGATAGCCTTTCGCATCGCCAGAACCTTGCGCATGTGAGAGGGCACAGCCAGAAGGCGCCGGGTTTCCTGGTCGACGAAGGCATCATCCCGGCGATTTTTCAATCTGGCGATATACAGACCCAAAACGGCTCCGGCGACGATTTGGGAATAAAAGGCTTTGGTGGACGCCACCGACATTTCAATGTCTCGACCGCTGCTGGTATACATGACCCCGTCGACCTTAAAGGTGATGTCTGAATCCCGGCGATTGACAATCGCCAGCGTGTAGGCCCCCCGTTCTTTGACCATATCAACCGTACGGTTCGTGTCGGTCGTGGTGCCGGATTGGCTGATGGCCACTACCAGCGTATCCGTCATGGCATGCTGGCTGTCACTTTCGTCTAATTGAAAACCGCTGAATTCCGAAGCTTTTAAAGCACTGATCTGAATGGCGGGGTTATCCAGATAATAATTCAGGATATTGGCACAGACCAATGCGGCGACACCGGCGGTGCCCTGACCGATGAAAAAAATCCGCTTTATCTGATCGGATGTCAGCGCTTTTTGCAGGGATTGAGGGATGATTGTTTCATCCAGGGCAATCGTATATTGCGATGGGTCTGCTTCTTTGAATTTCCATCGGTTCTGCAGTGTTTTATCAACTGATGCCGGTGATTCTGAAATTTCCTTTAAAAAATAGTGGGGAAAATTTTGACGATCAATATCCCGGGTCGTTATTTCAGTATATTTAATGTCGCTTTCGGTAAGCGCCAGCGGTGTGCCATCGTAAAAACAGGCGTTGATGCCGTCCACCCCTCCTTTGCCGGCCTGGTCCAAAACAAAAATTTGTCCCTGGGTGCGACCCTGTTTGCCGGTGATTGTTTTCTCGCCATCCAGTTTGAGATAATAGGGTGTTTCTTCCACGAAGCCATAAACCTCGGAGCTGGCCATATAGTGTTCATCGGCTATTCCGACAAAAATCGCTTGTCCGCTGCCTCTTTGCGCCAGAAACAGCTTGCCGGGTGCCAGGTCCGTGTGCATGGAGATGGCGTGGGATCCCTCAAAATCGTTGACCGCCCGTCGAAAGGCCTCATCGATCGGTTGGCCCTGAAGAACATACTGTTGAATTTTAAGCGGAATTATTTTCGTATCGGTGGTGATGTCGCTGTGGATTTGGTTGTCCGGGCCCTCTAATTCGGCTTTTAAACGCTGGAAGTTATCGATATCGCCGTTCAGGCAGGTGTGTATGATGCCGCATCTGGCGCTTTTATGGCCGGTGGTGTGATTGTCGACAGGATGGCAGTTGGCCTCCGTGATGGCACCCACTGATGCCCAACGGGTGTGCGCTGAAACCGTGTCAAAGTCGGCCGGAATCGTCGCCAGGATCTGAAAGACGGCATCATTGGCAATCTGCTGGCGCAAATGATGTATATTGTCACCCAGGCTGCCGATTTCGAGAGCAATTTTATAGGTGACCGCAACAGCCACCTGACTTTTTCCGTCAGCCCCGGTGGAAGGCCGGTAACTGATACCGCCATTGACCAGCGGGTCCGGATCGCAGCGTTCTTTAAATTGATCAAGGTGACCGGCTTGTTCGAAAGTTTCCTGGCCCTTTTGAAAATCGGTCTCCTTATAAATAAACATGATGGATATTCCCGCAGAATCCCTGCCTCTGACCTCGAGTCGATCGATACTGTTCAACACCGCATTGAGCTTTTTAAACAAGCTTACGCTTGCCGGTGAAGGGTTTTTAGGGCCACGGTCCAAAAGGTTTTGAACTTTTTCAATATTGGCAAGAATATCATTTTCAAGACGCCAATGAATATCCTTTAATTTTTCAATGGCCCGGGCCATGATATCAACACGCTCGGCGGAAAGATGGCCCATTTGTTCGGCCAGCAGATTGCTTTCAGAAGCCGTCAGAGCAGCCAGGCGCTTTGCCATCTGCTGAAGTTGTCGCTGGGCTTTTGTATCTGAAAAAATTAAAAAAAAGGGGGCGTCGGTATTGAAGGCGTGTACCTGGCGCCAGAGCGCCTCCATTTTCTCTTTGCCGCCCAGATAGTCATGATCTAAATGATTGGCGGGCGCACCGGATTGATAACCGTTGGTCTCTATCCGGCCGATCAGTTTTTCAAGCGAATCGAGGTTGAGTTCCTGGGCGGCCGATTTTTTATTTTTAAGCGCCACAATTCCGGCAATACCACAAAAAAAAGTGGTTTGCCGGCAGGGGAAAAACACGATGGACCCATACGGGACCCGTTCGATAAATTTTCCGACATAAACGTTGGCTGCAAAAAGTTTGCGGCAGCACTCAACCTGACGGGAAACCATATGAGTGCCAGATTTCAAGTGCGACATGAGCCTGGTTAAAAAGGAGTTTTTCATTTTTATCTCTTCGTTGGAACGCTGGTATTTAATCAACAATGTCTACAAGGCATAAAACAGTATTATCTCTTATCGGCCGTCAGGGGTCAAGGATTCTGTTTAGCGTTCAGGGGTTCAAGGGTTCAGGGTTCAAAGGTTGATGGGGGACAGGGTTTCAATGGGTCGGCCTCTGGCTACTGGCTTTAAACCTGTAATCGATGAACGGTAGCCAGCGGATAGCGGCAAGCAGCCTGAAATCAGCAACTGGAGGCCACAACTTTTGAACCTTTGAACGCTGAACCTTTGAACCTTACTTGAGGGGCGTGCCCGGTGCCACCTTTTTTTCAAAGGATGCCAGGATGGGTCCGGAGTCATCTACTGCGGCAACCACCATTCCATTGGAAATCACGCCCATGAGTTTAGCCGGTTTAAGATTGGCGACGACGATCACCTGTTTACCGATCAATTCTTCAACCGAGTACTTTTCGGCAATCCCGGCAACCAGGGTCCGTTTCTGTCCCATATCGACTTCCAGTTTGAGCAATTTTTTTGCTTTTGGGATCGGTTCAGCATCAACGATAGTGGCAACGCGAAGGTCGATGCGACTGAACTCATCAAGGGTGATTTCAGGCTTTATATCCAAAG
>JASFIG010000035.1:0-19996 GCA_050122795.1 Desulfobacterales bacterium
TGATCTGTTTACGCCGGTATTTGCGATTTCAAGAATATCCGGTTGGACCGCCCATGTCATCGAAGAATACTTTGCCGGTGCCGCGCCCAAGCCCATGTTGTACCGACCGGAATCGGAATATATCGGTGATTACTGCGGACCGGATGTCTGTGAGTTGGAACCTCTTGAAGACAGAGGGTAATCTTTATAAGGAGGCATAAACAGTTTGCAAAAGCACCCCAACCTTCGGATGACGCGTCAGCGCCGGGTGATCTTAGAAGAGCTTCGCAAGGTGAATAGCCACCCGAGTGCGGATGAAGTATATGAGATGGTTCGCAAACGCTTGCCCCGCATTAGCCTGGGCACGGTTTATCGCAACCTCGAGGTCCTGTCTGAGTCCGGTGAAATCAAAAAGCTTGAACCCGGCTGCTCCTTGAAGCGCTTCGACGGCAATCCGTCGGAGCATTTCCATATTCGCTGTATACGCTGCGACCGTATTGCTGACGTGCCGATGGCTGGCGAGTTTGAGATTGATCTGGCGGAAATGACGCCGATTGAATATGAAATACTCGGACATCGGCTGGAATTCTTCGGTATCTGTCCGACGTGCTCGAATACATCCAAGCCTGATGCAAACCGGTCCTGAACATCCTTGAAAATTCTTATTAAATCAAATGGCGGGCCTGTCTTACAGCCCGCTTTTCTTTTGTGTATAAAGACGCTATCGATTATCTTATAAAAGGAGGTGACCCATGAAGATACTGATCACGGGTGGCCTGGGCTTTGTTGGATCTAACCTTTCGGAGTATCTGCTTGCAAACGGCCATTCCGTCACAGCGATCGGACGGGCTAGCGGTCAGACGCGGATAAGCGCCGACGCGTATCATTATATCTCCGCGGACACAACCCAGCCGGGTGACTGGCAGAAGGCGCTGGGAAATGTCGAGCTTGTGGTAAATCTGGCCGGAAAATCGATTTTTAATCGTTGGAATGAAAGCTATAAGAAACAGATCTATGACAGTCGTATTTTAACCACCCGCAATGTGGTGGACGCCCTGCCACCCGGTCAATCCGTTGTTCTTTGCAGTGCATCCGGTGCCGGATATTACGGCAATCGGGGCGATGACCTATTAAAAGAAGACGAAAAACCGGGTGACGATTTTTTAGCTTCTGTTTCGATAGACTGGGAAGCCGAGGCCTTAAGGGCAAAGGAAAAGGGCGTGCGGGTGGCAGTGATGCGATTTGGTGTCATACTGGGAAAAAACGGCGGCGCTCTGGCCAAGATGATCCCGGCCTTTAAGTCTTTTGTCGGCGGGCCCATCGGCAACGGCTCGCAATGGTTTCCCTGGATGCATTTGACGGATCTGATGGCCGCGATCTTGTTTATTGTGGAACAACCCGGGGTTGAGGGGCCACTTAATTTTTGTGCTCCCAACCCCGTGACCAACCGCGAGCTGGCCAACACGCTTGGCGACGTTCTGGGCCGGCCGGCGTTCATGCCCGCCCCGGCGTTTATGGTCCGCACCGTGCTCGGGGAATTCGGCAACGTGTTGCTGGACAGCCAGCGCACGATCCCGGATAAACTGTTGAGCCACGGTTTTGAATTTCAATATCCGGATATCCGTTCAGCTATCAGGGAAGTCGTTTCGTAATGGTGCAACTGGCCACCAAAACAGCTTAGATCTTAGTCTATGGGTTATCCGGTTGAGCCAGTTGAGTCCGTTAGCCGGTTTGTAAAGGGAAAAAACACACCTTTTTTAACGGGCACAACCGAAAACGGGCAAACCGGCTAAACCTGCCGCAACGAAAGGACACGTTAAAATTTATGACGATGAGCGAACTGGATGACAGCGGCCAGCAATATTTGATTCACCTGTTTGAGCAAACCAACGGGGATACGGCTGCGCAGGTCTCCATGTACGATGTCGGCGAGGGTCTGGGCATGGACCATGATACCAGTGCCCGGGTGGCGGAAACCTTAATCGGCCTGCAGCTGGCAGAAATACGAACGCTTTCCGGCGGTATCGGCATCAGCGCCGAAGGGGCTGCCGAAGTCAAAGGCCTGATGGGAGGCGCGCCGCCGGCAGGGGAAGCCCCCCGCCGGCTGAGCGATCGACCGATTATGGATGCAAATGGTTGCAAAGCGGTTGAACAGGTTACCGATGTGCTAAAAAACCAGACCGGTAACCTGGGACTTGACTTTGACGGTTTGTCGGAGCTGATGGCCGACTTAAAAACCATCGATGCTCAGCTGGGCTCATCGCGGCCCAAAACCGCCATTATCCGGGAGTGCCTGCGTTCCATTAAAGCGCTTTTGGAAGCTCAGCCAGAAAGCGAAAGCCTGCTGAAAGTGAATGGATTGCTGGGAGAGTAAACATTATCAGAGGACAGAGGTCAGAAGTCAGAGAACAGATGTTAGAGGTGATGATCTGATATTCTGCTTTTTCTGTCCTCTGTTTTCTGTCTTCTGTTCTCTGTTAAGAAAGTGTCTATCTAAAGGTATTGTTAGTTAAAATCAAAAATGCAAAATGAATAACTAAGCAGATAACGTGGAATAAAAAGATGGCGAAAAAAAAGAAGCGCATCAAGCTCATTTCCTGGAATGTCAACGGCCTGCGAGCGGTTATGAAAAAGGATTTTTTTAAAGTGTTTCAGCAGATGGATGCGGACATATTTGCGATCCAGGAGACCAAAATTCAGGAAAATCAACTGACCGCTGAAATGAAAAACATCGCCGGTTATGAATCCTGCTGGGCGCATGCCTCGGTGAAAAAAGGCTATAGCGGCGTGGGCACTTACACACGGATCGAGCCCCAACGTGTCAATACCGAGCTGGGGATTACCGAATTCGATCAAGAAGGACGTGTTATCGAGCTGGATTTTGATGATTTTATTTTCTTTAACGTCTACTTTCCCAACGGCCAGATGAGCGATGAAAGACTGCAGTATAAGCTTGATTTTTACGAAAAATTCTTTAAATATACCGATTCTTATAAAAAGCAGGGTCGCAGCCTGATTATTACCGGTGACTATAACACGGCCCACAACGAAATCGATCTGAAAAATCCCAAGGCCAATGAAAAGACATCCGGCTTTTTGAGAATAGAGCGCGATTGGCTGGACCGCATCGTCCAAAACGGCTATGTTGATACGTTCAGGCATTTTCATCCCGACACCGTAAAATATTCGTGGTGGACGTATCGTTTTAAAGCCAGAGATCGAGATATTGGCTGGCGCATCGATTATTTTTTTGTAACCGGCGATATCATCAAGAAAGGCTGGATCAAAGAAGCATTCATCGACAACGATATTTTCGGCTCCGATCATTGCCCGATCGGGCTGGTCTTAGAAATTTAAAATGCCTAAAATGATCTAAAATGCCTAAACTTTTGGTGTCGCTGCGCTCCCTCATTTATTAAATGATAGAATTCCTTAACTTTAGGCATTTTAGTGCAATTTAGGCAATTTAGGCACTAAAGAAGCCCTTTTATACCTATTAAAATTATTATAACTTAAAAAAGGGACACGAATTGAAACATCCTAAGATAGTAGCTCTCTACGGTAGTCCGCGGCGCAAGGGCAATACGGCTGCGCTGCTCAAAAAAGCGGTTGAAGGCGCGCGGGATGGCGGTGCGGATGTCGAAGAGATTGTACTGCGCGATCTTAAACTATCGCCCTGCCTTGAAATTTACGGGTGTCTGCAAACCGGGGAATGTGCCATCAAAGATGATTTTCAGAAAGTGCGTGATAAAATCCTGGCCGCAGAGGGGCTTATGCTGGCGTCGCCGGTCTTTTTTTATACGGTCAGCGCTCACACCAAAATCCTGATGGATCGCTTTCAGTCCCTGTGGGTTAAAAAATACTGGGTTGATAAAACATCTCCGGAACAACAGACCAACACCCGCAAAGGACTGTTCATTTCCGCGGGCGCCACCAAAGGCAAAAAGCTTTTTGATGGGATGCTGCTGACGGTAAAATATTTTTTTGATGTCCTGGATATGGAACTGTGGAAATCGCTTTTATACCGCCAGCTTGATTTTCAGGATGATGTACTAAAACATCCCGAATATCTTGAAGAGGCGTATAAATCCGGGGAAGCGTTCTTCACTGCCCTTAATAGCTAAAGTTGCAAACAATTAATTCAAGCAGAATTAAATGACTTGTTTGATTCGTTTTATTGGTCTTATTGGTTAAATTGGTTAGTTTAAACCGAACCAATTAAACGAATTAAACCAATTAAACCAACTTAACGCTTGCCAGATGAATGGCACTTGAAGCCCGCAACCCGTAGCCTGAAATAATAGAAAGACTTTATGACCCTCCAATTTGAACCCATCAGCCTCGACCGTCAGGATGACTACCTGATCTTGCTGGCGCAGTGTTCCCAGATTGCATCCGATTATAGCTTTTTGAATCTATGGGGGTGGTCGGAAGAATACGGGCTGAGCTGGGCCTGGCATAAAGATTTGGTCTGGATCCGGCAGAGCCGGCCCGAAGAATATCTGTGGGCGCCCGTCGGTGTGTGGGACGCAGTTGACTGGCCAAGCCGAATGAATGCCATCTCTCAAATGGATATGGCATTTACGCGGGTTCCGGAAATGCTGGTTAACCTGTGGCGCGAGAGATTGACGCAGGAAATCCAAATTGAAGAAGAAAGAGGCAACTGGGATTATCTGTACCGGGTGGCGGACTTAATCGAGCTAAAAGGCAAGCGCTATCATAAAAAAAAGAACCTGGTTAACCAATTCAACCGCAAGTATGATTTCACCTATTTGCCTTTCGGGGCCGAAATGGTGGAACAGGCGATGGCCATGCAAACCGACTGGTGCACATGGCGCGACTGCGAATCATCCGACATCCTCTCTGCTGAAAATCGAGCCATTTTTAGAATTTTAAAAAAATGGCGCCGGCTGGCGGGCTTGTTCGGCGGAGCTTTGATGGTTGAGAATTCAATGGTGGCCTATACGGTGGCCGAGGCGCTTACCCAGGACATGCTGGTTATTCATTTTGAAAAGGGAGATACCCAGTACAAAGGAATCTATCAGGCGATTAATCAGATGTTTCTGTCAAATGCGGCTTCGAATTATACAGTTGTCAATCGGGAGCAGGATTTAAATGACGAAGGGCTTCGCAAGGCCAAGCTGTCTTATCATCCGGTTGATTATCAGCGAAAATATCGCGTTACCTTTTCTGAAACATTCCGTTAAAAATAGTTTAAAATCTCGAAAGACTTTGATAACGTAAACCGCTCGGACCGGTTATGGATCTGCGGTCATTGCTTTAGCAATATATCAAGGAGAGCGATATTTACCGGTTGATGCCCGAACCAATCAACTGCTCGGCCGGATATTGGATTTCAAACGACTCAACAATCGTGACGTTGATAGCGGGGAAAGGGCTCAATGAAATTTCTGACAGATCAGGCAGCTGTTTTTCGACTCTTTTTTTTAATCGCATTTATTTTTCTATTTACCGTTGGCGTGGCCACCGCCTCTCAACCCGACCATGCTGAACCTGCAGGCGCGCCATCATCGGAACACCTTGACAGCTCATCAACACATCAGGATTCGCACAATGCGTCAGCAGCGCATCAAGCAGCCGACGCTCATCACGGGGCGGGGCACGAAAATATCGGTAAATTTTTACCTTTGTGGAGCTGTATCCCGTTTGCCTGCATTTTGCTATCCATTGCTCTGTTTCCGCTGATCCTGCCGGATTTCTGGCATCATCATTTCGGGAAAATATCCGGATTCTGGGCCTTAATGCTGGCCGTGCCGTTTCTGATCGCATTCAAAGGAGCGGCGCTGTACGAGATTCTGCATATTATTCTGGCCGATTATGTTCCCTTTATTATATTGCTGTGGTCGTTGTACACGGTTTCCGGCGGCATTTTATTGCGCGGGACCTTGCGCGGAACTCCGATGGTCAATGTGATCATACTGATTATCGGTACCCTGCTGGCTTCCTGGATGGGGACCACCGGTGCCGCCATGCTGCTGATCCGCCCCTTTCTGCGGGCCAACAATTATCGCAAAAACCGCACCTTTATGGTGGTCTTTTTCATTTTTCTGGTGGCCAATGTCGGCGGCTCGCTGACGCCGCTGGGCGATCCCCCGCTGTTTTTGGGTTTCCTGCACGGCGTATCCTTTTTCTGGACCTTCAAGATTCTGCCCCACATGCTGCTGGTTGTCATCATCCTGCTGGTGATTTATTTTATTTTAGATACCTATTATTATCGCAAAGAGGCGGTGTGCCCGCCCGAGGCAGAAGATGTCGATGAGCCGCTCAAACTCGAAGGAACATACAATTTTATATTTTTGGCCGGCATTGTCGGATCGGTTCTTATGAGCGGCATCGTGGACTGGGGCGAGGTCAACACGCTGGGCATCCACCGGGCTGTGCAGGACTGGGTCCGGGATGGTTTGCTGATTGTCATGGGCGTGCTGTCCTTGATCGCCACACCCATAAAGCTCCGGGATGATAATGATTTTACCTGGTTTCCGATTATCGAAGTGGCCTTCTTGTTTATCGGCATATTCATCACCATGATCCCCTGTTTGCTGATCTTAAAAGCCGGATCCGAGGGGGCTCTGGCCTTTTTAGTCGACGGCGTCACCCAGCCGACGCACTATTTCTGGGTAACCGGCGGGCTGTCGGCCTTTCTTGACAATGCCCCGACCTACCTGACCTTTTTTAATAGTGCCCTGGGCGCATTTTATCCCGGCGCTTCAGAAGCTCAGGCGGTTCCGCTGCTCATGACCGAAAATGCGGTTTATCTGAAAGCCATTTCTGCCGGTGCCGTCTTTTTCGGTGCCTGTAGCTATATCGGCAACGCACCCAACTTCATGGTGCGCTCGATTTCCGAAGAAGCCGGAACACCGATGCCGAGCTTTTTTGGCTATATCATAAAATATTCGCTGGTCTTTTTGATTCCGACTTTTGTGATCGTGACATTTGTGTTCTTTTAAGAAAGTTTGATGTATCAACCACAAAGCTCACAAAGCTCACAAAGGGCACGAAGTATAAAATAAAAAAATTTTTCAATAGCCTTCGTGCATGTTCGTGTTCTTTGTGGTGAAAATAGTTCGCTCAGATTCATTGGAGAATATCATCGATTCTTTACGGATCCGTTTGTTTAAAATGTTTTTCGACAAAAATGGAGCGCGTGCTTGATGGAAAGAGTGCTCAATTCCAATGTCGCCATCGTCGGCGGCGGCAATTTTTGTAAAAACATGCTTGAATTGCTGTTCAGCGATCATTTTAAGGATTGCCGCCCGACCATTATGGGGGTCGCCGATGTCAACGATCAGGCTGAAGGGCTGGTCTATGCCAAAGAAAGGGGAATATTTACGACCGCCGATTTCCGCGAGTTTTATGCCTTTCAAGATTTACAGATATTGATGGAGCTAACGGACGATACGGAGCTGGGGGGCATTATCAAAAAGGAAAAGCCTGAACACGTTGCGGTAGTTGATCGCGTGGATGCCCGTACCGTCTGGAGTGCTCTGCAGATGGAAGCCGAAAAGAGAATCGCACTAAAAGAGCTGCGCAAAAACAATTTCGATTGTGCTGAAATTGAGAGCCAATTTGAGCGATTTGCCGACCGACTGGCGGGTGTCCTCAGAGAAAGAGGCGATCGCTCGGTTGAATTCGAAAGAGGATTGATCAAAAGTGAAAGGGCCCTGTCTCAAATCATCGAAGGCAGCACCATTCCCACCTTTGTGTTGAACAAGGATCATGTGGTGACCCACTGGAATAAAGCCATGGAAAAGGTTACGGGGACAAAAGCCGAAACGATGGTGGGGACCACCCGGCCGTCTACCCCTTTCTGGGGAGAAGAGCGCCCCACCATGGCCGACGTTATTTTGGATCAAATTGGTGAAGATGAGATCGAAAAACTCTATGGCGCGACATGGCGCAAATCGCCGTTGATTGAAGATGCTTATGAGGCCGAAGTATTTTTTCCCCGTCTGGGAGAAAGCGGCAAGTGGTGCTGGTTTACGGCAGCACCCATCAAGTCACCGGAGGGTATCATCGTCGGTGCGATTGAAACTCTCTGGGACAAAACCGAAGACAAGAAAGCCGAAGAGGAGCGCGAGCAGCACACCCGGGAGCTGACAACCCTGTGTTCGATATATACGGCCTTAAATGCGCCCGCAGATCTGGATCAAAGAATCAACCAGTCGGTACGGGAAGTCATGGATTTTCTATCAGCCGACGGCCTGTGCATTTATTTAATGGAAGATGACGGCAAATTTCATCTGAGATACTGCGAAGGCCTGTCCGAAAAAGTCTACCAAAAAATCCAGGCAGCCGATGAAAACAGCGTCATTCAGCGGGTGGCCGACACCAATCAGTTTATGATCTATGAAGACCTGCCCGATGACTGCCCGGATGAAATTTGTCTGCTCGAAGATGAAAAGCTGGTGTCACTGGCCTATATTCCCGTCAGCAGCAAGGAGCGGGGCGCATTCGGCGTCATCCGCATCGGTAGCAAAAATCCCGGCCACTTTACCCGTGACCTTAAAAATGTGCTGGAGTTGATCGGCAACCGCATCGGGGTGGCCATTGAGAACGCAACCTTGCAGGATCAATACATTAAATCTGAGGAAAAATACCGTACCCTGTTTAACAGCGACCCGAACCCGATTTTTATTCTCAGCCGGAATACGTTTAAAATTCTGGATATGAATCAACGCGCCCAGGACAGTTACGGCTATTCGCCGGATGAATTATTGAGGACCCCCTTTTTGCGGCTGGGGGACGAAAACGATCAAGAATTGTATGCGGGCCTGAAAAATCTTTCTGAAAACGAATCGCTGTTGTTTACCAAAAAGCGGCACTATCGCAAAGGCGGCCAACCGTTTTATGTCAATATCAATATCAGCTATGCCAAGTACGGCAAGGCGGATGTAATTGTGGCGGCCACAACCGACATCACCGAAGTGGTCGAAAAGGAAACCCAGTTGATTCAGGCCGGTAAGATGACGACCCTGGGCGTGATGGCCGCCGGGATGGCCCATGAAATCAATCAACCCCTGAATGTCATTCAGGTATGTGCTGATTTTTTTCTCAAAATGCTCAATCGCGGTCAAAAAATTGAAGATGAGGACCTGCGGTCCATGGCCAACGATATTGTTGCCAATGTCGAACGCGCCAGCGGGGTGATCAAACATGTGCGCGATTTTGCGCGCCAATCCGAGCCGGTGCGCACGCAAGTGAACATCAACGATCCGGTAAAAGATGTTTTTAAAGTCCTGGGGCATCAATTAAAAGTCCACAATGTCGACGTTACGCTGGATCTGGATCCGAATATTCCCGATATCCTGGCCGAGCATAATCGCCTGGAGCAGGTATTTATCAACCTGGTGTCTAACGCCATTGATGCCATGGACGAAAAAGACAACCAACCCGATATCAGTAATAAAGAAAAGCACTTGACGATCAAAACATTTGCTGAAAATGGCCGGGTCTGCGTTGAGGTCACCGATACAGGCACCGGGATGAGCGAAGACGTCAAACATAAAATTTTCGAGCCGTTTTACACGACCAAAAAAGTCGGCAAGGGCACCGGGCTGGGGGTCAGCATCAGTTACGGCATCGTGCAAGACTACAAAGGCACCATTGACATTGAAAGCGAGCTCGGCAAGGGCACGACCTTTACCTTGAAATTTCCACCGGCATCTGAAACATAATTGCGCTATGGATAAATTATTGCTCATCGATGATGAACCGGACATCCTGCGGGTTCTGTCAATGTCGCTGAAAGCGGATGGCTATGCTGTCGTCACCGCCGCCAACGGCAATGAGGGCATTGCAGCCTTTGAAAAAGAACTTCCGGATATCGTCATCACCGATATTAAAATGCCCGGTATGGACGGCATCGAAGTCTTAAAAAACATTAAAGCGCTCAGTGCCGATACCGAGGTGATTATCATCACCGGTCATGGTGACATTGAAAATGCCATCGAGGCCTTGAAACACGGCGCGTCGGATTTTATCAACAAACCGGTCAGAGACGAGGCCCTTTCGATCGCGCTGCGCCGCGCCAGAGAAAAATTCGATATCCGGCAGCAACTTAAAGAATACACCATCGATCTGGAAAAAAAGGTGGAGGAAGCCACCCGGGAGGTTCGGCGGCGGTCCAATTTCCAGATCAATCTGATTCGCAGCTCCAACGACGGTATTGTCGCCACCGACAAGGATCTAAAAATCGTTATTTATAACCCCACCGCCAGGAAGATTTTCGGGTACAGTCCGGCTGAAACCATCAACAAAATGAAGGCCGGTGATTTACTTCCGGCCGATCTGGCCGGCGACCTGCAGGCCGCGCTGGCGGGCAAAAATAATATCAAAAACTTAGCCTGGCGCGAAATGACGATTACTTGCAAGGACGGTGAAAATATTCCGGTGCGGGCATCGAGCACCATTTTGCTGGAAAACGACCGGCCGGTGGGCACGGTGGCTTTTTTTCAGGATTTGAGAGAGATCAAACGGCTTGAAAAAGAATTGCTCAAATCCGAGCGTCTGGCTGCCATCGGCCAGACGGTTGCCGGATTGGCCCACGGAATTAAAAACATTTTGCACGGGCTCAAGGGCGGCAGCTATCTGGTTGATATCGGCATCCAAAAAGACGAATCTGAAAAGCTAAAAAAAGGCTGGGATATGATCAAGCGCAACATCGGCCGCACCTCGAATCTGGTGATGGATCTGCTTTCCTATTCCAAGGAACGCCAGCCGGAATTCGAAACCTGTCGGCCCAACCGGATAGCCGATGATGTGTGCGCACTGGTCGAGGACAAGGCTCGTGAACATAATGTCAAACTGGTCAAGGATTTTGATGACTCGATCGGCGAGGTCTTAATGGATCCCAACAGCGTCCACGAAGTACTATTAAATTTGATGTCCAACGCCGTGGACGCCTGCCTGTTTGATGAGGATACCAGCAAAAATTTTCGCGTCGTCTTGAAAACCATCCTTGAAAAAGATAACGTTATCCAGTTCGAGATCAGCGATAACGGTCTTGGCATGGACGATGAGGTCGTCAAAAAGCTATTTACATCCTTTTTCAGCACCAAGGGGCACCGTGGCACCGGACTGGGTTTGATGGTTACCCGCAAGCTGATTGCCGAGCACAACGGCAGCATCGATGTGAAATCCCAGCCCGGCAAAGGCACGACCTTTATTGTGCGGATGCCCTACCAGCAGTCGCCAACAGGCAAATGACCAGTTTTCTGTTTATTGGTTCGTTATAAAAACCCAAGGGGTCAGTCGACGGGTTCAAAGGTTCAGCGTTCAAAGGTTTAGAGGTTAAATAAGATGACCAATTAATGCTGGATACGTGAATGAGAGCCAGATGGTTTAACCCTGAACTTCTGAACTCTGAACCCTGGAACCTTAAACCTGGATCTAGCCAGGTTGCCAAGGAGGAACAACATTATGAGTCAAAAAGTTCTGGTCGTAGACGATGATCCGGACGTGCGGCTGTTTAGTGTGACGGTTCTCGAGGAAAACGGCTACACGCCTCTGGAGGCGGAAGATGGCGAAAGCGGTCTTAAAAAGATCAAATCCGAAAAACCGGATCTGGTGATCCTCGATGTCTTAATGCCACGCCAGAGCGGGGTGCGATTGTACCGGGAATTGAAAACGTCAAAAGCGTTAAAGGACGTTAAAGTCATCATTCTCTCCGGAATTGCCAAAAAAACGTTTATGCGATCGCAGAAGGCCCTGACCGAATTTGGCGGTGAACAAATTCCCGAACCGGAGATCTATCTGGAAAAACCGGTAGAGCCCGATGAGCTCGCCGATGTCATCAAAAAAGTGCTGGGCTGAAATTCGGTTTTATTTCGACAAACCAAGCATGAGGTATGGACGGCATGGAGATTAAGAAACTGCTTTTTGTGACCAAATTTGAAGAATTGGGTTTTGATGCTTTACGGTCGTTGCTGAGTTTGAGAAAAAGTGCGCTCGAGCATGTGGTGTTTGTAAATGTCATCGAAAGGGATCGGGTGGCCATGCGCCGGGGCAAAGGCTATCAAAAAGATGAGGAGATCCGCTTGCGGGAGGCGGCCAATATCCGGTTTATTGACTGGGCCGAAAATCTCTTTGAGCAGGGGATGGAGGTCGGTGTCTATATCGTGGTCGGAAGCCTGGTGTCCGAGGTGATCAAAGCCACCCGCAAAGAGGATGCTGATTTGATTGTTATCGGACGTTCCACCAAGGGGGTTCTTGAGCATCTGTATTCCGGATCGGATGTGACTGAGCTGCTGCGCCGGGCCTACACGCCGGTGCTGGTGTACAAACAGCTTTCGGAAACAGCCATTTCGGTGGAAGAGCCATTCGAACGACCGCTACTGGCCATCGACTGGTCACCCGGAAGCCTGCGTGCGGTTGAATATATAAAAGCATTAAATAAGACCGTCCAGGAGGTCCACCTGGTGCACGTGGCCGATGAAAAAGAATTAAAAGGTCCATCTGCCATGGCGATTCAGAAGACGCGTAAAGAAGCGCGCAACAAACTGGATGACGTCTGCGAAACTTTTGAGGCGGCCGGGATCAAAGCCCGGGAGCATGTGTATATCGGCGATCCGGACGAAGAAATTGAAAAGGCTGCCAAAGACTGCCAGGCAACCATGATTGTTTTGGGCTCTTCTGCGAAAGCTGCCTGGGTTGAAAAATTTCTGGGCAGCACGCCCCGTAAGATTGCCGAAGAGTCCATTTATCCGACTTTGCTGATTCCGCCTCAAAAAGCAGAGGAATAGCATCCTAAGTCAATGTTAGAAAAGAAAGAGTCGACGCGTCAAAATTTAGCTTCTCTAAAATATTATCTGTAGCTGGAATAATGGAATAGTGGAATGCTGGAGTGTTGGGTAACTACGGGAAATAATCAGATTTTGAGCTGATGGTTATTGCCATTCTCATATAAAAATCCCCTCTGCATGAGTACAAACCCATTATTCCATTATTCCAATGTTCCAACATTCCATTTGGGGCAAAGCCCCAATTTAGCCAGGAGGATGAACGTATGGCTGTCATCACCATCTCCAGACAATATGGCGCCGGCGGAAAAACGCTGGGCAAAATGATCGCCGCTGAGCTGGGCTTTGAATTTGCCGACAGCGAAATTATCGCCAAGGTAGCGGAAATGGCCAATGTTTCCACGCACTGGGTGGAAACGGTGGAAAAAGAAGCCGGCGGCAAGCTTTCGCGATTTGTTTCCAGAATGGTGTCGAAACCACTGGTGGATAAAATCCTGAAAGGTGAGCGGGGCTATATCGATGAAACCATATATCTTGATTATCTGGTGCTCATTATTGCGCAGATTGCCGATGAAGGTGATGTCGTCATTTTAGGACGGGGCAGCCAGTATATCTTAGACGACCACCCGGAGGCCTTTCACATCCTGATGATCGATGCGTTTGAAAACCGGGTGCGCTTCATGCAAAAAAACTATGACCTGTCGGAAAAGCGTGCCACGCGGCTTATCAGAGGTGAAGACAAACGCCGCAAGACCCTTTATCAAAAACTCGGCAAAACCGATTATGATAACCCATTCCTTTATCATCTGGTGCTCAATATGAGCAAGCTTTCGCTCGAGGAAGCCAAGCAGATGGTGTGTCATCGGATTAATCCCCAAAAAGGATAATTATATGCGTCGCGCAAGATATTTTTTTAGACTGTTATTAGTAGGGGCGATCTTTGCATTCATGCCGCTGGTGTTGTTCGCGCATAATTGGAATGCGCCTGAGCAAGCCGCTCAACGCTCGAATCCGGTGCCAAAGGATGCGGCCGCTATCGAACGGGGTCAAAAACTATATGAGCAATTCTGTGCCAACTGTCATGGCAAAAACGGTCAGGGTGATGGGCCTTCAGCAGCCGCTTTAAATCCCAAACCGGCCAATCTGGCAGAGCGTGCCGGGCACCATACGGATGGTGATTTTGCCTGGAAGATCGCTAACGGTCGCGGCGTCATGCCGGCTTATAAAAACCAATTGACGGAAAATCAAATCTGGGATTTAACCCATTTTATTCAGAGCCTAACAAAATAATGCCTGAATTTTGCACGAGTTGGAGGTTTTCATAGGCAAGGCGCTTCAGGGCGAAGCCATCCCGCTAAAAGCGGGATGCTTCGCCCTCAATAACGCAGCATATAGTATAAAACATCCCCGCCGGCATACGATTTATGGTTTGATGAATTTCGTTTCGGAACTACAGGCAGGAGCCCCCGCCGGGAAGCCTTTTACGTAAAAAATTTGTGCGGCGGTTCATGGGCAAGGCAAGCTGTCTGCGAATCTGCTCGATGAGATTGCGTTCACTTTCCTGTTTTAGGGCTTTTAGCTTTTTTCTTCTGAATTTTCTTTTTTTCACTGAGCGTTTTCTCCAAAATTTCCAGCACGGCCTTATCTCTAAATGGAAAATTAGCCTGAAGAAGATGGATACTTTTTTAACGGGTGTCCTTTTAGACGGTAGGCCACAGTTCCCTTCGGATGATCGTACCAGCCGGGGTCTTTGTCATAGGATTGCAGGTGATCCCGCACTTTGACCACGGTGAACATCCCTCCCATTTCGATATTACCGAACGGGCCCTTGCCCATCATCATGGGTAGCGTATTTTTGGGGCCCGGCATATGATCTGCATGGTCGGCGTGCTCGGCCATGCCGCTCTCCCCCATGGCCATATAGCCGGGAATCATCCGGCGAATTTTCTCCTCCAGGCCTCTTTGATTGGCCCCCAGGGTGTTGGGGATATCGTGACCCATTGCGTTCATCGTATGATGGGATTTATGACAGTGAAAGGCCCAGTCTCCCGGCGCGTCGGCGATAAATTCAACGTCGCGGGTGGCGCCCACCGGCACCAGCACTGTTGTCTCCGGCCACTGGCCGGCCTCTGGTATCTGGCCACCGTCGGTGGCAGTAATGCGGAAGGCATGCCCGTGGATATGAATCGGGTGCTCGTCCATACTCAGATTGGCGATCCGGATGCGCACCCGATCATTGGTTTTAACCACCAGATGATCGACGGCGGGGAACACCTTGCTGTTGAAGCTGAAAATATTAAAGTCCAGCATCACGGCCGGGTCCGGACGATACGTTCCCGGATGAATGGCCCAGGTATGCAGCATGATGGCAAAATCACGATCAATCCGCGGATGTGGCGGCTTTTTAGGATGGACAATGAAAAACCCCATCATACCGACAGCGAGTTGAACCATTTCATCGGCGTGCGGATGGTACATGAAGGTCCCGTGCTGGCGCAGGGTGAATTCATAAACGTAGGTTTCACCGGGTTTGATATGGGGCTGGGTCAGGCCGCCGACGCCATCCATGCCGCTGGGCAGAAAAATGCCGTGCCAGTGAATACTGGTATGCTCGGGCAGTTTATTGGTGACCAATATGCGCACCCGATCGCCTTCCACGGCCTCAATGGTCGGTCCGGGTGTCTGGCCGTTATAACCCCAGCATTTAACGTTCATCCCTGGCGCAAATTCACGTTCGACCGGTTCGGCAACCAGGTGAAACTCCTTGACGCCGTTTTTCATTTTATACGGCAAGGTGCTGCCATTGGGCGTCACCACCGGAGTATATGGTTTTCTGCTTTGATGTTGGGTTGATGGCATTGTATGTGAACGCACCTGATTTTTTGTGGCAGCGGCGTTGGCTTTTTTGAGCAATGCGCCCCCGGTCAGTGAGCCCAGTGCTGATAGAAGGATTTGACGTCTGGTCAGCATATGCTTTTGCTCCTCTTTAGCGATGCTCGATTTTTAGTTTATTCATTTTGCGTGCGCACGAACATCCTGTTTTGTTATTTTATTTTGAGTGGTCATATCGGGTTCTGAATCATGTCCGCTGTGCATATGACCCGGCAGGCGGCCGCCCAAAGATCTTTGCAGGTCCGCCCGAATAATCCAGTAATCTCGAATGGATTCCAGGGACTTTTGGTAAGCCTCAAACTCCTGCTGTTTGGCCATAATCAAATCGAAGGCGCCTGTCAGCATATAGTTATAATTTTTAAGTGTCAGATCGACGATCTGCTCTCTGAGCGGCAAAACAGTGTGCCGGTAATGATCAATTATATTTCGCTGCATGATCAGGCGGTTTCTCAAGGAGCGTACCTCTGAACGAATATCGACTGCCTGAGCCGTTAATCGGCTCTGGCTGCGACGCAGCTGCGCCTCAAGCCGGGCAATGTCCGCCTGGCGTTGATTGAAGATCGGCAGCTCGATTGCAAGATCGGGTCCGGTGACCCAGGTACGGTCGGTTTCGCGCTCTCTGCTGATTCCCACCTCAACATGCCCGACCCAGCGCCAGTCGATCGTGATACCCAGGGCCTGGGCCAGAGCCTCTGTTGCTTTTCTTTCAGCGGCCAGATCGAGACGGTTTTCGATGGCCATAGACTCCACGTGCTCCAGCGGCATTTCATCTTTTGGAATATCCGGCAACTGCTCCGGTAAACGCCAGTCGGTTTGAGAGCCCCACAGGCCCATCAGGCGCGTCAGATGTTCGCGTTCATCGAGCAATGCTGTTTCGCTATTTGCCAATTCCAGGCGCGACTGTTCAAAATGCGCCTGTTCGGTGGCCAATTCAAGATCGCTGATATTGCCCGCCGAATGCAACCTTAGCGCCAGCTCAAAAGAATTGCCGCCTGCCAGGGCAATTTCATTTCTCAAGTCCCGGATCTGACGGGCGCCAAGCACCGTATAATAAGATTTTTGTACCCGAGCGACCATTTGAATGACTTCATCGGCAACCTGCAGTTTGACCTGCTCAAAGCGGATGGCGGACAGTTTCTTGCGGGCCGGCTGCATCAAAATATTTAAGAAATTTTGGGTGATTCCAAACTCATAATTATTATATTCACCGGATTTGTTCGGGTAGCGGACCTGGCCAAAAATTACCGGATTTTCGAGCAGGCCGGCTTCAACCACGTCCGCCTGAGTAATTCCCAGATCTTCATACGCTGCCTGTAAGTTTGGGTTGTTGAGCAATGCTATCTGTACGGCTGTTTCCGGCTTCAGTTCACTTTTAAGCAGCTCGGCGACGGCTTCCTTCACCTCACGGTCAGACTCAGTTTCCTGATTCCACTGAAGACGGTAATCGACCCGCTGTTCGACCAGGCTCCTGACCTCATTGAAGCCCGCCTCTTTGGGGACCTGGGCACATCCGGCTGCCAAGAGCACGACACCCAAAAGCAGCCCCAAATTGCTTCTTTTAGATTTCATTGGCTATGCTCCTGATGCTGAGTATGATCATCGGGGTGTTCGGGTTTCATTTTCGATTCTGAATCCATAGGTTTGCTGGTCTCAGCTCCCAGATTGTGACCCTTGTGTTGCATGCCGCTTTCTTTCGGCATGGTATGCTTCGTCATGGGATCTGTGTCCGGCTCTTCTTTGATAACAACCATCTTGGATTCAAATGGATTCTGCGGCCGGATGAATTCAGCTTCCTGCGTCTCTGAATTCGCCGGATGGGTTGCCGGCCAGTTGATTTTTACCGGTTCGCTCACACACCCCATTAACAAAAACGATATCAGCAGGATCAACGACAACCCCAATGCGCTACAATGTAAATTCTTCATTTATTTAAATCTCTCCGTATCTTATGGACCTTCCCTATTAATTCTCGTATGACTGCAGTTTTTATCCGCACGAATTCAATGCGACGGTTTTTAGGGGCAGATGTCTCAAATGCTTAATGAACAGTGGCAATCAGGGAAGAATAAATCCGGTGTTGCGATTTTAAAACGAAAGATGTTTCGCTTCACGTAACCAGATAGTTGCGCATCATGCCCATGTCTCCATGCTCCAGAATATGGCAATGATATAAAAACAATCCCGTATAATCGGTAAAATTCGTCACGATTCGGGCGCGTTCGCCGGGCATCAACAAAACCGTGTCTTTCCAGCCCTCATCCACGTAACCGTTGTGCAGCATTCCGCTGCGTTCTACGACCTGGAACTGCTTGCCGTGCAGGTGCACCGGATGGGGCATGGGCATCATCATCATCCCCATGCGCCGATCATCGTTGGCCAGCTCCCACAATTCGGTTGAATTGAGCCGGATGCGCTCATCAGCGGCGACTTCCTGCATGCGAAAGGTGCGGCCGTTGATAAGCCCGTGCATGTGGCGCATGAAAAAAGAAAACCGTCGCGGGCTATTCGCGTTATCGGCGTCTTGCGGCTGATAACGCTCGACGGCTGACAGCTGGCTGGGAAGCGTGCGGGTTTCTTTTTCTTTTTTGGCCACATCAATCTTTAAAACGCTGAAGGGCGCTCCATTGGGCAAGCTCTCGCCCGCCGTCATGCCCCTGCGCGGTCCCATAGCGCTTCCCTGCATGGCGGGCTCAAAATATTTGCTGACCAGCTCCAGTGAAGTGCCGACCGGGTATCGGCTGAAATCCGCCCACAGCTCGATGCGCTCGGCCGGGCCCAGAACGACATATTTTTTTTCAATCGGTTTTTCGAGCAAACCGCCGTCGGTGGCAATGACTGTCAAGGGGGTGCCGTCGCTCCAGGCCAGTTTGTAAATGCGCGAGTTGGAGCCGTTTAAAATGCGCAGTCGATAGGCTCTGGTGCTGACGGCAAGTCTGAAGTCGGGCCGGCCGTTCACGCAGATGCTGTCGCCCAGCATACCGGTCATGCTGTCGTGCATCCCGCGCGGTAAATACACGAGCTGATTGTCGCGATTGAAGACACGATCCTGGATGACGAGCGGAATATCCAGCCCTTCATCGGGTAAATTTAGTTTTTGTTCTTCAGCATCGGTGACCAGAAACAGCCCCGCCAGGCCGCCGTAAACCTGGTGCCCCGTGCGGCCGTGCGGATGAGGGTGATACCAGTAGGTGCCTGCGCGGTTTAAAACATCGAATTCGTACGTAAAGGTTTCACCCGTGGAAATGACATCCATGGGATGGCCATCCATGTTGGCCGGCACGTGCAGGCCATGCCAGTGGATAATGCTGCGGGCCGGCAGGTCATTTTTAAAATGAATGCGGACTTTCTGATGCCGGCGAACGCGGATAACAGGACCCAGATAAGATTGATCCAGATGCATCAGATTGCCGGGATCCCCTTTGATTACCTGCCCGCTGTATTGCCAGACCGTTGTGGGCTGGCCCGGAAAAATTTTTGCCTCAGATGGTGTTGCCCGTAAAGACAACTCTACATCCGGCGAAAAATCACTAGCTTTAGACGCTGCCAATGCGGATGTTGCAAATGGCAGTCCACTATATTTCAACACACTGGCGGCCCCAGCGCCGGCCAGATACAAAAATTGACGTCGATTGAGCATGTGTTAAGTCCTTTTAACCTGAGGATATCGCGCGCTGAAGACCACCCGCTTGACAGTAGGGATCAGGCTTTTATTGGAATCCATGCGGTTAGCCAGGTAGCGCATCAAAAAAACAGCTGCAACCAGTCCGGTTGAGGTAAACACCGCCATTCCCAGGGATGGGTTCAAGCCGAGCGTTTCAGACAGCGGATTGGCTGAAAAAGCACCGACAAAGATCCCCAGAACCGGAATCAAATACACGATCGCGGTGCCTTTAAGTTTTGTTTTTGAGCTCAAATACAATTCAACCGCATCGCCCTTTTTGGCCCCGGCGCTATTTTGGGCCTTAACCACCATCTGATCACCGCCCTGACTCAGGCAATGATGGCGGCTGCCGCAGCTGGAGCAGGCACTGGAGCGTTTTGTCTTAACCCAGGCCCATCCCGGCTCCACTTTTTCAACAATACCGCGCTCCGCAGACATTCTGTACCTCCTGAGCATGATTGAGCAAGGAGCATGCCACAGATCATTCGTCAGAAATAATATCCAAAAAGTACCTCTTAAAGTATGAACGAAAGGCCGTTTTTCAAGCCGGTTATGTGTTTATAATCATTGATTTACGGATAATCATCCATTTTTGGATTCTCAACTGTAGTTCCCAAATAGAAGATAATCGCGTAAATTAATGACTTTAAAAGGTAGGTTGGAAAGCAAAATCCGCATATTTTGTATACGGCTGAAAGCAAAATCT
>JASFIG010000036.1:0-19967 GCA_050122795.1 Desulfobacterales bacterium
CGATCTCCGATCCATTGCTAAGTTCTGCAAATGGTTTTCCAGCCAGCAATTCAATCCGACTGCGCAGATAGCCGTCTAACGGCATGCGCACCGCCTCTTCATCGATAACCGCATAAGAGCTTGAATACAGATACATTATTACCGACGCCATTAGCCCCAAAAACACCACCGCAAGGAGGACTTCCACGAGGTTGAAGCCGCTGCATGTGTTTAGATGTCTTTTCAGGTTCAAGCGCATTTCCTATATTCCATTGATCCGCGAACGCTAGCGATTTAGTTAATTGCTCATGGTTACCTTGCCCGTCAGCTCATCCAGCGTCACGACGATCTGGCGGGCTCCCAGGGTCAATGTGACAGTGCCACCATGCGAAGGTGCGCCCATCGAATCAAAGATGACGGCATTGACAGGATCGAAATCTGATAGGGTAATGTCAATCCCGCTAAATCGAATTTCATTGCTCAGAAAAATTTCATAATCGACCCCTTTGTTTAAGGGATGATACATGAACTCATAAGTCCCGCTTTCGATATCGCTTGCAAGCAGCACGTCTCCCCCGTTAAACAGATCAGCCGAAGATTTGTAATGTTTCACGGCAATTCGATCTTGGGAGCCCCCGATTGCCACCCTGGTATTTCGGCCTGAGGTCTTGGCGGTTAGCTGAGCGTATTCCAGTGCATTAACGATCTCTTCGGCGGCACTGGATAGCCGGGCTTCGACCAGAGCAGAACTCAACTGCGGCCAGCTGAGCATGACCAGTATTCCCATCATTAATAAGACAATTAGCGTTTCAAAAAGGGTAAAACCGGCCGAAAATCGCCGATTCAGGCAGGATATAGCAGAAATCGCATATGTTCGGTTCTTCGTTGGTAGCATTTCAATTGACAAAATTTCATTAAGGACTCGCAAACATCAAAAACTCCCTCCGTCTCTACCATGCCAATCTCCGGCTCGAGATTCTCCTGCAGGACAAAGGCGAAGACATGTTGGGCCCTCTCCCTATTGGGAGAGGGCCATAACAGAAGGGTGTATGCTTATTACGTAACTGTGTTAATTCTTAAAATTCATCGATGACCAAGGGATGCAACTGTTTATAGCTGCATGCAGTGAATGTTTTTAGAGTGTATCATGGCCACCATCATCATTGGCGATCAGAGCACCCGTTTGAGTGTAAAATTTCCATCCCTCGACAAAGCTGGCACCAGCTGCCCTCACGGTGATATCATTTTCTGTCGCATCACATAAAACGGCAGTGCTATTGTTATAAGGATTAATGGGCAGTGTTAATGATTTCAAGTAAGGCCCATAGATATGGGTTGCGTCTTTCGTGGGAGAAACATCACCATTGATATCCGTATATTGGGTCAGTTGTTGCACAAAAGCGATGGCGGCTGTCGACGGGTCTGCAGTGGCGGCACCATTAATATCATTGGCCCCTGGATATGTTCCCGCATGTTGATGATAGTAAAGTTCGACCGCATTGCGCATGGAGCCCAGATTTGACTGCAGCGTGTTCAGCATTGCATCATCGGTTGACACGCTGATCTGGGGAATAATGAGCATCGCCAAAATCCCCAGCAAGAGGACAACGATGAGCATCTCGATCAAGGTGAAACCGGCCTGTTTTTTGCGTTTCGTCCGTGTCATTCAAATTCCCTCCTGTTTCAAAATTGCCTCTGAATTTATAATTATTCAATATATTCTGACCATATTATCGGCAAAAATATAACAACCTTTAATATATTTTTGAATCTAATGCAGCGCATGGGCCAACTTGAACAAGGGTAATACAACCGATGAAACAATCACCCCTACCATGACACCCATTACAACCAGGGCTATGGGTTCAATCATGGTCGCAAAATTTTTCAGCTCTCGATCCACTTCGGCATCATAAAACTTCGCCAGGCGCAGCATTACCTCCGGTAAATTACCAACTTCCTCACCGGTAGCAACCATCTGTTTAACTGAATTGAGGATAAACGGATAATCGGAAAACGGTTGAGTAAACTTGCCCCCCTCTTGAACGTGATCCTTAATGCGTTGGATAAGTTTTTTAAAGGATCGATTCTTGATCGTGTCGCGTGTAACATCCAGTGCCTTGAGAATCGGAACCGCACTTTCCATCAGATGACCCAGCGTCCGCAGCATACTGCAGGTATTGATTTTGTTTGAGAGTCCGGACAACAATGGAAGCCGAATGAACGACCAGTCGATGATGATTTGTCCGCGTTCGCTGTTTTTAAATAACGTCAATCCGATCATACAACCGGCGAGCCCGATAAGATAGACCCACCAATACTCCCTTAATGAGGCACTCAAAGCCATTAAAAAACGTGTGGTGAACGGCAGGATGTGTTCCTTACCTTCGAAAAATGCGGTAAATTTCGGCAATACGCCAACCAAAACAAAAACCACTACTACAAATCCCAGAATACATAGAAACATCGGATACGTTAGTGCTGATCTTATTTGTGTAAGCAACACCTGGCGCTTTTCCTGCATTTCAACCATGCGGTTCAGAATTTCATAAAGGAACCCACCGGTCTCCCCGGCCTTTACCATGCTGTTATACACACTGTTAAAAACTTGTGGATGCCGCTTCATTGCATCTGAAAGTTGCTGACCCTCCTCAACATCACGCAGCATGCTATGTATCACTTCCTTGAAATCGGAATTTTTGGTCTGATTGCGGATGGCTTCCAAGGCATTTTTTAAGGGTGTACCAATCTCCAGCATCAGAGAAAGCTGAGACGTAAAAAATATCACCTCTTTGGGTTTGATAGATTTGCCAAATAGGCGGTATTTAGTCAGCGATCTTTTTGACTGCCTTTTCGGTTTTGCTTTAACAGGGCTTGCGGGTATGTGTGAAAGGTTATGATTGACCGTAATTGCCATTTCTTCTTATCTTCTCCTCATTTTTATGCTGCGAGACAATAATTAATGCTCACCGCAAATTGAAATGAAAACGCGTTATGTGCCCATGGACGTAACCCTCAAGGCCTCTTCCATGGTCGTGACACCTTCGATAACTTTTTGATACCCTAACATTTTCAATGTCTTATGACCATTTTTATGTAGATAGTCATGAATTTCATCCACACTGGGATTGTTTAGAATCATGGACTGAATGCCCTGGTCTAATTCCAACAATTCGTATATTCCGGTGCGGCTTTTAAACCCGGAATCATAGCAGTTAGAGCAGCCCTTGCCTTTAAATAGCTGAACGATCTTATTTTCATCTAGCGCCAGAGTTTTTAGCACTTCTTTTGGGGCATAATAATTCGTGCGGCATTCTGGACAAATTTTTCGTACGAGACGCTGTCCCAGTGATGCCAATAGAGACGACGAGATCAGATAGGAGGCAATTTCCATCTCAAGCAAGCGCGTAACCGCACTGGGGGCATCATTCGTATGCAGGGTCGATAAGACCAGATGCCCGGTTAATGACGCCTGTATAGCTGTCAAGGCGGTTTCCCGATCCCGGATTTCACCGACCAGAATAATATCCGGATCTTGCCGGAGCGTGTGTTTCAGAATTTTCGCAAAGGTGAATCCGATCGCCTCTTTGACCTGGATTTGATTAATATTTTCTAATTGATATTCGACCGGGTCTTCGATGGTGACAAAATTCTTTTCACTGCTGTTTAACATGGTCATGGCTGAATACAGGGTGGTGGTCTTGCCGCTTCCAGTGGGGCCACAAACGAGGATAAGACCATAAGGCCTTCTGAGAAGAGACTTGAATCTTTTCAGCACTTCTGAGTCAAATCCCAATACATCGATATCCAAGATAGCTTTGCTTTTGTCCAAAATACGCAATACCACTTTTTCGCCGTGAATCCCCGGCATCGAGGAAAAGCGCAGATCGACGATGCTTCCCGCCACATTTACCTGAATACGGCCATCCTGGGGTATGCGTCTTTCAGCAATATCTAAATTTGCCATAACCTTGAGTCTGGAAACCACTGCCGGATGCAATTCTATTTTTGGCGATGTTAAATCATATAAAACGCCATCAATGCGCACCCGCACTCTGAATTTACCTCTTTGAGGCTCGATATGAATATCGCTGGCGCCATCTCTAATCGACCGCAATAAAATCGTATTCACCACGTTGATCACCGGGCTGCCGTCTGCTAATTCAGCCAGTTCATTGATTTCTTTTTCAGAGGTAGCACGAATGATCTCGAGTTCGGATTCATCAATACTTTCCATAACATCATCTATGGCCACATCGATTTGATAACACTCGTGAATGGCTTTCAAAATATCGTCGGTGCGGCATGCGACCGGCTGGACTCTTAGATGGGTAATTTTTGAAATTTCATCAAAAACAAAAAAAGCGTGAGGATCGGCTGTTGCGATGGTCAGAACATTATGGACGCGAAACATGGGAATTACATTATAAGCCAGGGCCTTTTCCTTTGGTAATACATGGACAATTCGAGGGTCCACCAAGCCCTTACGCAGCCAGATGTGGTGGATACCCAATTGCTCAATTAATACTTGTTGCAAATCCTCTTCGGTAATTGCACCTTCCTGCAAAAGGATCTGGCCCAAGGGTTGGGATTTATTTTTTTGGATAAGCAGGCACTTTCCCAGGACTTCAGGTGTAATTTTTCCCTGACTAACTAAAATTTCACCGAGCTTTTTTCGTTTTGGAATGAAATCAGTTTTCATAGAACATCTTTTATGGCTTTGTTCATATCTTCATAGATCCGAAAAACATTGATGAGTTGAGTGGCCTTTAGAATATCGATACAGAGGTCGCTCAGGTGCGACAGCTTTAAGGCGCCGCCGCGCTGCTTTAGCTCATTGTGCATGTCAAGCAAAAGCTCTAAGCCTGCACTGTCCAGAAAGGATATTTTACTAAAATCTATAATGATCTCGTTTTTTTGTTGGTCGAGATAATCTTTAAAAGTCGCCTCTACTTCCTCACAATTCTGGTAGCTGAGGGACTTGCTGATTTTAAGAACCTTTCTTGCGTTAATTTTTTCAGGGCCAGATCTTGATGAAGCTAAGCCGTTAGCTTTTCCCATCATCGTTATCCTTTTCTGATATGTTTTTATTTGATGCCAAGATAATGCTCCTCTTGAGGCAATTTAATCGTAAATTGGGCACCTTTGCCAGATTCGCTGCGGACCTCTATCTCACCACCATGGAGCTCAATAATCTCCTGAGTAATTGCAAGACCTAATCCACTGCCAGATACCTCTCTTACAAGCGGATCTTTGGATCGGTAGGTCTTTTCAAATATATAAGGAAGATCTTTGGGGGAAATACCACATCCGGTATCGGCCACATCAAAGATGAGGTGACCATTCTGATTGAATAGTGAAAAGGTGATCTTGCCGTTTTGAGGTGTATACTTGACGGCATTATTGAGAATGTTGATAATGGCTACTTTCAATAGCTCTTTGTCACCCATTAGAGAGGGTGAATTTTCTGAAACGTTTTTTTCGAGAAGTATATTTTTGTTCTTGACTGCTGTTTCAATCGCCGTAAGGGAATCCTTTACGAGTAGATCGGTTTTTACAAGTGCCGTGTTAAGTGTTAGATTACCCATTTCCATTCGTGAGATACTCAATAAATTTTGTATAAGAGACGACAATCTGTCAGCTTCCATGTTAATGATATTGTAAAATTCTTTTGTTGTCTCAACCTCATTTACTTCGCCATCCATTAACACTTCGCTATATGATTTAATGGTGGTTAGGGGTGTTTTAAATTCATGAGATAGATGCGCAATAAAATCCCTACGCGCTTCTTCAGCCATTTTTTCATTTGTTATTTTTCTGACGATGATCATTTTGCCCACAAGACCATTTTCAATATCCTTGAGTTCGGAAACAGAAATATTAAATGTATCTCCCGGGGCAGATTTTGGGAAAGTCGTTTCGATATAATTTCCGATTTTGTATCCCATCCCATTTTCCTGAAGTGAAATAAACAACCGCAGTTCGTCATCCTCCATGATTTGCTCTAATGGACATCCAATTGATTCAGAATGATCTTTGTTTAATAATTTCGACATGTATTTATTGACATAACTGATATTGTTGTGAATATCGGCGATAATAATACCAAGAGGGATCGAGTTGAGAATAGTTGCGATTTGCTTCTTTTCAAAAGAAGTCACACCGAGCTTAGAGGCCAAATCCATATTATCCGATTCTATTTTGGTGAGCCTATCTTGGATTTGACTGATATTCTCCCCAAATTCTTTTACCATACGGACAATACTTTCGTTGTTCGGCGATGGGGTGCACGGCTTATCTGATTCTTTGCTGAGCTTTTGAATGTCTCGATTAAGTTTTTTTAGCGGCTGCAGAGTGAGCATTAGGCCGTAGTACAAAAAGAGCATCACCGCAAAAATAAAAAGGGTAACGATTGCCAAAAAGCGAATCCGCTCAGACGAGAACAACGAAACATGGGGAAGCTTAAGGCCCAGACGAACAGTGCCGGTTTTTTGTCCATTTTCAAAAATCGGTTTGGCGAATTCGTATAATGTGCTTTTTGTGCCGTTTAGTTGATAGGTCTGTTGGCTCAATCCCATTGTTTTCAGGGAAGCCGCTTGCACGTCATATGGGATTTCGGAAGCGATATCTTTGGGTACCAGAGAGACAAATGGTTGTTGTGCTTGATCGTGCACGTAACAATAAACAAATCCTTCATAGGATGTGTTTTCAGTAAGTGTTCTCAGAAAAAAATCTTGTTTTCCGCCCTTGAAATCTGCGGTCGGGTGCAGGGCAATGAGTCCTGTCAAGTAACGCCCCCGATCCAACAAATCTTGGAGTTTAGATTCCTTTTCTTGTCGGGTGAGAATGAGTCCAAAAATAGCAATACCCATCATGACAGTTACGGTCAGAACAATGCCCATTCGATGAATTTTCATGGTATGCGGTACCTTTCTATAAAGGGAGACTTCGCTTCTTCTCTCGGAATAAATATCGGATAAAAATGTCAAAACTTAAATATTCGGCACATACAGCGATTGTTATAAATATGTTCCGATTGCCAGATTTTTTAATAGGCGAAAAGACTAAAAAACGACATGTATCGGAACGTTAATATGACAAACGCTCTAACTGCGCTATTTTCGCGGCACTTAAATTAATGGAGGGCGAGTGAGAAACAAAAATGATGGGACTGAAATCAATTTTGTATGGTCATTTCGATGAGTATAAGTTCTGCAACGCTTATGTTGATTCTCCGATGCTAAATCACAGGAATGATTCAAGGATTTACAGGTATTATAAAACTAAAGATTGATCCCTTGTTTTCACCCTCACTATTGGCCCAAATTTGGCCTCCATGTAGCTCTACCAATCTCCTGGTAAGTGAGAGACCCAACCCTGTTCCTTGAGCATTTCGAAAGGAAGAATTTCCTACTTGTTCAAAGGGATTAAAGATACGGTTGAGTTCATCTGATTTTAAACCGACACCTGTATCCAAGACGCTGATCATAATGCTACCATTTTGAGTCTCAATGGCAGCAGATTGATTTGTTCCTTCCGAATGGTATTTTTCAGCAATAACTGAGACCTTTCCACCTTTCGGTGTGAACTTCACAGCATTAGATAGGAGATTATACATTATTTGTTTGAGTTTCCGTTCGTCTGCAAAAATATTTTTATTTACACCATTTACATCTAGATGTAGTTGTATCGAGTGCTCCATTGCTTTCTCTTTGACCATGATAAGGCTGTTTTCTAATAGTTCCGGTAGATTTACGATAGAAGGATTCAATTCAAGCTTGCCTGCTTCTATTTTGGAAAGATCTAAAATATCATTAATCAAAGATAGTAAGTGATGGCTGCTTCCCAGAACATCATTGAGAAACTCTTCCTGCTGTTTATTTAAATCTCCGACATCTTTATCCATAACCAGCTCTGTAAAACCGATGATATGGTTTAACGGAGTTCTGAGTTCGTGGCTCATATTAGCCAAAAAATCACTTTTGGCATTATTTGCAGAATCAGCCATTTTTTTAGCTTCCATAAGTTCAGCAGTTCGCCTTTTAACTGTATCTTCCAGGTTGTTACGCGCAACCTGCAGCGCTTTGCGTGTTCGTTCACCTTTCTTTTGAAAAATATCTATCTGCCTGCTGGCATAATTAAACGCTTTTCCCAAATCTTCAAACTCGTCACCACTTTGTATATCAACTTTTTTGCTAAAATCTCTTTGGGCGATTCGATTTGCTCCATCTTTTAATTTATGTATTGGTTCAAGATTTTGGCGAATGTTATTATGGCTGAGCTTTAGGACAATCAGAAGAGTTAAAATCACAAAAAACGGAAACGTAAATTTGAAATCGCTTAAAGCTGCAAATGCGTCTGATTTTGATTTGAAAAAGATTATTGTCCAATGCGGAAGTTTATAGCTCGGTTTTAAAAATATCTGCGTATAGGAAGCAAGATACGAGTTCTCATTTAGATCAAATATAAAATTACCCGACGTTGATTGCTGGGTATTAACTTTTATTATGTCTGGGATTTTCACCATATAAGGATGGGAACTGTAAAGTAGATTTTGAGATGAATCCAGGATACAAAAATTAGTATCTATTGGTAAATTGATCAGCTCATCTGCAGCCCATAAATTTATCAAATTAAGCTCTGCTACTAAAAAGCCTTTGGCTTTATCCTTAGCATCAACAAGGCGGGACATAAGTATTAAAGAATCGAATGACGAAGTATGCATTTCAGATAATAGACTGTAGTTAGCCGTCATATGCTCTATCTCGCTATCTGAAAACTTTAAGGATTTAATCGCAAATTGGTTAAGAAATGAATGAGATTGACTTTGATTTTTGTAAATAGTGATGCTTTTAAATCCTTTTGACAGCCTGTTGCGTAGCCTATCATTTAAAATCGAAGTTTTAACCGCATTATGACCGCCTAAAGTCAAACTGATAAATTCCAGTTCATTTTCAAGAAATTTTAGGTGATCATCTAAGCTCAATGCGAGCGATTTTACGGAACCTTGAAGGCTTTTAACGGTATGATTCTTGAGATGGTTGGTAACTTGGAAGAAAGCCAAGGTAGCGAAACAAAAAATTGGCAATAGAGCACATGCCAGAAAAGTCGTGAAAATCCGCTTTGATATCTTGCTGCTGAAAAAAGTTTTTTTAATTTTCAATTTCATCTATCACACTAATGGTTTTCTGCCAGACCAAAATATTTGCCATCACTTGCACGGACAATATCATCGCGGGCATTTTTAGCAGTGAACTGGGGTGAGGTTTTACCGTCTCGACCCACGCTGTATAAGTCGTAGTCTGAGTTGACTGGATTTGCGTTTTTATCCCGGCGGCGTATGCCGTTTATTTCAAGTGTCGTACTTCCATCAATTCTTAAATATTGATACGGTCTGCCCCACGGATCAATTAAAATGCCTATCTTGATATCAGCCAAACTATTAGGAAGTTCATTATTTTTAAAGCGATATTCAGTGATCGATTTATCGATCGATTTAATTTCAGAAATCGCATTAGCTATTTCACCCTTATATCGATAGGACATATAACTGGGTAGCGCAATGCCCATCAGTATCCCAATGACAGCTATCACAATAAAGACTTCCAACAATGTATAACCTGGAGAATTTTCCCTAATTTTTAGACAAAACGGCATGATGAAAGAGTGCTTTCATTACTTTATTATATAGCAATTTATATCGGCATTTTGCTGTAATAAATTAGTTTAATAATATGAAAACGAATTGATGATTGGTGGAATCAATAGATTTGACATTATGCGATTTTACAGACTTGGTTAAATCGACTGAAATTTTAGAGGATAAATTTATTGAAAATGCCCGGGAGAATAAGCTGACAGTATCATTGCAATTGCATTTTTAAAGCCCTGGGTTTCGATTGGTTTTGGAAGGAATGCTTCACATCCAGCATCAATTGCTTCTCCCTCATCTTCCGCGTTTGAATATGAAGTCAAGGCTACGACTGGAATGTCATTAATGTCAGGATCATTTTTGATGACTCGGGTGGCCTCTAATCCATTCATGCCTGGAAGTCGAATATCCATCAGAATCAGATCTGGATGATGTTCACGGGCCAACTGAATACCCTTTTCAGCGCTTTCTGCTTCCAATATTCGACATCTTCTTCCAAGTTTGAGTACACTTCGAATCAATTTCATATTCAATTTATCATCTTCAATGATCAAGATAGTTTTGTCGTCCACGTCTGATCCTTTAGAAAAAGTTTATAGTCGAATTTAGGCGCTGTTTACCTGATTATCGGCAAACGATAATAGAACCTTTAATTGGGGTCATTTGGTGGTTACTCATTTTTATCACCCTGATTTTTATGATTCCATGAGAACTCTATTAAGGGAAGACATTGTTAAAATTAAAGATTCGTTATTAAATTCCGATAATTAATTAAGCAAATAGTTAGTATATTGAAATATTGTCACTTTCTTTGCGACCTTAGGTTATTGCCGATGATAATATCATGTCAATCATGTGAATCCCGATTCCGATTAGACGAACGGGTTATAAAGCCCACCGGGTCAAAAGTCAGATGCTCAAATTGTGGCGAGATCTTTAAAGTCTTTAAGCCCAATACGGTTGAAAAAAGGAAGTATCAAAGGATTAAAACACAGAATCTGATTTCCTACTTCTCACTCGATGAAAGTGGCAAGATGGTTTCTCAGGGCTTGGGCATCGCGATGGATATTAGCAAAGGCGGGATACTACTTCAAACTGCGGATGCTATTGAATCAGGTTTAATTGCCTTAGCAGCGACTGATAGAAAAAAAAATCTTATCAAAGTAAAAGGTAGATTAGCTTATTCAAAAAAGACATCTATCGGTACGTTTTTCTCGGGTATAAAGTTTATCGGTATGGAAAGGCAGGTGACCAAATTCATCGTGAATTTAGTCAAAGAATACAATTATTATGGATATAATCTGTTTATTCGTTGGCACAACGACGAACCGCCACCTATTCCTCACCATGTTACATAACTTCAATGTTGTCTGCTTTAGACTGAATGTTAGTCTTTATGAAGTTTAACGGGGATCACCTTTAAGGCCGGCATTCGGGCCGTGGGATCGATGGGTACGGCACTCATCAGGGAGTTAAAATTAGGCTCGCTGAAATGAATCGGCGCGAAAAGATGCCCGCGCTGCAGGTTGGCATTGATCTTCAAAGGCAATAGGACCGATCCATGCGGACTGGTCAACCGCACGATGTCGTCTGCGCTCAGGCCGGCCGCCGCGGCGTCTTCCGGATTCATGTCCAGATACGATGCGGGTTTGAGCCTGGAAAGTTTGGTTGTTCGCCGCGACATCTCCCCGGTGTTGAAATGTTCCAGCAGGCGTCCGGTGATCAGAATATAAGGGTACTCCTCGGTGGGCTCCATGAGGGTGTCCGGCAATTGAACCGGTAAAAAGCGTGCCCGACGGTCGCGGAAGCCGAATCCGTCTTCGTACAGACGGGGCGTGCCCGGATGGGATTCATCATAACAGGGCCAGAATATTCCCGTGGACGCTTTCAGACGCTTGTGGGTAATGCCGCTGAAAACCGGGGCGGCTTTGCGAATTTCCTCCCAGATGTCTTCGGTTGAGGTGTATGACCATGCGACACCCAGGGCATTGGCCATTTGCGTTAAAATCTGCCAGTCGGCCTTGGCTTCCCCCGGTGGTTTCAGGCCGGCTGCTGTATATTGTACCCGCCGGGCGGCATTGTTAAAAGTGCCGTCTTTTTCTCCGACCGTGGCCGCCGGCAAAACAATATGGGCGTATTTGGTGGTCTCATTGGGAAAGATATCCTGCACAATCAGCAACTCGAGTTTCTGCAGCATCCAGGTGACAAAATTGGATTGCGGCTCGGAAACCGCCGGATTTTCGCCGATCACATAAAGGGCCCTGATTTTATTGGAGGCAATGTTGTGAATCATCTCAGGAGCCGCCAGACCCGGTTTGGCTGGAACCGCCGTTCCCCAGAGAGCACCGACATGCAGCCGGGCGGCTTCGTCGTCAACCTCCATGTGCCCGGCCAGCAGGTTGGGCAAGGCCCCCATGTCACCGGCGCCCTGCACATTGTTCTGGCCTCGCAACGGTGACAGCCCGCACCCGGGCTTTCCGATGTTGCCCGTCAACAACGCCAGATTGACCAAGGCCGTAATATTGTCCGTCCCGTGGGCATGCTGGGTTAATCCCATACCCCATATGAATATCGTTTTTTTACCATGAATGAGCTCGGCCGCCTTTTCCAGCGCTTCCCGTTTTACCCCGGCACGACTGCAGGCAGCATCGATATCAAAATCAGCCAATCCATCACAAACGGCTTTGAAGCCGATGGTCTGCTTTTCACAGAATTCCCGGTCGTGCCAGCCCTTTTCATAGATAATTTTTCCCAGGGCCTTAATCCAGAAAATGTCCATGCCCGGCTTTACTTTTAAATGCACCGCGGCATTTTTAACGAGATCCGTTTCGCGTGGATCGGCCAGGATCAGATTTAGACCGCCCTTTTTGGCGCGCTTTTTGACCTGCATCCAGATGACCGGGTGGGTAAAAGTCGTATGTGCGCCCACCAGAAAGACCGTATCGGTGGCATCGTAATCTTTCAGAAAGGTGCTGACGGCCCCGTATCCCAATTGGCGCCTTAAAGCTGCTTCAGATGGGCCGTGGCACAATCGGGCACAGTTGTCGACATGATTGTTGCCGATAATGGCACGCTGGAACTTTTGTGAAAGGTAGGCCTCCTCATTGAGGATTTTGCCGCTGCACAGCATCCCGATGCTTTCGGGGCCGTATTTATCGGCGATCTCCTTCAGACGCCGGGCGGCCAGCTGAATGGCGTCATTCCATGAGACCAGCTCCAATTTATCGGCTTTGCGGATATAGGGCTGCGTCAGGCGCTCCTCGTGATTGACCAGCTCATGCACCGTAAAGCCTTTGACGCACAGATACCTGGCATTCAGCTCCTGATTCCGGCCGGAAGCACTGCTTTTGACCGGTCTTCCGTTTTCGTCTAACAACAGTTCCAGGTTGCAACCCACCCCGCAGTAGGGGCACACAATCGGTATGGACGCTGGCATCACAGCACCTCCATTTGGATTAGGCAGTTGAGAGGTCAGGGTGTTTTTTGTTCAAGCGCCGCTTTGCAGCCTGAGCGCCCAGAATTTTTGAGTGGGCGTTTGCATTGGCCGTTAGGTAGCTTTCTTCATCTCTCGACAGGCACTGGCAATCTTGGCAGCGCTAAATCCCAGGGTTTCGCTTAGATAGGGCACATCTCCCACTTCCCCGAATCGATCCTGGGCGCCCAATCGTTTGACCTTGGCGGGATAGTTTTCGGCCAGAACCTCGCAGACCGCTCCGCCCAGCCCGCCGATCACGTTCTGGTTTTCGGCGGTGACCACCGCGTTGGTTTTCTTCACCGATGCTAAAAGGGTTTCTACATCGAACGGCTTGACCGACGGATAATGAATATGCTCGGCCAGGACGCCTTCCTCCTTTAGCTCGGCAACGGCTTTGCGCGCAAATTGGGTGGTCAAACCGGTCGTCACCAGGGTCACATCCGTGCCTTGATCCAACACCCTGGCTTTAAGGGGATCAAATTCATAATCTTTATCGAAAATCGGCGCGTGGACTTCCCGAATCAGTTGCATGTATTCGGGTTTTTTGCTGGCGGCCATGTACCTGACCACCGTGCGCAGCTCGTAGACATCTGCGGGGCAGTAAACGCGCATGTTCGGCATGGCACGCATGATCGCCAGATCTTGAAAGCACATATGGGTGGCACCGTTTTTGGCCGTGGTGATCCCGGGGGCGGTGCCGACGATTTTGACCGGATTTTCGGCATAGGCAATAGAAATCGTGATCTGGTCATAGGCCCGGCGGGTGGCAAACGGGGTAAAGGTCGCACAAAATGGGATCATGCCTTCATTGGCCAATCCGGCCGAAATACCGATCATGTTGGCTTCCGCCACCCCGACATCGAAAAACCGATCCGGAAACGCTTCCCACACCCGCGGAACGGTGCCGGATGATTTTCCCAGATCGGCTTCCAGGCAAACGACCTTGCTGTTTTCGGTCATCAGCTCAATGAGCGTGTCGGTATAGACGGCTCTTAATTCTTTTTCGTGTAACGTCATTCCTATTTTCCTTCTGTCCAGTTAAATTCAAACGGCTCTTCTTCGCCTTCAACGCAGACGCCTCCGATGACTCTCTGGCGCTCGTCTTCGTCCGGGATGCTGATAAAGTGGCATTCGATGCGGTTTTCATAACAGACATTGCCTTTGGCCTTGACGGTATGGGCCACGATCATGGCCGGTTTATCTTTAACCGCAATGGCCTTGTTGATGGTCGCATATATATCGTCCCAATCATGGCCGTCCATTTCAAACACCTCCCAGCCAAAGGAGCGCCATTTATCCACCACCGGCTCCAGTGAGACGATCTTTTCAACTTCGGCGTCGATTTGCATTTTGTTGTAATCGGTGATAACCACCAGGTTGTCGAGTTTGTGATGGGCCGCAAACATGGCGGCTTCCCATATCTGGCCTTCCTGAGATTCCCCGTCGCCGACAACACAAAAAACAGTGTTACTTCTCTTGGCAAGCTTGCAGGCCAGGGCAATTCCATTGGCGCAGGACAGTCCCTGTCCTAAAGAACCGGCGGTCTGATCGACGCCGGGGGTAATCACCTGGTCCACATGGCTCGGCAATTTCGTGCCGTTGGCGTTCAGCGTCAACAGCACATCTTTGGGGAAAAACCCCTTGTAGGCCAGAGCGGTGTAGAGCGTCGGGCCGGCATGTCCTTTGGACAGGACAAAGCGGTCACGATGCTCCCAGCGGGGCTCGTCCGGCTTTAGATTCATAATTCTAAAATACAGGGTGATGATAATTTCCACCAGACTGAGGGAGCCGCCGATGTGTCCGCCACCCGCCCGGCACATGATATCGGTCACAATGTAGCGGAATTCCTTGGCCAGCTGGTCCAGCTGTTCTTTGCCTTCAACCTTTTCCATCTGTAGTTATATCCTTTCGCTGAGCTCTATAGTTCCATCGATAGCTCATCAAATGAGGTCATGTTATTTTCTGAAAGCCGATAGGCTGGTATGATGCCGATTCTTTACGCAGTGGCCTGATATTTGGGATGACGGGCACCCACGCATTGAATATATTGCTAATGAGTCGGATGAATCCCAAATATCAGGCCACAGGCGCTTTGTGAATCATATCGGCTGTCGGAAAATGCCATGACCGACAGAATTTATATAAATCATTTCTGGGACAGACCCTATACACCTAACTCGTTTTGCAACCAGGCCTTAACATCATCATCCAGAGCATAGACGCCTTTGAGCTCGCAAACGTCTTTTTCAAAACGGCCCGGCAGCTCAAATTCCGCCAGCTCGATTGCCTCTTCAGAGTTGCGGCGGATGAGATAGATCAAATAGGGCTTCCGCCAGCAATTGACCACAAAATAGGTCGTATAATCGCTTTTGGAGCGGATCACATATTTTCCACTGCCCCAGTCCGTGTTGCCCCATTCCAGATACTGCTTAACGGCCTCTTCGGGCGTCATGTCCCATTCGATCTCGTTGATTAAATCGGTTTCCTTTTTTAATTCTTCCAGTGTGTACATGATAAAACCTTTCTATTGGCTTGGCCGGTTGAGCCGGTTAGCCCGTCGAGCCTGTTAAAGAAAGGAAAGATCTTAATTTTTTACGGACAACGGGCAAACGGGCTCAACCTAAAACGGCAGATTGACCGTCTGCATTAAATCGGGGTGATCGCCTAAGAAGCGGTAGAGAGTGGCGCGGCCCACCCCCAGCAGTTTGGCGGCCTTGACCTTGTTGCCACCGGTGCGTTCGAGGGCCGATCGAACCGAATCGACATCCAGCTTGCGGGACGGTCCCCGCCGTACGCAGATATTTTCAAGATCGCGCAGCTCCAGGGGCAAATCATCGGCAGCGATGACCCGGCCGTTGGATTTGACAATCGCAAACTGAATTGCGTTCTGCAATTCGCGCACATTGCCCGGCCAGCGGTAATCAAGCATCAATGACATGGCCTTGTTGGATATCCGCAGTTTTTTCCGGCCGTATCGTTCGCGGGCTTCCTGCAAAAAATGCTCGCTCAGCAGGGGAATGTCAATTTTGCGCTCGCGCAACGGCGGCAGATGGATGGGAATCACATTGAGCCGGTAATACAGATCTTCGCGAAATTTGCCGTGTTTCACCGCATCTTTAAGATTTTTGTTGGTGGCGCTGATCACGCGCACATCCACCGTGATGGTCTTTTCACCGCCGACTCTTTCAAACTGGCTTTCCTGCAAAAACCGCAAGATTTTAGCCTGCATGTTGTTTGAAAGCTCGGTGACTTCGTCCAGAAAAACCGAGCCGCCGCCGGCCAGTTCAAAGCGACCCTTTTTATCCCGCAATGCACCGGTAAAGGCACCTTTTACATGTCCGAAAAGCTCACTTTCAATCAGTCCTTCCGGCAGGGCCCCGCAATTGATCGGTACAAATGGGGCACCGCCGCGCCGACTTTCATTATGGATGGCCGCAGCCACCAGTTCCTTACCGGTTCCGGTCTCACCGGCGATGTGAACCGGGTAATCATAATCGGCAACGTCTTTGATCTGTTTAAAGATCGCAATCATCTTGCTGTCCCGGCCGATGATGTTGCCAAAACTGGTCAGTTCCCCGGCACGCTCTTTGAGACTGAAAATATCGGTGATATCCCGAAATGACGTCAGCACACCGGTATATTGGTCATTCGAATCGCGCATGCTGGTAATGGTCATCTCGATGCGGCGCTGCTCGCCGCTTTTGGTGTTGATATTGATGGTGTATTCTGATTTTGCGGCCAGGTTGGGCGGGTGTTCGCAAAAGACACAACGCTCTCCGCAAAAGGGGCTGCCAAAAGCTTCGTGGCAATCCCGGTCCAGAATTTCTTCGCGCTGGTAACCGGTGATGCGCTCGGCTTCGGTGTTGAAAAAAAAGATGCGCCGATCCATGTCGTGAGCAATAATCCCCTCTTTGAGATTATCCAGGACGCTTTCCAGGTTATCCCGGTGGCACATCAAATTTTCTAAAGAATAATCGGGCATCACTCCAGTGCTCATTTTGCTCAATTAAAAAAGATGAAGCTAACCGATTTTTAGACGGTTGTCAAACTTAGCGGCCGCTCAACCTTAAAGCTCACATGGAATATTGTGATTTAATTCAATTCCCAAGTATATTTATATTTGCGGTTGGGATTGTCGTGAGCTGACAGGTAAACCGTCCGGCCCGGTTCGCTGCATCCGGCCATGCTGCCGGTGTTGGGGCAATGGACCGTTACGGTCTCACCGCTTTCCAGTTTGACGTCGGCCAGAAATCGTTTGTAGCGTTTGAGCAAAGTTGCGGGAATAAGTTCGGGCCAGCTCAGGCCCCGGGAGATTTTAGCAGGTGGCGACAGGCTCATAAAAATTTTTTTTCGATCATATCGGCCAGCGGCACGACATCCTCAAGTCCGAAAATAGGGACCTTTATATCCAAATCGACATCGGTTACCACCGCCATTAAATGCGCATCATCTTTCAAGAGCGGTTTTGAGTGCCGCGCCGCGCGCACTATTTCAATCTTGGGTTTGTTACCTGCTTTATAGCCCTCGGCAATAACCAGATCGACGTCTTTAAAATAACCCAACAGGCTATCCATATCGCCAGCATGATCATCTCTGACCATGGCAATTTTGCCGGGTGAATGAAAAATAACCGTATCGGCACCGGCCGCTTTGTGCCGCGAGCTGTCTTTGCCCGAACGATCAATGTCCGGATTATGGTGCGAGTGCTTGATGGTGCCGATGGTATAACCGCGACTTTTAAATTCGGGGATCAGTTTTTCGATAAGGGTGGTTTTGCCGGATTGAGACCGTCCCACAATGGATATTACTGCTGGCATAAATATAGCCTTAAATTTAGTCTTTTTAAATTATAATAAATGAACTCTATCCAAATCGGCATCGGTTTCTGTTTAAGTTGGCCGGTTGAGCCCGCTTAAAAAGGAATACTATCCAATTCTACCAGTTTTAACCGGCAAACGGGCTAACGGGCTCAACGGGTTAAACGCTGGGCGCGGATGCGCCCATCGCGCCGGCCAAAATTAAGGTGCAATAGACGGAATGTCAAGCCATTTCAGAGCTCTGGCCGATTACTTTCCAATAAATACGACCATATCGATAAAAAGGGTTGATATCTTTAGTGGAAGGTTTACTATGGTAAACCTTCCGGGTTCAAAGTTCAGGGTTGAGAAGATTCAGGGTTTAAATACAGGCTATTTTGCCGCAGTCCAATCTCTTTATACATCTTATTTATTTCGCCTGTTATCTAACTTTTGAGCCTTTGAAAGTTGAACCTATGAACCCTGAACCCATGAACCCTGAACCCATGAACCTCTGAACCCCGAACCCATGAACCCCATTTTGGAAGTAAAAAACCTGGTAAAACATTACGGCACGGTGGTTGCCGTCGACGACGTCAGTTTTGCGCTTGAGCAGGGCGTCTGTTTTGGATTGCTGGGCCCCAACGGTGCCGGTAAGACCACCACAATTGAAGTCATTGAGGATGTGATCCAGCCGACATCCGGCGAAATATTTTACAAAGGAAAACCCCGCACCTCATCTTTCAGAGAAGAGGTGGGCATTCAATTTCAAAGCACGGCGTTGCTAAATTTTTTGACCGTGCGTGAAACCCTGCAAACTTTCAAAAGTTTTTTCACGCAAACCGCTCCCATCGAAGAGCTTGTCGAGCTATGCCGCCTGGGTGAATTTCAGGATCAATACAACGATAAAATATCCGGCGGGCAGCGCCAGCGCTTCCTGCTGGCCCTGGCTTTGATCAACCGGCCGGAACTGCTCTTTTTGGATGAACCTTCAACCGGGCTTGACCCCCAGGCACGACGCAATTTATGGGATCTGATTCAAAACATCAAAGCCGCAGGCAAGACCATCATTTTAACCACCCATTACATGGAAGAAGCACAATTCCTGTGTGATGAAATTGCCATCATGGATTACGGCAAAATTATTGTCCAGGGAACCCCCGATGCGCTCATTCGACAACACAGCCGGGGCTCCACCGTGGTCATCCCCAAGGACCGCTTTAAGCTGGAAACAGACAGCTTTCCGCTGCCCGTGCGCACCGTAAAAGACAACGTCGAAATTAAAACTGATGATGTGAATCAATGCCTGGAGCAATTAATGGCTCATGGTGTTAATTTGTCCGATATGACCGTTCGCTCGCCCAATCTGGAAACGGTGTTTTTAAATTTAACCGGACGTCAGTTGCGAGAATAAACATGCGCTTCAAAAGGCTATGGGCCATTTTAAAGGCCAGAAATCTTGAATTTTTCCGTGACAAGTCGGCATTTGGCTGGAATTTTATTTTTCCATTTTTGCTGGTGGCCGGCTTCGGCATTATTTTCGGCGGCAAAACCTATACCGAATATAAAATCGGTGTATTTCCTGCCGGATCAGAGCGGGTTTCCGTTGAAGCGCTTGACATTCCGCAGCGCTTCAAGGAGATGAACCATCTTAAATTCATCGGATTTCCGGATGCTGCCCAAGGATTAAAGAAACTCAAGCATCACCGCATTGATTTTTTAATAAAAACCGGCCAGGCCCCCCATCAATACTGGGTCAGCGATTCTTCGCCTAAGGGGTACGTGGTCGAGCAAATGTTTAAAGCCAGCCTGATTCCGTCCGAAATCGAACCCAATGCTGAAAAAAAAGAGATTAAAGGCAGCGCAATCCGTTATATTGACTGGCTGTTTCCGGGCATCCTGGCCATGAATATGATGTTCAGTGCGCTCTGGGGGGTGGGCTACGTCGTGGTGCGCTATCGAAAAAACGGTGTGCTAAAGCGCCTTAAAGTCACACCGCTGACGGCCTTTGAATATATAACCGCCCAGGCCATATCGCGCATATTTCTGCTGATGTTTACCCTGG
>JASFIG010000037.1:0-19895 GCA_050122795.1 Desulfobacterales bacterium
CGGAGTTTTCGCATCAGGTTCTCTGTGCCTAATCGGATAACTTCCCACGCCCCCCCCAGCCGGTGATGGAAATTGGATACTTGCAAAACGATTTCGACTGTATCTGTTTTAGATCTGAAATCCGACAGTTCCTTAGAAAAGGAAGGAACCGTTGTTTCGTGGGTTTTTCCAATAATTCCCGCAGAACTTATCTTTTCTCCATTCACATAGGCCGTATATGCGGTACCGATATCCAGCAGGTTGAAAGCCAAGCTTCCTTTTTGATCGTTCATCAGAATTTTTAATCGATAGGTGACATATCCGTCTCCCGAGAGCGGTTTGCCCTCTATTAGATACCCATTCCAACTACCCGGCACACGAATAAAATCTGTTTTCTCTGATGGATTGGATTTAGAAACATCTTCAGGAGTCAGGTGCTTGTTCCAGTAAAATTCCCACTCGCCGGTAAGATCAATCGGCCCATCTTCGTTCAAATCCCAGTTACTCAGATTAAGAACACCATTCATCACTCTGGGCGGGTTTCCCCTCATTGAATCATTTTGGCAGGCGCAAATGAACAAAAAACCGACCATCAATAACACGAATAGCAACAAGATGTGCCTCAGCATTATGACGTACTTAAGCATCCGATAACCCTTTTGTTTTCTTGGCCCCAGAAACATCTTCAAACGTCAATTAGAGCGATACGCCAAGTTTCGTTAACCATATGCCTTTTTAACAAATTGATTGATTCTAGCAGAACAAATCGGGGGAACGCAAATGAAAAAGATCCACCCACGTATAGAGTATTGAGCGGCGACAAGCGCTTTTTGGGCGACCACCGCGCGGAAAACCATCTTCCAGTCATATCTTAAAGCTTATCAATTTCCGAAACGGTCGGTAGCAGTGCAGACAAACGGTTTTCTTGCATCGTTGAGCCGGCGTCCGCAATACCGACCGGGCCTCTGAGAAGGCCGCAGAGGGTACGATGTCTGGCCGATGTCGATAAAATCGGGGCGGCGTCAGCGATTATCTGGATGATGATCCGGTGATGTGAAATTTTTAGCACTTAAACGGGTAAAAATGGTGATAACAGTATCCCTGCGGGTCTCCCCATTTCATCTCCGTATCGATTAGGCATTGCCCGATCATCTGTTTCGATACTTCTTCGTAATCCGGTCTTTGCTCCTCTATTCTTTTACAATCCATGCAAATTGCCTGATGATCATAAACCGATAAAATGCGCTGATCATCTGCGCCAATTTGTTTATCGCAGTGGGAGCATTGTATAGCGCAGGTTAGCTGTTCTACCCACTCGTCAGCCATTTGTTGTCCTCCTGCCATTTGAGGTCCTCCTGTCAAGATTATAGAAAGAAATATAAACGAGCACTGCATGAGAGAAAATATCAAACAGGCTATTTTTTTATATCATTAACCAAATCTTTTATAATGGCAACAACATTCCGTCCCCGTTCGCGTGCAATCCGGTGGGCGTCGGATACAATTTGGGATGCCTGCGTTTTGAGCTCGGCTTCAGCGGGTAATGGTTTGCCCAGCTTCTGGTAGCGCCAGGTAATAAATCGCATCGCCAGGTGCTCTTCCTGCTGTCTGAAAAAGCCCACTATCCTCACTCCTCACAACCGAACCTTGGCACTATATCGCACACCAATTGTCGATGTTGCAGATTATAAATCAAGCTGCTGGCGGCTGGCCTCTGGCAGCTGGCAGCTGGAAAGGCTGGGATGCCCGAAAGCTGGGAAGCCTGAAATTCTGAAATCTGACAGGCACTAACGCTTTTGAGCTTTCCAGACTTATAGCCTTCCAGCCTCCCAGCACCCCCAACGCGTAACTCGCAACACGCAACACGCGAGCCGCCCCTGAGCGAAGTCCAAGGGCAACCCTGAGCCTCTGAACCCATGAACTGACGCCTGAGCACTGAAACAACCAGCTGCTATGTTGACGCCGTCTGTCGATCGCAGATTTTTAACACCAGCCTGTCCAGAATAAATTTAGGATCCTGACTGCTTGTTTTGAGTTGAACGTCGGTTTCGTTTAACAGGTCAACCGCGTCTATGAGTTCATTTTTGGTAAAATGAGCTGATTTTTTGAGCAGCAGATAAATCGGATACCCATTTTTAGGATTTCTGGCAAGTATTAAATCGGTTTGAATCTTCTTTTTTTTCTTTCCTTTACCGCGCGCAACTTCTGGAGCGGCATCTTCGGTCCTTAATCCGACCTGCTCCCATTTTTCAAGGGTCTGCTGCAATGATTGATCGTATTCCACAACAGACGGCATTATATTTTGCTGAAAAACATTATAGGAAACACCGGCATGCCAGCCTTTGGCCTGCGGGCTGCTGGTATAATCCTTGGCCAGGATCAATCTCCTGACCTGATTGACGATGGCAGCCAGAATCTGCAGGGGATGAAATCCAGCAGCCAGAAGTGAGTTCATGAAGAAAAGCGCCTTTGAAACCTGACGGTCTGCGATGGCATTGGTCATGTCGTAAATCGGGTCCTGCTTGGTGCGTTTTAAAACCGAGGTCACATCTTTTACTGAAATCGCATCGCGCTGACCAACGTAGTCCACTAATTTTTCAAGATTGCTGCAAAAGGTCCTTAAATCAAAGCCCGTCATATCCAGCAGGGCGGCATAGGCACTGTTGTCCATTTTTTTGCTAACCGGCGCCAGGATTTCGGTCATCTTTTCCCGTAATACATCCTCCTGTGCCATTCGGTCCGCACGGCGGTTTCCCCTGGGAACCCGACAGTCGATCACCACCCCCTGATTCTTCAACTCCCTGTAAAGACCGGTACGCTTGTCGACCATTTCAGTGGTGATCACCAGGTGGTTGTTTGATGGAAACCCCTTTTTAATTGCCTTCTGGAGAACGCCGGCATGGTCTGTGGCTCCGGGTATCTCAAGTTGATACTGGCGGCAGTATTCGACAAGATCGTCGATCCAGGCATCGCTTTTTATCACATCCGCCGCAAATGCAAGCGTTTTACGACGGTTGGCCGGCTCAATATCTTCAAAAGACAGGTTTAGATTACCCATCAGACTTAACAGGTATTTAGCAGCCTTGCTTTTATTGTCGTTATCATAGGCACTTTTCGAATTTTCGACCAGCCTCGTTTTATCCTGTGTCGTATGAAATATTCTGGATTCCAGCAAGGCAACGACCTTGGTGCCCGCCATAAGCGAGTACGTGTTGACCCGTTCAATCGCATCATAAACATTCTCAGAGGCCCCTTCCATCGGATCGTAGTTTGTCTGCCGGTTTTTTTCAGGAAGTAGTGCCTCCAGAAGCGCATCATAAGCTGTTTTGACCAGCATCTCTTCACCAAAAAGAAGATACACCGGTGCAAACTGTTTATCAGGATCAGCGGCGACATCCTTTAGATATTTGGATAACAATTGATGATTGATTTCAGGCATTTTACAAAGGCTGTCAATTGATTGTTGTCCGTCGTCCATTGCAGGCAAACAGAGGGAAACGGGGCCAGATCCTTCAACCCCTGTCGGCCGGAACAAAATTCACAAAGCAGCATTAAACTCCTTTTGAACCGGCCATCGAGCAGACGGCAGCGCGCTGCCGGCGACCGCATGCCGGTTTCTAATCCGGCATCTTCTTAAACACAAGGTGATATAAAAATATACCGATGCCGACAGAGATAGCGCTGTCGGCGACATTGAACGCCGGCCAGTGCAAGTTGCCCAGATAGAAATCCAGAAAATCGACCACAATGCCGAATCGAACCCGGTCAGTCAGGTTGCCAATGGCACCGCCAAATATCATGGCAAATGCCGCCGCCAGCCAGGCATAATGTGCCGGTGTTTTTTTGTAAAAATAAAATATGAGGCCGACCGCCAGGGATGATATGAACAAAAAAATAATGCTCCGCATGATTGGGCTAAAATTCGCCATCAGTCCGAAAGCACCTCCCGGATTGTGTATATGCGTGAGATTAAAAAAACCGTTAACCACCGGGATGGTTGTGTTTAAAGGTATAGACCGCAGGACAATTTCTTTGGTGACCTGATCCAGCAAGATGATTGCGCCGGCGATTATCGCCAGCTTGATGTATTTGTTTTTGGGCATATCTCTTTTTCAAGGGTTCCGAGGTTCAGGGTTCAAAGGTTCAGAGGTAAAATAACCTTTGCCTCCGTCTACTGGCCGTCGGCTTCTGGATAGTGGATAAACGGCAACCTGGAACCCGGAACCGTGAATCTTTGAACCTTTTACGACATCTCGTCCAATGATTCTTGGCAACGTGTACATATGGTCGGTCGGTTGCTGTCCGAGCCGACGGAGGTCTCGTAAACCCAGCAGCGTTCGCATTTTTTTCCCGGGGCGGTCTCGATCCTGATGGCCAGTCCCTCGACATTTTCACTGACAAAACTGTCATCCAGCTTTTGATCTTTGAGCAAAGAAACGTTTGAAACGATGAAAATAAATCTTAGATCATCCGCATACGGTTCAAGGACGCCGTATACGTCGTCTTTTACAGACAGGATAACGGTTGCATCAAGGGGGTGCCCGATTTTTTTCTTTGCCCGGGCCTCTTCCAGTGCCTTGGTCGTCTCGGCACGCACCTTCAATAGCGTCGCCCATTTATCCGCTAAGGGCTCGTCTTTCCAGCGGGGATTGGCTTCTGGCAAAACGCTAAGGTGAACACTTGACAGTTTATCGCTGTATTCGGGCATGTGCGACCAAATTTCTTCAGCCGTAAACGGAAGAAGCGGTGCCATCAGCCGCACCAGCGAGTCCAGCAAATCGTACATGACCGTCTGTGCGCTTTGGCGCGCCAGGGATTTGGGTGGCGAGGTATACAACCGGTCTTTGAGTATATCCAGATAAAACGCAGAAAGGTCAAGCGTGCAATAATTATGCAGCGCATGATAGATGGTATGGTACTCATACCGATCATAGGCTTTGAGTGTTTTTTCGATAATGGACCGCAGCTTGTGCAGGGCATAACGGTCCAACTCGGGCATGGCCTCATAAGCGACCCGATCGGCTGCCGGGTCGAAATCAAACAGGTTGCCGAGCATAAACCGGCAGGTGTTGCGGATGCGCCGATAGGCGTCACTGAGTTGTTTTAAAATATTGTCAGAAATACGGATATCTTCACGATAATCGGTTGCCGATACCCACAACCGTAAAATTTCGGCGCCATATTTGTCGATGACCTCACTGGGGGCAACCACATTTCCCAGAGATTTAGACATTTTACGACCCTCAGCATCTACAACAAATCCGTGGGTTAACACGGCTTTGTAGGGTGCCTGCTTGCGGATACCCACTGCGGTCAGCAATGAACTGTGGAACCAACCCCGGTGCTGGTCACTGCCCTCCAGATATAAATCCGCGGGCCAGTGCAAATCCGCTCTGGACTCCAGCACCGCCGCGTGGCTGACACCCGAGTCAAACCATACATCCAGAATGTCATTTTCCTTGACAAATGATTGCCCACCGCAGGTTGCACAGGTAACCTTATCGCCGAGAAAATCGGTGATATCTTTTTCAAACCAGACGTCGGCGCCGTGCTGTTCAAATTCAGAATAGACTCTGCCCATGACCTTGTCATCCAGCAGAATGGCATCGCAGTCCTTGCAGTAGAAAACTGTAATGGGAACCCCCCAGGCCCGTTGTCTTGACACACACCAATCCGGACGGTTTTCGATCATACCGTAGATGCGTTCGCGGCCCCAGTGCGGAATCCAGGTCACCGTGTCGATAGCCGCCAGCGAATTTTGACGCAAATCGGTTTTGTCCATCGAAATAAACCACTGCGGTGTGGCCCGGAAGATGACCGGTTCCTTACAGCGCCAGCAGTGTGGATAGTTATGCTCGATCTGGCCTTCAGCCACCAGCGCTCCGATTCCCTCGAGCTTTTTGTTGATACGTTTATTGGCGTCAAAAACAAATTGACCGTTAAAAAAGGCAACGTCATCGGTAAAACACCCATTATCATCGACTGGCGAATAGACATCCAGACCGTATTTCAGACCGACCTCATAGTCCTCGCGGCCGTGCCCGGGGGCGGTATGAACGCATCCGGTGCCGGCTTCCAAGGTGACATGATCGCCCAGGATGAGAATCGAATCCCGCTCGACCATCGGATGACGACAGCGCTTGTTTTCAAGCACGCGCGGATCAATATCGGCGAGGACAGTGTAATCCCGGATACCAAAGGTTTGCATACAATATTCCATCAACTCGCGTGCCAGGATAAAAACCGTATCATGACCGACATCAACGGCAACATATTCAAAATCCGGATGTAAGGCGATGCCCAGGTTGGCCGGCAGTGTCCAGGGTGTTGTCGTCCAGATGATGACATGTACGGATTTACCGGCCAGTGACGGATAATCAGTGCTGAGATCATCGCGCAGGGCAAATTTAACAAAAATGGACGGGGCCGACTCATCCTGATATTCGATTTCCGCCTCCGCCAGCGCGGTTTGGCAGGTAAAGCACCAATAGATTGGTTTTTTACTGCGATACAAACTTCCATTTTGGGCAAATTTCCCGCATTCCCGGGCAATGGTGGCCTCGTACTCGTAATTCATGGTCAGATATGGATTTTCCCAATCTCCCATAACCCCCAGCCGCTTGAACTCATCGCGCTGGATATCAATGAACTTTTCAGCATAAGCCCGGCACAGTCGCCGCACATCGGCAAGAGAAAGTGTTTTCTTCTTTTCTCCGATTTCAATGTCAACATTATGTTCGATCGGCAGACCATGACAGTCCCAGCCCGGAACATAAACGGCATCAAAACCGGCCATCTGCTTGGAACGCACGATGATATCCTTTAAGATTTTATTCAGGGCCGTACCGATATGGATATTGCCGTTGGCATAGGGTGGGCCGTCATGTAAAATAAACAGCTCCTGCCCTTTAGAGGATTTTCTGACCTGCTGGTGCAGATTCACCTCATCCCACTTGCGAAGCTGTTCAGGCTCCCGTTTGGAAAGATTTGCTTTCATGGGAAACGCGGTCTTCGGAAGGTTAAGGGTTTTTTTGTAATCCATGCATTCCTCCGATTTGGATTTGTAAATCAAACTCAATTTCTTACTTGGATTGCAAAATCCTGTCAAGCAAATACCACCGGCGGTTCAATCGACAATGATGAATTGAAGAACCGCATCGATCCGTCAAAATCTGAAAACAGCCGGTAAGGTTTTCATCAGGTTTATGATGAGGCAGGGGTGCCGACGACGTCAGTGCAGCACTGCGATCGGGGACGACTATTGTGCGGTTTACGTCCGGATCTCGACATCATTGGCGATATCCAGCAAGTATCGCCCGTATTCATTTTGTGTCATATCGTTTGCCAGTTTTTCAAGTTGATCCTTGCCGATGTACCCCAGGCGGTATGCGAGCTCCTCGACGCAGGCGATTTTAATCCCCTGGCGTTCCTGGATGGCCTGAACATAACTTGCCGCTTGCTGCAGCGCTTCATGGGTTCCGGTATCCAGCCAGGCATAACCGCGGCCCAGAAGCTCAACTTTGAGCCTCTGCTGACGCAAATACGACATATTCACATCCGTTATCTCAAGCTCTCCGCGTTTGGAAGGTTTGAGGTTTTTGGCAACCTCAATGACCTGATTATCATAAAAATACAGTCCGGGGACGGCGTAATGAGATTTTGGCTGCTGCGGTTTTTCTTCGATTCCGGTAACGTTGCCGCTGGCATCAAATTCCACAACCCCGTATCGCTGGGGGTCTTTGACCGGATAACCAAAAATTAATCCGCCGCTATCCAATTGGACCGCCCTGTTTAAAATCGTCGAAATATCAGGTCCGTAAAATATATTGTCGCCGAGAATAAGGGCCACGGGGTCACTTCCAATAAACGCTTCGCCGATAATAAACGCCTGGGCCAGACCTTCGGGACGAGGTTGCTCTTTAAAGGAAAAGGACAGCCCCAGCTGGGAGCCATCATCTAAAATTCTTTTGAAGATGGGTAAATCATTCGGCGTTGAAATGATTAAAATTTCTTTTATGCCGGCCTCCATCAACACGGACAGAGGGTAATAAATCATGGGTTTGTCATAAACCGGCAACAGTTGCTTACTGATCCCCCGCGTAATCGGAAACAATCTGGAACCGGTGCCGCCGGCTAGAATAATACCTTTCATTTTGCTAAATCCCCATCTCTTGTATGGCTAAGTGCAATTTGACTGATCCCGCAGAAATTTCAGGCCGGGCACATAACAACCGAGCCCACCGCCAGATAACTGTAATTCTTGGACACCAGTTCGTCGTAATCCGGAATCATGCGACGGCCGTCCATGATCAGATAGGGCGGTTGAACCGTATCTTCAATGGTCCTTGAAAACCCGCGAAACTCCTCACAATCTGAAGATATAAAGAGCGCCTGGGTTCCCTGTATGGCCTCTTTAGCCGATTGAAAATATTTTATCTTTTCAAAAAGAACGTTTTTCGAAGGGTCAAACTCTTGCCGCGCGGCCGCGTTGGCCAGCGGATCATAGGCGTTTATTTGAGATACGCCTTTACCGAGCAACGCTTCAACGACTTTAATCGACGAAGCGTCGCGCATATCGTTGGTGTGCTTTTTAAACGCCAGGCCCAGTACAGCGACGGTCTTGTTGTTGAATTTAAAATCGGCTTCATTTATGGCGCGATCTACCAGATACACCTTCTGATATTCGTTGACCTCATATGAGGCCTCCAGCATCTTGGTGCTGACGTTCAATCGGCGCAGCTGATATATTAACGAAGCAATATCTTTGCCGAAACAGCTTCCCCCGGCGCCATTGCTCACAAAAGAGCCCCAGGTGCTGATTCGGTCATCAGCGGTTACCCCCAGTCGCAGGTCGTCGATGTTCACATTTGAAATTTTTTCCCCGAGTTTGGCACCGACCCCGTTCCAGAAAGAAATATAGGTCAACAGCATTGTGTTGGCCACATATTTGATTGCTTCGGCCGTTTCGGGCGTGGTCTCGATATATTTGATACGTACGTGATGTACAAATTGTGAATAGACGCGGCGAAGAATTTTAAAATCTTCTTCATGGTCACATCCCACCACCACACGATCCGGTCTGCGGGCCTGATTCACGGCGGTGCCTTCAGCCAGAAATTCGGGATTGGAAGCAACGCCAAAATTTTCAACACCGTGCTTTTTCATGATGCCTTCCAGGCGCCGCGCAGTTTCAATCGGCACGGTACTCTTGCTGACCAGAACGATGCGGCGTTTGTCTGTGCGTGTCGCTAAAATTTCGGCTATTTGCTCGGCGGCAGAATCAAAATAAGTAAGATTGGTAGAACCGTCCAGATTGGCCGGTGTCGGCAGGCACAAAAAAATCGCATCCGTACCTTCGATGATGGATTTGAGGTCACTGGAAAAAAACAATGATCTACCGTGCGTTTCGCGTATAATATTGGACAGGCCCGGCTCCATGACAAATTTTTCAATTTCATCCGCCTGGCCGGTTGAAAATGCGTCAATTTTGCCCTGATCGACATCATAGGCATATACTTCATGACCGTATTCTGAACAAACCGCAGCCTGAACAAGTCCGACATAACCGGTACCCGCAACAATTAATTTCATATTCACCTCTTATTAATTCATTTAAGCCTGCCGGAAGCAGACTCACCACATTAAAAAACCAGTCTAAAATGGGGGGAAAGTTAACCGTGATTGCTGGAAAAATTTGATGGTTGCTTTGTCCTAATAAACGCCCAGATCTCTTAGCAAATCATTAATGCCGAGCTTTTGGAGTTTTAACCTTAAAAATTCGGAAATGGTCGGCTGGACAGGCCTGACATTGAGGAACATATTTGCTTCTCTGGGTGTTTGATGGCCCTTTTTGATATTGCAGGGCTTGCAGGCTGCCACACAATTTTCAAAATTGGACTGGCCACCTCTTGATTTTGGAATAATATGATCGATGGTCAGCCGAAGCTTCTCGGCACCGCAATAGGCACACTTGAACCCATCTCTGATAAAAACGTTCTTTTTACAGAAGGCAACCCCGGTACGGTAGAGGGTACGGATCAGTTTAATCAAGCGCATTACAGCCGGGACTTTGAAAATAGCGCCGCTGGCGCTTCTCACCGTTTTGGCAGAATTTTTTAAAACTTCAACCTTGCCTTTGGCCTGAAGACACATGGCCCGTTTCCAATGAACCACATTCAGATAGGTGTAATCCGCATTCAGTAAAATGCAATGTGTCATTCGCTGCTCCATTTATCCATCCTTGCCGAACGTTTGCAGGCATACACCCCCCCGATTGCCCACAGTCAAACGCTACGGGGCCCATTGGGAGACATGTTAAAATTTTAATATAGCCCACTTTAAAAATCAATCCCATATTGCGCTTTGCAATATTATATCATAATTACAACTTATGGATCATTTTGATTTCATCGCGCCGCTGTACGATCGTCTGGCTGGGCCGCCCGACAGGGCCCGTTTTCAGCGGCTGTTGAATTTGCCATGTGCGGGTCGGTTGCTGGATGCCGGTGGCGGAACCGCTAGAATCTCATCCATTTTGAGCGATATGATCGGGCAGGTGGTCGTTAATGACCTGTCCCATCGCATGTTAAAGCAGGCCAGCAAGAAAACGGTTGTGCCTGTCAGATCGCTTGTTGAGCAGCTTCCTTTCGCGGATCAAACCTTTGATCGCATCTTAATAGTCGACGCATTGCATCACTTTAAGGACCAGCACCGGTCAATCCATGAGCTGTTAAGGGTTTTAAAAAGCGGCGGGCGTCTGGCGATAGAGGAATATGACCTGGATCGCAGGGCCGTCAAGCTGTTGGCGCTGGCTGAAAAAGTCATGGGAATGCGCAGCCGGTTTTTAAGACCTGCTGAAATTCGAGAAATGATGGGTTCAAACAGTATGTCAACTAAAATTGAGCACCCCAGCCGCCATACCGCCTGGATTATCGTAGATAAGCGGTAAACCCCGTAAATATTAAATTCAGCCGGGTCTGCAAATTGCGGCAACTTCTGGTTTTGCTATGATTTAATCGGTGGGTGACGCATTATTCGAATCGCAATCTATCGCCAGTGAGCATTCTTCGTCTGTATCGGTGAACACCGTAATCTCGCTGTCGGATGAAAAAGGTGATTCGTCGAAGTATAATACTTCTTCATGTGTAAAACACGCCCGGCGGATGAAATTTATAATCGTTTCTTCGCCTCTGATAAACCGGTAGCTTTCGGCGTCTTTTACGACCAGCACCGGCACACTATCAATTGCCAGTACTTTCAGAATCATGCGGTTAATTTCGGGTGAAAACTGTTGATTCAGCTCAAGCCCGGAAAGATTCAATGATTTTACGGTGTCAATCGGATTTAAATATAAATCGCAGCTGTTACAGTTGTTCAGCGTTTCGATAACCTTTTGGCAATGCGGGCAATCAGATGAAAATATCAGATAAATTTCTTTGGTGGGCGATGAGCAGGATTTTACCCCGTAAGAAGCGGTCTTAAGCGAAACCGTTTTTGATTTTGCGCCCATCGGGAAAAAGGTCAAAATAGAAAAAGACAGGCCGACCGCGGATAAAATGGCAATTCCCACAGCCATCTGACGCAAGCCGTAGAGCAGTGTCAGCACCATCATCGAGGCAAATATAACCAGGCAATAACTGCAAAACGTACGGGCCACAAATATTTGATAGGCAATCAGGGCCGCGTCAAAGACAAGGCCCGAAACGAGCATCAATCCAATCAGATCAATATTAAACCAAAATGTTGGCTTCAGATTGGATAGCAGTAAAAAGAGGACGAGGAAATAGATCAAGCCTAAAATGTTCAGATATAACGGTGAAATGGTCGTCAGGTGTTCGACAAGTTTGCACCCGGCGTTCGGGCAGAGGATTGAACCCGTTGTCAATTGAATCGCGATTTGCAGGGCGATCATGGTACCCGTGCCAACGGCCACCAGGCGCATGATTTTAAATTTTGTTTTTCCCGCCATCATATTGTTATTTCGGTTCCCTCCTGCCCTTTTACGGCCGATTCAATGGCCTCGATCGAGGCGATAACAGCGCGCTTACCGCCATCACGCACAAATTGGACTGCAGCCTCGACTTTGGGACGCATTGATCCGTCAGCGAAATGGCCTTCACTGATCAATTGCGCTGCGGATCCGATGCTCAAGCGGCGCAAATAATTTTCATCCTTGGTTCCATAATTCAAGGCCACCCCGGCTACATCCGTTGCGATCACGAAGATGTCAACACCCACCTCTTCGGCCAGTTTGGCACTGGCCAGGTCTTTGTCGATTACGGCATCAACACCTTGAAATGCCCTGCCCTCCCGCACCACCGGGATACCGCCACCGCCACAACAAATCACGATAAAATCTGCTGCGATTAATTTTTTGATTTCGCGTTTTTCAATGATCGTTACCGGCCTGGGGGATACCACCACCCGCCGGAAGCCTTTGGCGGTCTTGACAATAGGATAGCCGGACGGTGCCTCCTTTTTTGATGCATAGATCGGACCGATGGGTTTGGTTGGTTTTGAAAAGGCCGGGTCTTCTTCGGAAACCACCACGTAAGTGATCAGGCTGATCAGCGGCTTGATGTGAACGCCCAAATCCATGAGCTGGCTGTCCAGGGTGGATTCAATCATGTAACCGATTTGGCCCTGGGTTTGGGCAACCAGAATTTCGAGCGGCAGTTTGGGTACATCCGAGCAGCTTTCCTGTTGCAACAAAAGGTTACCGACCTGCGGGCCATTACCGTGGGTGATAATGACCCTGTAGTCCTGAGAAAGCCGGGCGATTTGCCGGATGGGTAACACCAGGTTTTTAAACTGCTGGCTCACCGTGCCCTTCTCCCCTTTGCGAATGAGGGCGTTGCCGCCGAGGGCCACGAGCAGTATCGGTTTTTGCTTCTCTTTCATTCTCCGTTCCCCAGTCCTTCTCCTTAGCCTAAATTTACACCTACGGGATTTATCCAGCACCAAGTGTCTTTTTTAAGAAGACAGCGGTCAGAGGACAGACGACAGATGAAAAAAATAATGACAAAGCGGCCCTTCTGTCCTCTGTTTTCTGTTCTCTGTCTTCTGTTGACTAAAACCTGAAGCCTGATGTGCCTGAACCAACCATGATAAAATTAACCCAAACGCGCGATGATAAGCTCCTCAAGCGTCGGTTGTCCGTAGTCCTGATATTCGTATCTGACCCGCAAAGACGGCTTTTGAATATTCAGCACCAGTGGAAGATGAATGGGGGTGGCAAATAAAACCAGGTCGCAATCCGCCTGATTGATCGTATTTTCCAGATCGCTGATCTGGTCAGGTGTATACCCCATGGCCGGGATCACATTTCCGATATGCGGATAGACGGCAAAGGTTTCGTTCAATGAGCCGACAGCATAAGGGCGGGGATCGATAATCTCAGCGGCTTTAAATGTTTCAGCGGCGACAATGCCAGCGCCGAACGGCATTTCACCATGGGTCAGTGTCGGCCCATCTTCGATTACCAGGACACGTTTGCCCTGAATCATCTCCGGTTCCTTGACCACCAGCGAAGACTCCGCCAGAACGATCTGGGCCCCGGGGGCGTATTCTTCGATATTTTTTTTGACCTGCCAGACTTTTTGGGCCGGCGCTGAATCCACCTTATTGATGACGGCGATATCCGCCATAATCATATTGGTTTCTCCGGGAAAGTACAGCAACTCATGACCCGCCCGGTGTGGATCGAAAAGCACGATATGCAAATCCGGTTTGTAAAAAGGGGTGTCGTTGTTACCGCCGTCCCAGATGATCACATCGGCTTCTTTCTCGGCTTCGGATAATATCTTGCCGTAGTCGATTCCGGCATACACCACTATGCCCAGCTCAACCAGAGGCTCATATTCCTCCCTTTCTTCAATAGTGCACTGGTATTTTTCAAAATCGTCATAAGTCGAATAGCGCTGAACGACCTGATTCCTAAGGTCACCATAAGGCATCGGGTGGCGCACAACTACAGCTTTTTTCCCGAGCTTTTTAACAATTTCACAAACCTTACGAGTCGTCTGCGATTTGCCGCACCCCGTTCGTACCGCGCATACCGCCACAATCGTTTTCTGGGATTTAAGCATTGTGTAAGGCGCACCAATTAGAATAAAATCGGCCCCTTCAGCCATCGCTAAAGAGGCCTTGTGCATGACTTCGACATGGGGCACATCGCTGTAGGAAAAGGCGACCAGATCCACCTTATTGTTGCGGATCAGCTCGGCCAGATTGTCTTCTGGATAAATGGGTATACCCTGGGGGTAGCGATCCCCGGCAAGCTCGGGAGGATAAAGGCGGCCGGCAATATCCGGAATTTGAGCGGCGGTGAAAGCAACAACATCGTAACGCTCCTTGTCCTTGAAGTATACGTTAAAATTATGAAAATCTCGACCGGCTGCCCCCATAATGATGACTTTTTCGATCATATCTCCGCCTTTCATTTAGCAAAGGGTTTGGTTGAAATTTTTTTATAGTATATACTAAAATATTGAAACTATCCACTTGAAGATTAAAGGCTTCTGGTCCCTGGCTGCTGGCAGTGACCAGACGCTTCGGTGATCTATATGCCACCGACATGCGTGCGGCCGTGTGGAGACTTCATAAGTGGAGGCCATAAAAGCCGGGTGCCGGTCGCCAGAAACCGGCAGCGAATGAAATAATAATTTGATTCAACGTCTGTTTTATATTAAAGAGAAACCGTCCTATCAATTCAGGAAACCAGAAATGGCCCAACCGCTTTTTTTGCAGAATATCATTGCCTGCATCTGGGACTTCGATAAAACGCTGAGTCCCGGCTATATGCAGGCGCCTATATTTGAGCACTATAAAGTCGATGCCAAAGAGTTTTGGCGAGAAGTCCAGCAGTTGCCGGATGTTTACAGAAGCAACGGCCTTGATCTCATCTCCACGGACACGCTGTATTTAAATCACATCTTAACCTATACCCGGGAAGGTGTGTTCAAAGGGCTGAACAATTCGCGCTTGAGGAAATTGGGCGCTAAAATAGAGCTCTACGATGGACTACCGCAATTTTTTGAAGAGATTAAACGATTCGTATCGACACCTGTAGATTGGCGACGACATGATATTCAAGTAGAACATTACATTGTCTCGACGGGTTTGAGACAGATGATCCTGGGTAGTAATATTGCGCCATATGTCGATGGTGTCTGGGGGTGTGAATTTGTTGAGGAGGCGCCCCCGCCCGGCTATCTGGAAAAAGCTGGAAAACCGGTGTCTGAAAATCCGCGCATCATTTCACAAATAGCGTACGCGCTTGATCATACTACCAAGACCAGGGCTGTTTTTGAAATCAACAAGGGCAGCAACAAAATACCGGAAATTGACGTAAACGCCATGATTCCCGATGCCGATCGTCGTGTGCCCTTTCAAAATATGATTTATGTCGCCGACGGCCCCAGTGATATCCCGGTTTTCTCGTTGATCAACCGCTTCGGCGGCAGAACTTTCGCCGTCTATCAACCCGAATCCAGCAAAGAATTTTCTCAGGTAAACAGTCTGCAGAAGCAAAAGCGGGTCCAATCATTTGGTGAAGCCAATTACACCGGGGGATCACAAACCGCCATGTGGATCATAAATGCCGTCAGTGAAATTTCTGCCCAGATTGTTGAAAACCGGGAAAGAGCGCTGGGTGATAAAATTGGAAAACCACCCAGGCATCTCGAATAAGTTTGCTCATGGAGCCGGCAGATATCCGGGGATAGATCAGAATTCTCTCATTTCTGATAACCGGCTGCTGGCAGCTGGCTACCGGCTACTTGTGGCTCGCTCTGAAAAATTAGAATTACTGAAACAGCACCGATAATGGTAAATGGAGATATATCCTGATCGTTCCATGTCTGATAGAAGCCAGCAGCAGGAAGCCAGGGGCCAGAAGCAAGATGGCTGCGGCAAAAAGTATTGAAACCTTTTAATACTTGAAGAATGGCACTGAACACGTCATTGAGTTTGAGGCTAGAAAAAATGAACAAGGTAGAAAATCTGAAAAAAGTGAAACTAAGTATGCAGGCCGGTACCTCCACCGAGCGCATGGACTTGACCCCGACCGCTTTGGAATATGAGTTTATCTTTGGTATCGGCCCTGCCGGCATGTGCCCTTTTGAATATCAACTGGTCAACAAAAACGAGGGCGACATCGTTTTACTGCACATCAAGGAAGAAGAAATCCACCCCTTTAAAGGACATCTTAAACTCCCGTTTCTGGATCTGTTAGACGAAAACAATTCGATATATGTTAAGGCAAAAATTGTAAAGATTGAACAACCCGACAGCAAAGAAGTGGTCAAAGCCCTGGCAGAATCGACGTCACACGCCGGAGATTGCGACTGTGGCTGTGGCTGTTAGTTGCCCGCTGACTTGACGGAAGACATATAAAAATTATGATTATTTAAAACGACAGGCGGATGCAGTAAATTTTAACCGGTGATTGTCCGCAATTTGAAAGTTCAAAACCTGGATTTCGCGCAGATGCTTTCAAACGGGCCATTGGTTAAAAAATGAAAGGAGGGGGAAGATGTTTAAAGAATTTAAAGAATTTGCCATGCGGGGTAATGTGGTCGACATGGCCGTCGGTATTATCATCGGTGCTGCCTTCGGTACCATTGTCAAGTCACTGGTTGCAGACGTGATTATGCCGCCCATCGGGCTGTTACTTGGTAATGTGGATTTTTCCAACCTTTTTGCCGTTATCAAGCAGGGCTCGGTTGCCGGGCCGTTTGCCACGGTGGCAGAAGCGCAAAAAGCAGGTGCGGTTACCATCAATTATGGCATGTTCATTAATACGATCATCAGCTTTTTGATCGTCGCTTTTGCTATCTTCATCGTCATCAAAGGGATCAACAAAATGAAACGAGAAGAAGAAGCGCCACCTGAGGAACCCACTACGAAGGAATGCCCGCATTGTTTTTCAGAAATACCAATCAAAGCAACACGCTGTGGCTTTTGCACCTCGGACATAAGTTCAGCATAAAGTGATTGGCTATTTGCAGGTTAAGCGCTGTAAATCAGAAATGGTTTCACACAAATAACGCTTAATCGACAGGTATCGGGGATGGCTTCGGGAATTGTTTCTAAAGCGGCCATCCCCGATTCTTTTTTATTGAATGCTTGTTGGCAAAACGTTTCCCCGCATCGATTTAAATTTTAATTTGCCTTTGATGATGCTTGTGTGTAAAATTTTGATAATCCGAATTGCCTCCCATGCCAGGATACCGTTTTTATGATTCGTAAATTGGTTTTTAACACCTCATCTCTAAGCTACATATGAAAATTACAGCGAAATCACCTCTTGTGTTGATCCTACTTCTCCTTACTGCATATGCAGTCACAGCTGGAGCCAAAGAGCCTGAAAAAAACCTTGGATGGCAACCGCTTGATAAGGGAATTGAATTGGGCATTTTTCGGTCTCCCGTACCATCGGATGTCGGTGATTCAATCATAAGAGTACTGCGAATTGATCCTCAATATTACCGCCTGCGGTTGCTCAATACATCGGCCATCCCCGACGGTACGCCGATAACGCCAAAACAATGGTGCCGCCAAAACGGGCTGGCGGCCGTCATCAACGCCAGTATGTACCAGACCGATTACAAAACCAGTGTATCTTTAATGCGCAAAAAGGGGCACATCAATAATCCTCGGCTTTCCAAAGACATGACGATCCTGGCATTTGACCGGCTGGACAGCAGTGTTTCAGAAGTTAAAATTATTGACCGCCAGTGCGAGGATTTTGAATTTTGGAAGAAGAAATATGCAACACTGGTTCAGAGTATCCGGATGATATCGTGCACCGGAAAAAATGTCTGGAAACAGCAGCCGCGACGCTGGAGCACATCGGCAATCGGCACGGATAAGAAAAATAATATCCTGTTTATTCACGTGCGCTCGTTATACAGCACCCATGATCTGATCAATATCTTAAAGGCTCTTCCCCTGAACATCTCTCGCGCCATGTATACCGAAGGCGGCCCTCAGGCCCAATTATACATCAAGGTTCCCCATCAAGAATTCGAGTTCGTTGGAAGTTACGAAGTCGGTTCAAGCGATGCAAATAAAGGATCGCTGGCATGGCCCCTGCCCAACGTGATCGGAATCTCAAAGCGCCAACCAGAGACTGCTCAATAAACACCGATGAGTGCTCATCTGGCAATTTTTCTGTACAAAGGTATTGATATTTAGCCGGGCTTCCTCTATTAATTGGATGTGAAACCAAAAGGTAAAAAATCGTCGTCGCGGCCCGGTTTCATTTTAACAGACCGAAATTCAACTCATATCGAATAATACCAATGCCAAAAGCCACTGACCGGTACAATTTGGCCGTCGTCAATCCAGGCCTTGCCAAAGAATGGCACCCGTCGCGCAACGGGGACTTAAATCCCCGAAACGTGACACCGGGGTCGGGTCGCAAGATATGGTGGATATGCAGCAGCGGACACGAATGGCAGGCAACTGTATACAGCAGAAACCGCGGTAGCAAATGTCCGGTTTGCCATCGGTCCTCTGCATCCGACGATAATGAAATGTTAATCGCCAACTCGGACCTCATAAAACAGTGGCATTTAACGAAAAATAGCGGATTGAACCTGAGAAATTTACCACCGGGCTTCAGAAAGAAAGTGTGGTGGATCTGTGAAGAAGGCCATGAGTGGGAGGCCACGGTCACAGCCAGAATGAAAGGCAGCAGGTGCCCGCAATGCCATAAACGCGATAACCAAGAAAATTCGAAAAAATTTGAGCCATCTGCGCAGGGACCCGGGGCTCGCTATGGAATTCAAAAATCCGGCGTGCGCCAACCCTCTTTTGCGCAATCCAGCGCTGCAACCGGATTTAGAAAAAATAAGCGCTTTATGCACAAAGCCACTGTCATCATCGAAGATGTAAATTCCGGTTCGTTGAGCTATGCCCAGACAAAGGATTTCAGCAATGATGGTATGCTATTGGAATCGGCAGTTGCCATCAAGCCCGGTACCCGCGTAAAAATAAAATTTGACACCCAACCCTTCAAATCCGCCCCAAAATCATACAACTCGGTTGTCAGGTGGTGCAAAGAAGTGGCCGATGAAAACGCCGTGCACAATTACGGAATCGGTGTAAAGTTCATTTAAGCAACAACCTCGGCGTCGATCTGCCACCCGGTCGACTCAATTTTGCGGTGATCTCAGGTCGGGAAGCAACAGTTTAAGATCTATGGTAATTTGGGCTGGCCGCAAGCGCTCAAATACTGGAAAATATGATTAATCCTAAAGTTTAACCAACTTTGTCCGATATTAAGATTACACCTGGATTTTGCACCGGCAGGCTAGATAGGACAGGAGATTGTAATGAAGCACCTTATTTCTCAGGGCTTATTGCTGTTTTCAGAAATCGGCGTAATCGTCGTTATGTTAATTATCATTGCCAAAGAGCGGAAAAAGAGAAAAGAAGTGCAAAAGAAAAATAAGCGGCTGGCGCGAAACTCAACAACACCTAAAGCACAAACACTGTACCTGGATTGATCGCAAAACCATATAAGCTAAGATTCATCGGCTCACATATACAAAGGCAGCACCCAGGGTTTGGGAGCTGCTTTTTTAGTTAAATCATATGCCTGTGACGGCACCAGGCATGTCCATCCGGAAAAATGTAGACTCATGAATTGCCCCAAATGCGGTTTTGAACAGGCACTGGAAGGTGCCGAATGTCTAAAATGCGGCCTTATTTTTTCTAAATATTCAAAAATGGATGAAAAAAAGGTGAACTCAACTGATTATAAGCCACTGGCAGCACCAAAAATCAACATCCGCCGGGAATTTGTAAAAAGCTTGTTTTTTCAAGTTAATACAGAAACCAACCCACTGATTTTGGCTGGCCGCAGCCTTTTATTGATTATCATTTTGATATGGAGTCTTCAGTTTATC
>JASFIG010000038.1:0-19226 GCA_050122795.1 Desulfobacterales bacterium
TATAATAGAGAGGAGGTAAATTATTGAACAAGGATTACCAATAGAGGAATTGGCAAATCAAAGATTAAACGTTCTTGTGTATGCGTATAGTCTTCTGGTTAAAAATCTAATGGAAGAAGGTGTGGCACTCGAAAAGGTAAAAAGGGCCAGCGATAAGGCATGGGCTATCTTAGGGCAACAAGCAGCTGAACAAATGAAACCTATTTTTGGAGATACAGTGAACATTGAGGGGCTTCAGCAGACCGGGAAAATGGCTGCGAGTGTCCATGCAATCGAATATAGTGATAAAGTAACCGAGAATGAGATTCAATCAGAGTATGTTAAATGTCCCTGGCAGGATGCTTATTTAGCTCTGGAAATGCCAAATGATTGGAGATTATGCCCAAGTGGCCATAGCGCTTTTACCGAAAACATGTACAAGGGATTAAATCCTGAGGCGACTTTCGAATTGAAAAAAAGCATGCCTTTCGGAGACCACATTTGTGAAGGATTAACATCTGTATAATTTAATTGGCTGACATTATCTTTAAAAGAAATTTCATGCGCATACCAAAAGGAGGGTTTTTCATTACAGATTACTCCAGCAACGACCAGGATATCGCGGGCAACCGGCCTATTTCATAATCGCCCAGTTCTTGACAGAATTTTGATATGAGCGACTCATAGGCTCTGACGGTGTTTTTTTTTAGAATGCGTCCGGTGATAGTCGATCCAGATTTTAGCTGCTTTGGATCCTTCCATGTTTACCTCCTTTGGTAAAAAATTTGACATTGATAGTACGGCTGCGGTAAACATAATGGTATCCGTTATGTATCTGCAATAATTTCATTGAGTTTGATATTTGGTCATCTCTCAATTTAAATGCAGTTTAGGTAAATTACTGATATTGGATAGTAATCACAGCTTTTCATAACGTATTATTTACAATCTGAATAAGCCCCAACTAAACACAAGTTTCATTAAATAAATGAATGGACCAGTAGAGCTTATTAACCATTGAAACCGTCAACACAAACGACCACAGCATTTGAAATAGCCTTTTGTAGGGCTGGTTTGTTCTGAAAGACAGCTTGGGGTTAAGGTTTCTTACCAGCTTACGGAAACAGTATTTGAACAGATTGATGTACCGGCTTCACATACTTGATATGTGACCGGCTTCCCCTTACTAAACGGGCCGTGCGTAAATGCCCCATCGTTGGCTTTTGTGATAAGCGAGCCACCGTCACGGTAAACATCCACATTATCTGAATTAGCTCCGCTCCAGGTTAATTCGGCATATTTATCCCCTTTTATCTTAAAAGCATTAAAGCTAAGTGTTAAACTACTATCACTACCACCACCAACTGTGATAGTAGTACTTTCGCTTGCGGCGGAGCCGCCAGAATCGGTCACTTCAGCCGTTATGGTGTGTGTGCCGTCGCTGAGTAGCGCAGTAAAAGAGCCACCTGTGGCGATTTGTCCTTGTAAGTCAGATGCCCAAACCATATCGCCGGACAGGTCTCCATCTTCGTTGTCGGAAGCCGCACCGTCAAAGGAAATAATTGCGCCCGAGTCAATGGACGCACCATTAGCAGGACTGGTAATGCTGACGGTAGGTGGATTATTGGTGATGACGCTTTCAACTGTATGAACTAATTCTTCTGAAATGTTGCTCTCAACATTATTTGTATTGTAGGCAGTTGCGGCCAGGTAATAAGTTGTACCTTCTGTTAGTCCCGAAATCGAACAGCTTGTAGTATTTCCGACATCAACAATATATTCGTAGTTGCCGCTGGTGGTTCCGTAATGCACCTTGTATCCGGCTATGTCAGTTTCGGAGTTTTCGTCCCAGGCTACAGTTATCTGGGATGCAAAGCAGCATGGTACCAAATTTAAGGTAAATATTATTGCCAGTATTGTTAGGAAAGATTGCGAAATTAAGTAGCTGGACCAGCGGAACTCGAGTAATGGGTGTAAGGAGCGCTTCGATAAAATGGCGCTGCGCTTTAGGAACGATCCCCCTAACTTTAAAGTACCATGATGTTTTTTGAGATTTGGTGGGAACTGATTTAATAAACTACAGAAGACATATTGTAGATTTGGCAAAACATCACCTCCATGCGTTGCATCTTTGAATTAATTGCCAAGCGAGATGCAGCCATGGGGGTAACTGCCTTCGCCCGACGACCCTGCTATCCACCTCCGCGTGAAGCTTCGGTGGACCAGTGGCTTTGCGTCCCACCCTTACGAGTGGTTTGCCTTTTACGAGCTTAGTTTTTTGGCTTACCTTTGAATGTCTCTTTAGGTCAGCTGATATTTCAGTATGTATAGAGCAAAAGGGATGCCACAGATATATTTAGTGTCCTTTTTTTTTACATTTCCGGTGTCGAATATTAAAATATAAAATATGTTATTAATTCAAATAATTAAATATTCGCAGAATTGATGTATATTTCCAAATCTAAGTGAAATTCACCTTAATATGCTCGGTGGCAATGCCGAAAAGTATGCTTTTATATACGGAAGGTTATAATAGGGTATACAAGTAAATCTGTGGCGCAGAGCGCTTAGCTGTTCCTATCCCATTAGGTCGATCCACCGAAAATATCAGATTATGAACCTGTTAGGAGCTGTGTTCATTAAGTCAAGAAGAATTAAAGTTGTTATATCAGCATCCTTTATCTTAATTTAAAAGATTGAGATTATTCTGAGCTACACTCAAAATCATAAAGTTATGTAACGGCCATGGAGCCAAAATCACAAATTAATGCATGTATCATCTGATAAACCAAAATATTTTTTAATCCTAATATTGAATATTACTCTCCAACATCTATGTATCTTTGACCATCGCTAAACAACTGTGACACTCGTTATATATCTGTAACCCACCAAAACTTTTAGTGATTCTACCGATCATGATGGCCAGAACGATTCCCACCATTTGTATTTAATTGAATTTTATTTTTCCCTCCAGACCCTCTTCCTTGAAAGCTACACTCACTTTTGATATCCAGAATATCAAATGCGCACCTTTACCATCTGAAAACCATAATATCGTAAAAGGAGAAAACGATGGCTCTCATTCAAACAATTGAACCCGAAAAGGCAGAAGGTCAAGCTAAGGAGATTTATGACTTCATGAAGGAAAATGCTGGCATAATTCCCGCTCCGCTGCAGCTGGCAAGTGCCAGCCCTTGGCTGTTGGATATGTATTGGCAATCGATTCAACATTTTTCCCAGCATCCGAATTTGGGATTTGGGTTGCTTTCAAGTATACGCTATCTGGTCGCCCAACAATATGATTACGCTTTCTGTATAGACTTTAATAGGAACATGCTGAGTATACAGGGATTATCAGAGGATGATATTGCTAAAATGGAAAAAGATCCCATTCAGGCACCTCTGGATGACAAGGATAGGGCGATGGTGGCATTTGTAATGAAGGCGATCAAAACACCAGATGCCGTTGAAAAACAAGATGTTGAGCAGCTACATGATCTGGGGTGGACGGACAGCGATATTATGGATGCCATGGCACACGGCACTAATATGATCGCATCCAGTATTCTGATGAAGACTTTTAAAATGGATCAGACCTGCTGATTCCCACATATCAAAGGTTGTTAAAAGTGTAAAAATTTAGATTTGATCTTACAGGCGAAAATATGAGATTTAATGAAATCTGACAAATTGCAGATACCATCTACTAATCCCAACCTTGGGGCAAGTTGTGATATTTTATGAAATCACAGGTTTTCTGAAGGGTGGTTTTTCGCCGATAATCTCAATGTATCGGTAAAATTGATTTTCTTTCAATGAATTATAGCTATACTTCTTGAGTTTAATAAGGATATATTCTATTATTCATTAAAATTTATTTCTTACGAGTTAAATATAAAGCAGTAACAGCATCTTGAGGTACCACATAATGGAAGAAGATAAGATTCCAGAAGATGCAAGAACAAGTGATCCTTATGTTGATCGTCGCTCAGGAGAAGATAGAAGGCAGGTTTATGACGCAGAATATTTTCAAAATGGTGGACTCGAAAGAAGAAGTGGCAAAGAGCGAAGACAACCCAGCGAAAGACGCAAGGACTGTATTAGAGTAAGCAAATGGTCAAGCATTTGTGATGTTGATAAAGACTAAATTCTGAATTTCTTAAATTTCGCTAAGCATCGGTATCGCGGATTAATACTTTAAATATAGATTTTTCAAAAGACTGTCAGATCTCCCCCTGATTACAATTTCCCTCATTTACAGAAAACTACAAAACTATATATCTATTAAACAATCTAAAATATTGTAATAATTATGTTTTAATATCTATGATTGTAATTGACATCTAACAATTATTATTTAATTTTTATGCATCATAGTTTGTATTTGTAGTTTAAAATTTGATAAATCGCATCGATAATAAAAGATTTGCCGCTTTGAAAATGAAATTTCCACAGACTTTTAAATGCCCAAGATGCAAATTGCCGCAGAAAGGAACGCATAGATGCCAATATTGTGGTTATGTTTTCCCCAAAAATAAACTGCATACCAAATCAATCCGAAACAAGTTGAAAGATATTTTTAATGTTTTTAACAAATGGCAGATGTATTCAACTAAGAAGCCAAAACTGAAAGATAGCACTGGAACGCGTTCCGGAACTGATAGGCGGAAATATCGGACTATGAATTATTTTCCAGAAAGAAGATCAGGTAATGACCGGAGAAAAAAAAATGACCGTAAAGGCCAAATGGCAAGAAATCGACCATAAGAATGCAAATTTAGCCTAAGCAATAAAAAATCCATACTCCATAAGTCGCAGGGGTAACTTCAGAAAGCAATCTTAGATCCCAAATATTTTGGAAGCGCTGCATAAAGCCTGCGATACCTCCAACATCTATGCTAAATTGACCGACCCTGAAAACCTGCGATATCGGATTATGGTATCTGAAATTTTTCGGTCTTACCGTCTTATCTCAATATACATGTACTTCAGAAAAAGTTGTCATACCGGAAAAATAGAAAAGGAAACGAAAAGCACGGAAGATAAAAAAGAAAGTTAATTAATAGCAATAAACGAGTTTAAATTTACAAACAAATGAAAGGAGCTTAAATATGGCCAATTTTTTATTTGTTTTAAGTCATGATGACAACGAGGCTGCAACAAGGTGCTTTCAATTTGCCCAAATTGCGCATTCAAAAAAACACAAAACAGATATATTTTTTATTAATGATGGGGTTTTTTGGGCTAATTCTGATAGAGATTTAAATGTAAAAACAGCAACTGATGATTGTCCAAATGATTATTTGCCCTATTTAGTTGAAAACCAGGTTTCAATCGGAGTTTGAATCCCATGTGCGAATGCTCGTCAGGTTGACGAAGCAAAATTCTTTTCAAATATGACGTTAGATAGTGGACCACACTTGATAGACTTAGCTTCTGAAGCGAAAGTTTTTAACTTTTAGCTCGCACAAAAGCTGCAATACTGCGAACGTATGTTAACTCAAGGGTGTTTTCTGATTAAGTTGTATCTTTTTTAATGGAAAAGCGCCAGGCGCAGTACCAATCATCCGGGTGCTTGTCCGGTGGGCAGGCGATGCATTTGGTGGAGATACGCTGATCGATGCTGCGCGCAAAATAGGTATATTCGACCATCCCGCCTGATTTGCAAGGATAATCATCCAGGCCCTTTCTTTTGCGCGCGTTTTGCACCCGGCATTCATTCATCTGAAAAACGATACTGCCATCACCCTCCTCGATGATACTCTGGGTGTTGATGCGCGCATACACCCTGAAATTGAGCGCTTTTTTCAGGCCTTCCAGCCCGGGCGCCGCGGGCAGGTTCAGAAAATTTTTAATCGATCGGGCTTCAAACGGCGAAAAATGGGCCCAGCAGGTATCGTTGCAACGCTTGGCATCGTCCATTCCGCTGGAAAACTCCACCGCCTGAAACCAGACCCCATCATTGGCCAGCCAGTTGACGGCCACCTGGTCCATCAGCTGCTGAAGCGATGCTTTGGACATGTTCAGCAACGGCTCGGGCACACCGTCTTTCATTTCAAATCCGATAAATTTGGCCAGTCGACCCAGCTGAATGCCGATACTTCTTTCCGAAGCGGTCTTTAAAATATCCAGCGCGCGTTCCATGCCCATCTGATGTTTTACTTCGGTGAACCACAGGGCATAATGAATCATAATGCGATGAAACATGTCCATCACCAGCCGCGCGGTATCCTGCTGACTTAAGTCATCGATGCTTTCAACGTCTTCTAACATAGAAGGTTCTCCTGCTTGGATATGACCGGAAAGTAGGGTCTGCCATCGCTCCAATCATAAATATTGACGCAAACTACAAAAAGTTTAACTCCAATGGAGGGCCTGATCGTCCTCGTCGTCGTCCTCGTCCTCGTACTCATATTTTATTCATATCGAGGACAAGGAGGAGCACGAGGACGAGTATGAAAATATTCGGAGCTTGAAACGCTCGATTCAGGCTAAGGTTGATATTTTTCCGGAAGCTTGGGCTCAGCATCCCATTCCGAAGGAAAAAGCTGACCGGGCTCTTCCCCTATTTTTTCTTTCAACTTCTTAAGGCCCGGTCGGGCAAATTTGGGATGACCTTCTTTCAAGGTTCGGCCGTTGATGGCTGCCTCGCTGCGCAGGCGCTTGCCGACGGTGCGCTCCATCTGGCGCCCCAGCCACAAAATCCGATCCACATCGTAGCCGTGCTCGATGCCCATCTCGTCGATTTGAACCAGCATATCCTCCAGGCAGGTCAGGCCGACATAGCGGGGGTCTTCGTAGTAGTATTCACCGGTTCCCGGCACCGGGCAGTCATCCAAAAAATTGGCCGGCTGCCCGCCCATGCCGCCGATTGTGGCTTCAAAATGGGTGATGCCGGCCTGCAGGGTTGCCAGAACCGAGGCCGAGGCCACCCGCTTGGTTTCATGAAAATGGGCAATGTGCAGCGAGGTATCCGGTATTTGATCCAGGATCATTGAAAAATAGCGATACACCTCAGGGGCGGACGCGCTGCCGTCGTGATCGGCGTGCTCGATGTCGGAGGCACCGATTTCCAGCCAGCGTTTGGTGAAATCAACAGCATCCTGCAGCTCAGTGGCACCGGCAATCGGGCTGCCCCAGATGGTACTGACCGTTCCGCACATTTTTAACCCGGCATCGGTGCATTTTTTGATGCAGCGCTCTGCCTCTTTCCAGTACTCCGGCAGGGTTGTTCCCGAATTGGCGAAATGATGCTCCTCCTCGGTTGAAACCATCATCAAGCAGCGATCCGGACCGACCCCTTTTTCTTTGAGCCGGATGGCCCGATCAACCGCACCCTCACGGATGGTTACCGCTGTGATGCACAGATCGTCGTAGTTAACCCCTTTTTTGGAACAGCGGTTTTTAAAACGGTCGCTGCGCAGATGGGCCAGCACCTCTTCGGCGTCGCTAAACTGCGGCATCAGATAAGGATTGCCCAGGTTGGTCACTTCGATGTTACGGCAACCGGCGAAAATGAGCTCTTCGGCATAAAATATTTTTGCGCGGGTCGAGATAAATTGCTCCAGATGTTGAAAGCCGTCTCTAACGGTAATGTCGCCGATGGTCACCTTTTTGGGCATCCTCGGAAAAATTTTCCAGTAATCATATTCAGTCATGGTGGGGCTATACCTCCTTTCGCTAATCAATCAATAATTTGTCATAATTTAAATTTCTCGTTCGTTTAATCTGTTCGTAGTCGGTTGTCAGTTGCCCGTTGCAGAAGCTCGAACAATACGAATTTAATCTAAAACAACTGACCACGGACATGTTGCCGATATTAAATGAGCACAAGTGAACCCGATTTGATCGGGTGCTTTAGCCTGCGCCTCATTCACCTTTGTATATGGGTTTGCGCTTTTCCTTAAAGGCCGCCAGCCCCTCCAGTCGATCCTTGGTCGGAATACAGACCCAGTAAGCATTGGATTCGATGGCCAGGCCGGTATGAATGTCGGTTTCCAGTCCGCGATTGATGGCATACTTGGCCTGTTCGATGGCAACCGGTCCGGCTTCACAGATCATGGCAGCCATTTTCTTGCATTCGTCGAGCAGCTCTTTCTGATCACAGACTTTGTTCACCAGACCAATCTTGAGCGCTTCCTCGGCGCTGATGCGCTGCCCGGTGAAAATGAGCTCCTTGGCCTTGCCCCGCCCGACCAGCCGTGGCAGTCGCTGCGTTCCGCCGGCTCCGGGAATGATGGCCAGCCGTGTCTCTGTCAACCCCATGGTTGCGTTGGTGGCTGCAATGCGAATATCACAGGCCAGCGAAAGCTCGGTCCCGCCGCCGAGCGCAATACCGTTGACAGCCGCGATGACCGGTTTGTTCAGCTCCTCGATGGAAGTGAACAGGTTGCGGATGGTGAATATATACTCTCGCACCTTTTCCGGCGGCAGAGTGGCCCTTTCTTTAAGATCGGCGCCGGCACAAAAGGCCTTCTCGCCGGCTGCGGTAATAATCACCACGCGCACATCCCGCATAAACCGCAAGCGCTCAATCTGCTCCTTCAATGCATGCAGCAGCGGAAAATTTAATGAATTCATGACTTCCGGCCGGTTCAACGTCAGCGTGACGATACCGTCTTCTTGTTCAACAGCTAAAACATTTTCGTTCATGAATCTCCCCCCTCGTCATAACACATCATTGAAGGTTAGATCCTATATCATTACCCAAAATAACAAATAATTATGAACAAATTTATAATGATATTGGTCTATTAACAATAATGAGCGAGCGCTCGGTCAACAACTCATGTTTAAAGGAAGTGCGCCCATTTGTCAATAGGAATATTGCTGAAGATGAAAAGAGGTCAAAATATGGTTTATTTTATTGAATTTCAGGTGCTTAATGAATATATGGGGCCCTTGATTGAAAAACTTGACAAGCTAAAACAAGACATGCTATCCCTCGAATGAGCGCTCGTTCAGTTTCTATTTGAGACTTGCTTTCACCCACTAAGCACTATAGAAAAATGTGGTACAAAACCAGATACAGAGATGAAGATTAATTTTACCGAATAAAAGTGTCTCCAATTTACAAAGGCAGATGGCTTGCCTTTTTAAAATTTGAAACGCTCAAATCAGGTTTAGAGGAGAATGAGACATGCAAGAAGCCGTCATCGTCAGTGCAGTGCGCACCGCCCTGGGCAATTTTAACGGGACCCTGGCCCCTATCGGAGCCACCCGGCTGGGCGGCTTGGTGATCGAGGAGGCCATCCGCAGAGCCGGCATTCAGAAGAATGAGGTCAATGAAGCCATTATGGGGATGGTGCTGCCCTGCGGCTACGGACAGAATCCGGCCAAGCAGGCGGCTGTCAAAGCCGATTTGCCCTGGGAGACCGAGTGCTTTACCGTCAACAAGGTTTGCGGCTCGGGCTTAAAATCTGTCATGCTGGCCGCCCAGGCCATTCAGACCGGAGATGCAGACATCGTTGTGGCCGGGGGCATGGAAAATATGAGTATGGCCCCCTATTTCCTGGAAAAGGCCCGCTTCGGCTATCGCATGGGTCCGGGAAAGTTACAGGACCACATGGTGCATGACGGTTTATGGGATATCGTCAACGATTTTCATATGGGCATATCCAACGATCTGTGCTCTGAAAAGTACGATGTCAGCCGTGAAGATCAGGATCGCTATGCGGCTGAGTCCTATCGCCGAACACTGGAAGCGATCAGTACTGGAAAATTCAAAGACGAAATCATGCCGGTGGAGATCCCCCGGCGCAAAGGCGATCCGGTTGTCTTTGAACAGGATGAATGCCCGCGGGAGACGAGTTATGAAATATTAGCGAAGATGCCGCCGGCTTTTCAAAAGAACGGCAGAGCCACCGCCGGCAATGCCTCCATCATCAGCGACGGGGCCGCCGCCGTGGTGGTGATGTCCCGCGAAAAAGCCACCGAGTTGGGCTGCGAGGTTTTGGCCACCATCGGCGCCCAGGCTTCGGCCGGACTGGAAATGAAGTATGTTCTGGTGGCGCCCATTTTGGCCATTCCCAAAGTCCTGAAAAAGGAAGGCATATCCCAGGATGCGGTTGATTTGTTCGAGGTCAATGAAGCCTTCAGTGGATCTACGGTGGCCGTGTTAAGAGAGCTCGATCTGGACCCGGCAAAAGTCAATGTCAACGGCGGTAGCGTGGCCCTGGGCCATCCCATTGGTGCCAGCGGCGGCCGCGTACTGGTGACGCTGTTACATGAAATGATCAAACAGAATAAAAAGACGGGGCTGGCCTCTTTGTGCCTGGGCGGCGGCGAGGCAGTAGCCATGATTCTTAAGAGGTAGAAAAGGGCTTAATGAAATTCAAGTTTTGGCTTCAGTAAGTCGTCTTTACATGCAATGATAAAATCCGAAGCACGAATTTCGAAATACGAAACAATTTTTAAATATTAAATCCGAATATGAAAAATAGTTTTGAATTTTGGTCTTTGAATTTCGTATTTGTTTCGGATTTCGGTTTTCGGATTTAGAATTTTGCAGCCATAAATTTTGGATACATTAGATGATGAATAAGTTCGCGATAGGAGGGACTGATGGAGACGAAGACGTTTGGCATTGTGGGTGCCGGTCAGATGGGCGCTGGAATTGCCCAGGTTGCGGCGATGAGTGGTCTGGATGTCATCATGAACGACATTCAGACAGAATTTGTCGAAAAAGGCTTCGATGGCATTTCCAAGATCCTGAGCCGCGGCGTGGATAAGGGCAAAATGTCAGAAGATGACAAAAGCGCAATTCTAGGCCGCATTAAGAGCAGTGTGAGTTTGGCGGATATGGCATCGGCAGATTATGTCGTCGAGGCCGCCACAGAAAATGAAGAAATCAAATATCAGCTGTTTAAAGAACTGGATGCGATCTGCAGAGATCAGGTCATTCTGGCCACCAACACCTCATCCATTCCGATCGGTCGGATCGCCGCCCAGACCCGCCGGCCTGACAAGGTGATCGGCATGCATTTTATGAATCCGGTCCCTGTCATGAAACTGGTGGAAGTCATCCCCGGCATTGCCACCTCGGATGAGACGTTTCAGGTCACCTGGGAGCTGGCTGAAAAATTCGGCAAAACACCGGCCAAGGCAAACGATTACCCCGGCTTTATCGCCAATCGAATATTGCTGCCGATGATCAATGAAGCCGTTTACTGCCTCTACCATGGCGTCGGCAATCGCGAAGATATTGATACGGTCATGAAACTGGGAATGAATCACCCCATGGGTCCGCTGGCGCTGGCAGATCTCATCGGGCTGGACACCTGTCTGGCCATTATGGAGACCCTGTACGACGGTTTCAAGGATTCCAAATATCGTCCCTGCCCGCTGCTGAGCAAATACGTCGAAGCCGGATGGTTGGGCAGGAAGACGGGCAAAGGCTTCTACGAATATAAATAATCCCGGTTGGCCCGTAGGCCCGTTGAGCCCGTTTGCCGGTAATTAGAATTTGTGCACAATGATGACAACCGGCTAACGGGACAACCGGCTAACCGGCTAACCGACTGGGAGGGAAGATGCCGCGAAGAAAGGTCAAAAAACGCGTTCCTGTCGGCCAAAAAATAAAAAAGGCCCGTACAGGAAAAAAAATGAATCTCGATCAGCTGGCAAACGAAACCGGCTTTTCCACCGATTATCTGAAGGAAATTGAGTCCGGCAAGGCCATTCCCCCTGTGGGGGCTTTGCTGCAAATTTCGCGGGCGCTTGAAATTGACTCGGGCGCCCTGCTCAAAGAGCCGGAATCCAAAATGGAAAGCCGCATTAAGGCGCATACCAAGCGAACAGAAAATTATGCCTATACGACCCTGACGCCCGGTGCGGAAAACAAACACCTCAAAGCCTTTTTGGTCACCGTCGAGCCCATGCAGGACCACAAGGGCGTCGGTTACCACCACGAAGGCGAAGAATTTGTTTTCGTGCTGACGGGTAAAATCGAGGTTGTTGTCGGCGAACATGTCAATGTACTGGATAAAGGTGACTCGCTGCATTTCAATTCCGGTATTCGCCACAAAATGACAAATGTCAGTGATGAATCAGCTGAGATGCTGGTTGTGATTTATTCACCCTAACTGGCTGCTGATATCTGGCTTCTGGCTTCTGGCTGACGGCTCAGTAAGGAAGCAATCGTTTTGTTCAAAAGATCAGGCCCTTGCCAGCAGCGAGCAGCCAGTGGCCAGCAGCAAACACAAGGTTGTAATGGCCAGAGGCAAACGGCCGGTGGCCCGGAGCTTATGAGGAATTAAGATATGTCATTTCAATTAACCGAAGAACAGCTCATGATTCAATCGATGGTGCGCGATCTGGCCCGGGCGGAGTTTGCTCCCAAGGCCATGGAGCGCGACAAGACCAAAGAATTTCCGGCAGACAACTTAAAAAAACTGGGTGAATTGGGGCTGATGGGAATGATGATCCCCACCGAATATGGCGGCTCCGGCGCGGATTCAGTCAGCTATGTCCTGGCGCTTTCCGAAGTGGCATATGCCTGTGCTTCGACGGCTGTGGTCATGTCGGTCCATAACTCCATTGTCTGCGAAAGTATCCTGCGCTATGGCACCGAGGATCAAAAAAAGAAATATCTGACCCGGCTGGCATCCGGTGAGATCATTGGCGCCTTTGCCCTGACCGAGCCCAACGCCGGCTCTGATCCGGCCCGGCAGACCACCAAGGCCGAATTTGACGGTGACAGCTACATTCTTAATGGCACCAAAAGATTTACCACCACCGGCAAAAATGCCGGCCTTATCATCGTCACCGCTAAAACCGATGAGGCCAAGCGCCACCGGGGAATCAGTGCCTTTTTGGTCGAACAGGGCACGCCGGGTTTAACAGTCGGCGCCCTGGAAGACAAAATGGGGCTGCGCGCCTCCGATACCACCGATCTCATTTTTGAAGATTGCCGCATTCCGGCCGAAAACCTGCTGGGCAACGATGGAGATGGCTTTTTAATTGCCATGACGGGCCTTGACGGCGGCCGGATTGGTATTGCCGCCCAATCGGTCGGCGTGGCCCAGGCAGCCTTCGACGCGGCTGTACGCTATGCCCAGGAGCGGGAGCAGTTCGGCCAGACGATTTCCAAATTCCAGGGCTTACGCTGGATGATTGCCGACATGGCCACTGAAATCGAAGCGGCTCGCCTGATGACATTTAGCGCGGCCGAAATGAAGGATCGCGGCGAACACTACACCGCCCAGGCATCGATGGCCAAGCTGTTTGCCTCTGAGATGGTCAACCGCACCACCGCCAAGGCCCTGCAGATGCACGGCGGCTACGGTTTTACCAAAGAATACCCGGTCGAGCGCTTTTATCGCGATGCCCGCGTATTTACGATCTATGAAGGCACTTCCGAAATTCAACGCGTTGTAATTTCCAATCATGTGCTGAAGGACAAGAGAAAGCCTTAACAAATGACAAAAGTCAAAAGACAGAGGATAGATACGGTATAGATGTGGTTTTTTCGGATGTCGTTTCCTAAAAGTTTCGTCTGATTGTTTCCCAATCTACAAAATCCTGTAAAATAATACCCCAACTCATCTATGAGACTGTCAGTTCTTTCTGAATTTAGCGACAGGCACGACATCCCCTATTGGGGTGCTTGCATATTTTTGTAAACTTGCATTTGCACGATGCCCTGGGTCACTGGCCGAACGATAGTCGCAAGTGCTCATTTTTATAATAATGAAGTTATTATCTGTGAATAATTGAAATGGGAGTTGACCTAAAAGAAAATTAATGTTAATTGAGAATCATTATTTTTTAGTACAATGAGGTTTCAGTTGGCAGACCACAATAAAAGATTTGACATCATCATCCAAAAATTAAGAGACAATGGCCACAAAATAACGCCTCAGCGGCTGGCTATCGTTAAAATCCTTGCCAAAAGTGAAGGCCATCCCAGTGTTGAAAAAATCCATGTCCAGATAAAAAAAGACTTTCCAACAATGAGTCTTGCCACCGTATACAAAAATATTCTATTAATTAAATCATTAGGTGAAGTTCTTGAGTTAGGGTTTCCGGATGGGAGCAACCGATATGATGGAAATACGCCTACCCCCCATCCACACGTCATCTGTATCAAGTGTAAAAAAATTGTGGACCCAGACCTGGCTAGCCTGGATGAAATGGAAAAAGAGGTCGCCTCGGAGACTCATTTTAAAATTTTGAATCACCGGTTGGACTTTTTCGGTATATGCAGCAATTGTATGGCAAAGGAAGTGTAATATAGATTTTGCGCCCGAAAAATGGTGCGATGTTGTTCTAACGATCCTTTTAGTCCCCCATTGTCACACAAATCAATCGATAAGTCCGCTCAAGTTAATAAATAGATGGGCATCGAAGCACCATATTCATACCAACACGGTGCCTCAGTTCAGACAACGAAAGGAGAAAACATTATGACTGAAAATAGCAAGTGCCCGGTAACGGGCTCCACTGTCCGCGGTGGCACGTCCAACCGGGACTGGTGGCCGAATCAGTTGAATCTTAACATTCTGCACCAGCATTCTTCCAAGTCCAATCCGATGGGCGAAGCGTTCAATTACGCTGAGCAATTCAAGAAACTCGACCTGCAGGCTCTAAAAAAGGACCTCTATGCGCTGATGACCGAATCGCAGGACTGGTGGCCGGCCGATTACGGTCACTACGGGGGGCTCTTCATCCGGATGGCCTGGCACAGCGCGGGCACCTATCGCATGGGCGACGGCCGCGGGGGCGGCGGGTCCGGCAACCAGCGCTTCGCACCCCTCAACAGCTGGCCCGACAACATAAACCTCGACAAAGCGCGCCGGCTGCTCTGGCCAATCAAGCAGAAATACGGCAGGAAAATCTCCTGGGCCGACCTGATGATCCTCGCCGGCAACTGCGCGCTTGAGTCGATGGGATTCAAAACCTTCGGCTTCGGCGGCGGGCGCGAGGACATATGGGAGCCGGAAGAAGACGTCTACTGGGGTGCTGAAGAGGAATGGCTGGCTACGAGCGACAAGCCCCACAGCCGTTACTCCGGCGAGCGGGATCTGGAGAATCCGCTTGCCGCCGTGCAGATGGGCCTGATCTACGTGAACCCGGAAGGGCCGGACGGTAACCCGGATCCGGTCGCCTCTGGCCGTGACGTCCGCGAGACTTTTGCACGCATGGCCATGAACGACGAAGAGACCGTCGCGCTCGTCGCCGGCGGGCACACCTTCGGAAAATGCCATGGTGCCGGCGATGCAGCGCTGGTCGGTCCGGAACCTGAAGCTGCTCCCATCGAGGAACAGGGACTCGGCTGGAAGAGCGGCTTCGGCAGCGGCAAAGGCGGCGATACGATCAGCAGCGGCATCGAGGGCGCCTGGAAGCCAAACCCGACCAGATGGGACATGGGATATCTGAACGTGCTGTTCAAATACGAGTGGGAGCTGGTAAAGAGCCCGGCCGGCGCGAATCAGTGGCTGGCCAAGGACGTGGCCGAAGAGGACATGATAGTTGACGCACACGACCCGTCGAAGAAGCACCGGCCGATGATGACCACGGCGGATCTCTCGCTGCGCTTCGACCCGATCTATGAGCCGATCGCGCGGCGCTACCAGCAGAACCCCGAGGAATTCGCAGACGCCTTCGCCCGCGCCTGGTTCAAGCTCACCCATCGTGACATGGGCCCGCTCTCGCGCTATCTCGGCCCGGAGGTCCCGGCAGAGGAGCTGATCTGGCAGGATCCGGTGCCCGCAGTCGATCATGAGCTGATCGACGCGCAGGACATCGCCGACCTCAAGGGCAAGATTCTGGCTTCAGGATTGTCTGTCTCCCAACTGGTCTCAACCGCCTGGGCATCAGCATCCACGTTCCGTGGCACCGATAAGCGCGGCGGTGCCAATGGGGCGCGCGTTCGTCTGGCGCCGCAAAAGGATTGGGAAGTCAACCAGCCTGAGCAAATTGCGACTGTGCTGCAGACCCTTGAAGAAATCCAAAAGGAGTTCAACAGCGCGCAGTCCGGCGGCAAGAAGGTGTCGCTGGCCGACGTGATTGTCCTGGGTGGATGCGCCGGTGTCGAACAGGCTGCGAAGAATGCCGGCCACGATGTGGCCGTTCCCTTCGCGCCGGGACGCACGGATGCGTCACCGGAGCAAACCGACGAGGTGTCATTCTCCGTACTCGAACCGGTTGCAGACGGTTTTCGCAACTACCAGAAAACCAAATACGCCGTCTCGGCAGAGGAACTGCTGCTTGACCGGGCGCAACTGCTGACGCTGACCGCTCCTGAGATGACGGTTCTCGTTGGCGGTATGCGCGTTTTGAATGCCAACTCCGGGCAGTCCCAGCACGGTGTTTTCACCAAGCGGGCGGAGACGCTCACCAATGACTTCTTTTTGAATCTGCTCGACATGCGTACGGAATGGAAAGCAACCTCGGATGACGAAGACATATTTGAGGGTCGTGACCGCGCAACGGGCGAACTCAAGTGGACCGGCACCCGTGTCGACCTCATCTTCGGTTCGAACTCACAACTCCGGGCCCTGGCGGAAGTCTACGCATGCGATGACGCCCAGGAGAAGTTCCTGAATGACTTTGTCGCGGTGTGGAACAAGGTAATGAACCTTGACCGCTTCGACCTTGCCTGATCATGGCATAACCGCCTTCGAGGGCTTCTGTCGTGTATTCTGAACTGCAGATCGGATGATCAGGAAGCAATGGCCGCTACGAATCGCCGGATGTGTTGAACGCTTACGGAGGCGATTGGCCACATATGAGCGCGGCGTTTCAATATAGTCTGAAACGCCGCCCTTTCTTCAGGCCCTTACAGTCTGCCGGTCACAGAATCGGAACCAATAAAGCACAACAAGCGCCTCAAGGGTGACACCGCCATGAACTTTCAAAAAGAAAGAGAATTCGATGTATGAGATAATCGAATCACGTTACGATCAATTTATCAGCGATCTTGAAACCGTCGTCAATATCGACAGTGGCAGCCATTATGCCGAGGGCCTGAATCAGGTCGCCGGTTTTTTCCAAAAACGATTTGACCGGATCGGATGGAAAACCACCCACCATGCGTTTGATGACGGCACGGTGCCGTGCCTGGAAGTGTCCAACCGGCCGCTCGACGGTGACGATACCGCCCTGGATCTGCTGTTTATCGGGCACATGGATACGGTTTTTAAAGAGGGAACGACTGTAACCCGTCCCTTTACAATGGACGAAAAACGGGCCTACGGGCCGGGGGTATGCGATATGAAAGGCGGCCTGGTGACCATGCTGCATGTGGCCGAAGTCCTGCAGCAAACCGGCGTGGCGGACAATATCGCCATTGCCATGGCCTTTAACAGCGATGAGGAAATCGGATCGCGCGTATCACGCCCCTGGTATGAAGGCCTGGCCCAGAAAAGCCGCTGTGTTTTTGTGTTCGAGCCCTGGCGCGCCACCGGCGAACGGCTGCTGCACCGCAAAGGCGGCGGTGTTTATTATGTGACCTGCCTTGGCAGGGCTGCGCACGCCGGGGTTGCACCCGAAGACGGCGCCAATGCCGTCGTCGAACTGGCCCATCAAATACTGGCCATCAAAGAGCTGGCCCGCGAAGACATCGGCACGACCGTCAATGTCACCGTGATTTCAGGGGGCACGGCCGCCAACGTGATCCCGGACATGGCCAGAGCCAGTGTGGATGTGCGCATCGCCGAGCCGGCTGAGGCGCAAAGGATCCAAGACGGTTTTAAAGCTCTTGGCCAAAACATTCAAACAGCGGATGTTCGGATTGAAGTATCCGGTGGGATCAACCGCCCGCCGATGGTGCCGTCTGAAAAAACGCTGCAATTGTGGGAGCAGATCAAAACCATCGGTGAAGCCATCGGCATCGACATGCAGCTAACGAGCACCGGCGGCTGTTCGGACGGTAACTTTACCGCTTCACTGGGCATTCCCACCATCGATGCCATGGGGATTCGCGGCGGCGGCGCACACAGTCTGGACGAATACATCGATCTGGACAGCATTGTGCCCAACGTGCACCTGATGTGTGAAATCGTCAAAGGATTTGCAGACGGCCGCATATCTTAATCTTTGCAATTGCACCTTCATTATCTTTTTACTGACTCAGGCTACGCTTCTTTTACAAGAGGAATGATTCGCAAGGTCACCCTTCTGTTCATGGCATTATCGGAAGAGATTGGCTGGGATTCGCCAAAACCGACAGGGCGGATTCGCATAGGGTCGATGCCGCGTTGAATCAGGGCATTTTTAACCGTTTCTGCTCTTTGCTCGGATAATTTTTGATTGTAGGCTTCTGAGCCGATTTGGTCGGTGTGCCCCTCAACCTGTATGGCGGTGTGATTGTATTTTTGAAGAACTGGCACAACCCGATCGATTTCAGAATATCCACCGGATTTCAAAACCGCAGAATCGAAGTCGAAAAACACATCTCCCTTGAAAGTTGCCAGAAGGACATCAGTGTTTTCTCGATCCCTTTCAATGCTTGCCCGATTATAGGCTCTCGATTCTTCAAGAGCTGCATTGAGTTCTGATTCTTGCCGATCCATGTAAGTGCCAACCTGATGGCCAGCCAACCCACCGACTCCGGCTCCAATCAATCCACCAATCCATGCCCCTGTGTTGCCACCATAGGCACCCCCAATGACTGCACCGACAGCAGCGCCTCCCACGGCACCGACTGCTGTGCCCGTTTGCTGTCTTTGCGACATTCCGGAACATGCAACCACCAATAACACCAAAACAAAAACGACAAATAGCTTTTTCATAAATATTTCCCTTTTAACATTGACTTGTTAAATATTAAAATTGTAACCCCCATCCGCCATTACCACATTCAAAGTTTCTCAGAAATTGCCTCTATTTTCCGGTCAACATATTTAAGCTTTTCTTCTCTGCCAATTTGCTGTAAGCGGCGTCTTAACTCTTCAATCTGCTCCTTGATGCGTGGCAAAATATCTGTTTCTAATTTATGGCCACCATCTTCGGCTTGAATAATCCGAACTGCTTGTTGACCTCCAGTTTCAGGGTTTGAATCAATGTAAAATGTACTTGAATTTTTCAGTAAGGTTGAAAATTTATCTTCCACCGCTACGCTTACTAAATAGTTTCCTGAATCAGTATACTCAACATCTGTCACATTTCCAATTGGAGATTTATCGAAAAAAACTTGATCATCATTCCGTAACCCATGAATATCCTCGAACTGAATCTTAAAATTGTAGGTGGTCTCACCACATCCAAAAAGAATCAGTGCAACAATTAGTGTAAGTGTAAAA
>JASFIG010000039.1:0-19215 GCA_050122795.1 Desulfobacterales bacterium
CCGCCGGCCCGCGTGTATGGCGACCTCACCGCACCGGTGGTTATTATTCATGAAGGGGTCATTTTTGAGGGTAACTGTGCGATCAAGCCCAAAGAAGATGTAGCCTTTCAGACAGACCAGAAGCTATCGGCAAGCGCTGACAGAACAGCCGAACCGACAAAATCTTCCGCCAAGCCGCAGGCAACAGCCGGTTCCGCGAAAATGACGAACTAAAGATTTTCAACTTTCCATTTGGTGATGGCTTCGTTCAGGCTTTTTACCAGATTCTCAATTTCTTCGATCGTTTTCAGCGCTGCAACTCTCAAATTGACCCGTAGTTCATTTTCATAGCGTCTTTTTTGCCGCTCCAATTCATCATCAATTTGCTCTTTACTCCAGGTCAGGTGAGATTTCATAATTTTGCGGCGCATCATGAAATCATCAAAAGAATGTTCAAAATCGCGGTCCAGGATGGAAATCATTTTGTCAATGGAAGGTATTTCATACGTGCCGGCCAGAATCTGAGCAAGCGACTCTCGAACCATCTGACGCGCACAATTCTTAGCATCAGAAACGTAAAGCGGTGTTCTTTCTTTTTGGAGTGTTTTCATATTCTTATCTCATAATAATCACTAAATTAGCAGTGTCCAATTCGGTTTCGACACTCAGACCCGGTTTGAAAAACGGGCAACATAAAAAAAATGAAAAAAAAGCTTGACATGCCACATTGTAGTAGTCTATAAAGGAGCTACCCCACAGATCTATGCTTCTAATGCATACCTCTATGTCCTCCTCATCCGGCGACTCATATCCCCATGAGTCGCCATTTTTTTTTTGGGCCATTGGGGCTTCCAGCATCTGTTTTAATCAATCGATAGTGTTGTTATCATTATTAAACTAAAAAAGAAACCCCCGTCGTCCAACAACTGAATTCGAAAATGCCGATTTTGACAATCCCTGCGCTTTAAGATATATAGGGATAGTCAAATAAAGGTCCTGTTATGCCGTTTAACCGTTTTAAAGGAGGAGAGAATGAATCACAAAAATTGGGTGTTTCTGGTCTTCTTTCTTGTGATCTTTGTGGCGTTTTTAGCGCCTTCGTGCACCAAAAAGGAGTTAAAAACTGAACCCACCATGTCAGAAGAGGAAGCCCGCAGGCAGGCTGAGGAGGAAGCCCGACGACGGGAACTCGAACGCCAGGCTGCCATCAGGGAAGAATCTCTTAAAGAAGAAGCGCTCAGAGCTGAAAGCGAAAGAATGCAAAGCGCCCGAGAAATATTTGAAAATGAGGATGTGTTGTTCGAATTTGACAGCGCCAGCTTATCGGTCGAAGCGCAGGAGATTCTGCGAGCCAAAGCGGAATGGCTCAGGGCCAACCCGTCTGCCCGGGTTTTGATCGAAGGGCACTGTGATGAACGCGGCACCAATGAGTACAACCTGGCACTTGGCGATCGACGTGCCTACGCCGCTAAAGCCTTCCTGGCCGACCTGGGAATCGATGACGCCCGGCTATCCATCATCAGTTATGGTGAAGAGCAACCGATTGACAGCCGTCCCACGGAAGAAGCCTGGGCCAAAAACAGGCGGGCTCATTTTGTCATCAAGTAAGAATGCAGCCATGCCTGCTGTGCCTATGCTGGTAAATCAGGTTTTAAAGCTATTTTTCCCAATCGCTCGAAAAGGATAAGGCTCCCATCCCGTCTGCAAGCGTTTCGGTAATCATATGACGGATCTATCTCAACCGGCAGCATCAGCCAGACGCATTGCTTTTTTCATATCACCTCACGGATTTGGTCATGCCGCGCGCGCAGCCAGTATCATGGAAGCGTTGACGGCCATTGATCCTGCGTTTCAATTTGATGTATTTACCACTGTGCCGGATTGGTTTTTTAAGCAATGCCATTCCTTTACCTTCAAATACCACCATATGCTGACGGATATCGGTCTGGTTCAGCAAACGCCCTTTCAGGCCGATTTAGCGGCAACCGTTCGTGCGCTAAAACAATTTTTACCCTTCGACCCGGCACAGGTTGCTAACCGGGCTGAAAAATTACAGCAGCAAAATTGTGTGATGGTGCTCTGCGATATTGCGCCACTGGGCATCCGCATCGCACAAGCAGCGGGCCTGCCGTCGGTGCTGATCGAAAATTTTACCTGGGACTGGCTCTACAAAGGCTATAAAGACAGAGCGCTGAATGAATTCAATCCCTATTTACAGTCGATCTTTGCGGATGCCACCTATCACATCCAGGCGCAACCGGTCTGTCAATCGGGTCCAGCGGCTTTATCGGCCGCCCCGGCCAGCCGCAAAATTCAGATGCCTTCACGTGAGATCCGGCACAAGCTGGGATTGTCTGACAGCTGCAAGGTTGTTACGATCACTGCCGGAGGCGTGCCTAAAAATTATGGCTTTATCGACGAACTGAAACGGGTGGCCGATATCCATTTTATCTTACCGGGCGCCACAGAAACTGAATCCATGCAGGACAACCTCATCTGTTTACCGGAATACTCGGCTTATTTTCACCCCGATTTGATCAATGCCGCCGATGCGATCGTGGGCAAAGTCGGTTACAGCACCATTGCCGAAATCTACCAGGCCGGTGTTCCCTTTGGCTACGTTGCCCGTCCTGAAAGCCGCGAAATGCAACCGCTGGTTGATTTTATCGAAAACCAGATGGGCGGCATTGCGATTACGGAATCCGAATTTCATAATGGAGCGTTCACTGAACATCTGGACAACCTTTTAAAGATCCCCCGCATCCCGGGAAGGCGGCCCAACGGGGCCGACCAAATTGCAGGCTTTATTGCCTCTCAATTAAAAAAATAAGTAGACATTTTGGAAAGGAGCAAAAGGCACCTCATGCTTCGCTTGGGACTGTGCTGTCTTTTTCGAAAAGCACCGATTAAATTCAGACGCACCACTGCCAAATATCTGGCGACACAATCCCAACAGCAGCAGCGGAGATATCTTTCCGAAATATGCCTGCATAATGCGAATGCGCTTATGGATGCTTTACAGTTCTGTGAGCAAAACGGCATTGGCGGCTTTCGGGTGAATAGTCAAATATTACCCTTGAAAACCCACCCCGCTCATCATTATGAAATAGAAGCGCTACCGGATTATCAAGCCATCCTGAAACAATTCCGCAAATGCGGTTCGTTTGGTCGTAGACACGGTTTACGCATCAGCTTTCATCCGGATCCGTTTATTTTGCTGTCATCGCCGGACGCAGGCGTCACCCGACGATCAGTTGCGGATTTGATCTACCAGGCTGAAGTGGCTTCATGGATACAGGCCGATGTGTTGAACATCCACGCCGGCGGAGCCTACGGTGACAAACACCGGGCGCTTTCCCGCCTTGCGCGCCGTATTGAAAAACTGCCCTCGAGTGTGCGAAGCCGCTTGACACTTGAAAATGATGATCGCATTTTTACGCCCGCCGACTTATTGCCGTTCTGTAATCAAACCGGCGTTCCATTTGTGTATGACGTCCATCATCACCGCTGCTTGCCCGACGGCATGCGGATCGAAGACGCGACCGAAAAAGCACTGACCACCTGGAACCGAGAGCCGCTCTTTCACATTTCAAGCCCGCTGGGCGGGTGGAAAGCAAAAAACGTCCGGCGGCATCATGACTACATCAACATAAAGGATTTTCCGGGACCATGGCTGGATTTAAACATTACCGTAGAGGTTGAAGCCAAGGCCAAGGAGCTGGCGGTTTTAAAATTAAAAAGTGATATCGCCAATCGACATCGTCGTAAGCGAGTACGAAAATAAAAATCGATTTTAAACATCGTCAACGGCCGCCGAGTGCAAGTGATGAGCTTGACAAGCGGCCCCATTCCTGCCAAATGTAACATTGTGGCAGGCCCGCCGGCAGCGGCCAAGTTTGCCAAACAACGGGTTGGCTATCGTAAAATCGAACACACGCTCAACAAAAGAACAGGAGCCGCATACATGGACGATCTCTACATTCGCTTGGCCAAACACATGGAAAGCCTGACTATGGGTTACCCGTATAGTGATGAACTTCTGGATCTGCTCCAGGAAATGTTTAGCCCGACTGAAGCTCAGGTGGCACTGGCCATTCCCAATGACCTTGAACCCCTGCAGGTCGTCAGCCTGGAAGCGATCGCAGCGCGTTCTGATCTGCCCCTGTCGCAAGTTACCCAAGCACTGGATTCGATGGCCGGGCGCAATATGCTATACACGGCGCCCACTGCAGACGGCGCCGTCGGTTATGCGCTGCTGCAGGTGGGCTACGGTCTGCCTCAGACCTTTTTCTGGAAAGGAAAACAGGATGATACCACCAAACGCATGGCCAAGCTGGTTCTGAAATATTTTACGGTTCCAACGACCCAGAAGATTTATGGTGGTGTGCGCACCAAATCCTTTAAATACAGTCCAGCCGGCCGGAGCATTGCGATTCCCATGCAGGGCGTCATGCCGAATGAACAGATTGGCCCGATTGTTGATGCAGCCACCAAAATTGCCGTCGCCCATTGTCCCTGCCGCATGTCGGCAAAAATACTGGGCCGCACGGATTGTCCCCATAGCCTGGAAGTGTGCGTCAAATACGACGAAATGGCAGAATTCGTGATCGATAGAGGCCTGGCGCGCGAAATCTCAAAAGATGAAGCCCATCAGATTATGGTGGACAGTGAAAAGGAGGGGCTGGTTCACATGGTGGACAATGCCCGGGGGCAGATAAAACATACCTGCAATTGTTGTGGCGACTATTGCTGGAACGTCGGTATTATTCGGCGCCGCAAAATACCACGCGATCAGCTGATGGCCGTCTATTTTATTCGCGAAACCGAGTTGGATGAATGCATTGGTTGCGGGGCTTGCGCCGAAATTTGTCCGGTGGATGCGGTTAAAATGATCAATGATCAACCGCGGGTGGATCTGGATTGGTGCATCGGCTGTGGTGTGTGCGCCATTCAATGTCCGGCAGATGTCATATCCATTAGCCGCCGTATTGAAAATCAGGCGCCGCGGGATGTCGGTGAGCTGCATCGGCAGATCAAGCAGGAAAAAAACCTCTAAAATCCTTTTATACTCTCTTCTTTTCCAGACGACCTCGTAAGACATCCTTCCAAATCCCGTGCCCTTCCAAAGTCGCGTTTAACTTTGCTGCTTACCGCCTCTCGATTTATAGTGGTTATCAAAAAAACGTTCCGATTACAGAACATTTTTTTGCTACAACACTTATGCCGTCAACCTTTTTTCGGAACATTATAATGACAAGCGGTATAAATGAATGTGAAATAAAGTTCACATTAATCAGGAAACCGTTTCATAAGATCTAGCACATAAAGACAACATCAAAAACCCTCCTGTCGCTAAGTTCCCATTGCAGCTGGCTTCTCTGTTGCCCATTTGTTGGCACAAAGCTTGCTTTGCATGTAACCGCGTTGAAGGCATCTCCCGGAGTTCAGATGCTGCGTTGGGCATTTACATAAAGTAGATTGCAGCATTTGAGCATCCTACGGATATGAACTGTTTAAGGTCTCTTACGGAAATACACGTTAACAGTTTCATGGAAGAGGAGAAAATACCTTGGGCACAGAAGGGGGCAAGGTAAGGATTAAGGATAGAGGCGGATCACGATCCGGAAATGATCGGCGACAGAATCACCGGCCTTATACCGGTGTCGAGAGGCGGTCCGCGAAGGATCGCCGAAAAGGTTTTGACCGCAGAAGCGGCCTGGCAAGACGCCGAACGCCCGGACGCAGGAGTAAAAACGGGTTCTGGGACGGCTCCTGCATCGAGCGCCGCGACGTATTTCGGAGATAAAAACCATAGCCCTTCGTACAGGCCCAACCGAAGATCAACAAAGTGACCCTATGGCCAACACCGACAAAATAATTTATATCGCCCACAGCCAAAAACCGGCTAACAGGCAGATGGTTGCTGATGATCAAAGGGCCAGCAAGCGCTTTGGCTATGAAGCGCCTGTAATCATCAAAAATTGCGATTGCGGGACATATGCTTACGGTAGAATGTACAACTACAGCCGCGGGGGACTCTATTTAGAATCAGACGCTGCTTTGCATCCCGGCACGCATGTACGAATCGACATCGAAGCGTCACACAACGGTCCAGCCGTAGATCATTACTATGCGACTGTACAGTGGTGCACGGAAATCTCGGCGGCGGTGGTATTATATGATTACGGAACCGGTCTTGAATTTGACCGGGCGGTGAACGGCGCATCCGGCCCCGGCAAACTGCGCATCATCCAGGGCGGCGCCGGGCGACAGAATGCCGGACCAGCCTGACCTGTAAAGACAATCGCTGTTTTACCAACGACATTCAATTGGGGCACAACACCATCGGCAACAGCCCCGATCTAAAACCCTCCCCAAAGATACCGCAATACCGACGGCGTGCACTTAACCCCCACAAAAGGCAGAACCGCTTAAGGTTCTGCCTTCGTTATTGACGTGTTCAGCATCAAACCGATAGAATATCCTCTTTGGATCGAGGATCCCATATCAGCCGCATTTTCGCCGTTCGCGCCACCGGGGTGGCATCATGTCATCGACTCGATGTTGACTGTTTGATCATTGACACTAACTTAGTCTAAGAAAAGTATTCACACCTTTGAATCTGAAGAAAAAAACATACGCCATTTCCGGAGCATAAGTGCATGCCTTTTGAAGACATTATACCGATTTTTCCATTGGGTCTGGTCCTGTTACCCGGAATGAATCTGCCGCTACATATTTTTGAGGACCGCTATAAGCTTATGATTAACACGTGCCTTGCGGATGACAGGATGTTTGGCATCGTGTATTTTAGCGGCAAACAATTTGAAACCAAGGGTTGTACAGCGCGCATCCTAAATATTTTGAAACGCTATGATGATGGTCGTTTGGACATCACAACGACGGGAGAAAACCGGTTCAGTATAAAGGCGCTTTTCGAGGATAAGCCCTATATGGAGGCGCGCGTCGAATTTTTTGATGACCAGCCGATAGAGAATTCAGAATTAGAACCATCGCAAAAAATGGCGCGCTCATGTATTCAGCTTCTCAAACAAATAAATGCCATGACCGCCCAATACAGCGATGCTGACTTCAATGATCGGCTGGATCCGAAAGCGGTCTCTTTTCTGGCAGCGGCATGCGATGGTTTCAGCTATTCGGAAAAACAACGCTTTTTGGAAATGACCCGTACCGCCAGGCGACTGCAAAAAACCGCCGGCGCTCTTGAACATCTGGTTCACCGTCTGACCATTACCCGGGAAATAGAGCGCATCATTGGCGGGAACGGCAATTTGCCCACATCACTGAAAGAAGGGGTTTAGTTTGAGTATTTATCTCGAAAGGCCTTCCGGCGCTCGCGTTTTTTGCGCAGTTTTAGACTTTGCAGACTTCTTCGATCCGACCCGCTGCGACGATGGCGCAAAAATCGTCTTTCCGGAAAATGCTCGGATGAGGTATATTGTCGACGATCCGGTAGCGAACGCCGTCCACCCCGGTCCTTGATGGAACGAATGTCAACTGTATCGGCCACTGAAATAAGCCTTTGCAGTTTATGGGTTCAGTGCCTGGCCAAATAGACAAATGCGCTCGGCAACAATTGAAATTGTCCCTCGCGCTTTTTTGATCCTATCGAATCGCATCAGAGGTCGTTTTTACAAGTGCCGCATGCTTTGTCAAGAGCAAGTTCGACATCTGTATGAAGATGAGTGCGTAAACAGACATTTAAGGCGAGTCGGTCAGATGATTTTTAAGAAATTCTTTGAGTCTTTCCTTGCCATCCTTGGATAGCGATCGGGAATCATCCAGCTCTTTTCCGTGTAGCTCTTCATAACGCATGGCGGCCCTGATGGTTTCAAATTGCGCTTTGCACTGGGCGCAAGCATTGCACATCAGGAGGTGCATGCGAATCATCACACGTTGATAATAAGGCAAGGCCCGATCCATGGACTCTGAAACCATTTCAGAAACTTCTTTGCAATTGTACATCCAACGCACAGATTGACTCCTTTATGACCCTGCGCTTAACCACTTATTTTCCAAACAGCGCCGCAGGGACATGCGGGCCCGATACAGCATGACCCAGCTATTCGTCGCCGTTATTCCCAGCTCCTTACAGATTTCCTCTGTACTGAGACCATCCATCTCGCACTTGATGAAGGCTTTCGCCAGACGTTCGGGAAGTTCCGCCAAACAGCGATAAAGAACATCTACAAATTCTTTTTGCTCATACAGCTTACTCGGATTGACAGCCCACTTCCCGGGCAGCACCTGCCAATGCCCGCGTTCATCAAAATCCGGATCTGAGGCGTCTGACAGGTTTTCAATTTTGGCGCTGGACGGTTCTCGAATTTTTTTCCGGATGTGATCGACAATTTTATGTTTGAGTATGGCAATCAACCATGTTCTGCCGGTGGACTGACCCTTGAAATTTTCACTTGCGCGCAGGGCTGCCAGGAAGGTTTCCTGGACCAGATCCTCGGCAACGGAAGGGTCTTTGACCCTTGAGAGGGCAAATCGGTACAGAAAATCGCCATAGCTGTCTACCCATAATTCAGGTTTATCAATGCCGGTGAGTTCGGGTTTCCGCTCGTTCATAATAGTATATGTTTAGCTGGCAGAAAGCCAGATACGAAGGTAAAGCCAGGGCACAAGTCGAGAGCCGTTGCATGCAACCCATATCGTTCAGGGTGTTGGATCTGATGAACTATAACAGTGTTTTAATCGGCTTGCAATGAATCTGAACGGCAAAATCAAAAAATTAAAGCAACCCAAAAATTCAGAGCGGCAATGGATCATGAGGCGATCTTTAGCGACATAACCTTCACGAGTACAACGAAAAATGACCCAAAACGAGCACCCGTTATCCAGATAGTATCGGCGTTGATTTTAACTGAGCTTTTTGGCGGCTTCGATGACCGCATCATAATCCGGCTCTTCCGAAAGCTCCCTGACGTGTTGGATATACTGAATGACGCCGTTGCGATCCACAACAAAGATGGATCGCGCCAGCAGTCGCAGTTCTTTGATCAGCACACCAAAAGCACTCCCAAAAGCTGCTTCGCGGTGGTCTGATAAGGTAACGACCTTATCGACACCGGCGGCCCCGCACCAGCGCTTCTGGGCAAACGGCAGGTCCGTGCTGACCGTTAAGATGGCGACATCATCGCCCAGGTGGCTGGCTGTTTCGTTAAAGCGGCGGGTTTCCATGTCGCATGTCGGTGTGTCCAGAGACGGTACTGCTGATATGATACATATCTTGCCTTTATACGAGGACAGTTTCACCGGGTTCAAGTCATTATCCAAAATCTCCACATCTGGAAGCGGATCACCAACCTTGAGTTCGTTGCCGAGCAGAGTAAATGGATTACCATGCAGGGTAACGGCTGAGCTACGTTCTTCCATATTCATCTCCTTTCATCAATTCATCGAATTTCAGGTCTTCGCTATGACCGTTAGGATGATCAAACATAATACTTTTTCAAGTGAAATCAACGCGGTCCGGCCGGTGATTCAAGATGGGTCCCCTAAGGCTTTGGCCGGGGCCCTGCCCTTTCTTGACTGCGCCTATTCAAATCTTACCTTGGTGTAAGTTTTTTTGATATTTTGCGACCAAAGGCAACATCTGGCATTGAATGTCAGCCTTAAACTGGTTTGCGATATCAGGCCTAAAATGAAAGGATCAAAGGAATGGATCGGCGCTTTTTACGTCTTGTTGTTGCGATGACGCTAGCACTTATAATCGGGCCTTTGGAATCAACAGCATCGAGTCGGGCTTCAACGGTCAATCATGAAATTTGGGCCGAGCTGCTTGCAAATTATATTACACCGGACGGTGTCAATTACACGGGTTTTAAAAATGCAGAAAACCGACTGGATCAATACTTAAGAATCCTCGAAAGTACGGATCCGGAAAAGCTGCCGCGCAGCGAACAGTATGCCTACTACATCAATGCTTACAATGCCTGGACCATTAAGTTGATATTAAGTGGCTACCCGGGAGTTAAGTCCATAAAGGATTTCGGCACGATTTTGCAAAGCCCGTGGAAAAAGGGATGGGTGCGTATTAACGGCGATGTCTTCACGCTGGACCATATTGAGCATAATATTCTCAGACCGCGATACAAGGACCCGCGCGTCCATTTTGCCATCAATTGCGCGGCCGCCAGCTGCCCGCCGCTCAGGCCGGAGCCCTTTCTGGCTGAAAAGCTGGATCAGCAGCTGGACGATTCAACCCGCTCTTTTATCAATGATACCGATAGCTACCGATTGGATGGCAACACCCTGTATGTCAGCCGCATTTTTAACTGGTTTTCAGAAGATTTTAACGAAGATGCCCTGGGATTTTACCTGCAGTATGCAGAAGGTGAATTAAAAGAAAAGTTAATCCGCAACAGGGACCGCATTCAGGTCAAATATTTGCACTATGATTGGTCCCTGAATGATGTCAAAGTGAAATCAAATTAAAAATCGACAATGGAGACAGCAGCATGAAACTCGCAATGATTGGACTGGGCAAAATGGGAATGAACATGGCCAGACGGCTGATGCTGGGCAATCATAAAGTTGTTGCCTATGACCTGAACAAAGAGGCGGTTCAACAAATTAGCGCCGAAGGCGCCGAAGGCGCGGCATCGTTGCAGGCGGTTGTCGAACAACTTTCAACGCCCCGCATTGTATGGATCATGCTGCCGGCCGGCAAGCCCGTCGAGGAGACGATTAGCCGCTTGAGCGAATTGCTGAGCCCTGAAGATATTATCATTGACGGCGGCAACTCCTTTTATAAGGATGATCGGCGGCGCTACGAAACGCTTCAGACGTCCGGCATTCGCTATATGGATGTCGGTGTCAGCGGCGGAATCTGGGGCCTGGAGGTCGGCTATTGCATGATGATGGGCGGTGATGAAACCGTTTTCGATTATCTGGAGCCGATATTTAAAACACTGGCCCCCAAAGACGGCTATTTGTATTGCGGCAAAAGCGGTGCAGGCCATTTTGTAAAAATGGTTCATAACGGAATCGAATATGGCCTCATGCAGGCCTACGGAGAGGGTTTTGAAATCCTGGATGCCTCTGAATTTGCCGAATCATTCGATTACGCTAAAATCGCTCACCTGTGGAACCAGGGCAGTGTCATCCGTTCTTGGTTGCTGGAGTTGGCCGAAGATGCCTTTAGCAAAAATGCCGAGCTGACCGATATCACCGGTTACGTGCAGGACTCCGGCGAAGGCCGCTGGACGGTGCAGCAGGCTGTGGACACCGGGGTGCCGGCTGAAGTCATCACGCTTTCGCTGATGCGGCGCTTTCGCTCCCGGCAGCAGGATCCATTTACCGAACGCGTACTGGCAGCCCTGCGCCGTGAGTTTGGCGGCCATGCAGTCGCTAAGAAAAAAAAATGAGCCGGAGGAGATAAAAATGAAGACAAAGACCGCTGACACCGACACAATTGAAAACGCTAAAGCAACGGTACGCGCGCCGGATCTGGAGCTGACGCCGCAAGAGTGTGTCATGCCCGAACCCAGTGAGCCCTGCAGCATCATCATTATGGGGGCCACCGGTGATTTAACCTCACGCAAGCTGATGCCGCAGCTGTTTAATCTGTATCTGAATGCCGGCCTGCCGGAACCATTTTTAATTGTGGGTGCCAGCCATGTGGATGTCAGCGAAACAAAGTTCAGAAACGACATGCAGGCGGCTTTACAAAACGCCGGTGTCTACGATGAAAACCGCTGGCCCGATTTTGCCGGGGCACTTCATTATCGCTGCGCCGATTTTGGAGATCTGGATTCCTTCAAGCAAATGGCTAAAGCATTAAGGGAACTGGATCAGCAGTTTAACACGCGCGGCAACCGCATTTTTTATATGGCCCTGCCGCCGTCGGTTTACAAATCCGCTGCCCATCTGATCGGCCGGGTCGGCCTGGCAGACGAGCATCAAAACGGTAACGGCTGGTCGCGAATTGTCGTCGAAAAACCTTTCGGCACGGATCTGAAAACGGCTGTCGATCTGGATCAGAGCCTCAGTCGCGATTTCACGGAACATCAAATCTTCAGAATCGACCACTATCTGGCCAAAGAAACAGTGCAAAATGTTTTGATGCTGCGTTTTGCCAACTCGCTGTTCGAGCCCATCTGGAATCGACGCTATGTGGAGTATGTTGCCATTACCGCCATCGAAGAGCTGGGCGTAGAGCATCGTGCCGGTTACTACGAACAATCCGGTGTTTTAAGAGACATGTTCCAAAACCATATGATGCAGCTGCTGGCGCTAACCGCCATGGAGCCCCCATCGCGTTTCGAAGCCGACCATGTCAGAGACGAGAAAGTCAAGGTATTTCGTTGCCTGCGTCCTTTCCAGGTGGACCGTCTCAATGAAAACCTGGTGCTGGGTCAATATGCAGCCGGCACCGTCGATAACCGGGCGGTACGCGCATATCGTGATGAGCCGGGTGTGGCCGCCGACTCTCTGACGCCCACCTTTGCAATGATGAAAGTCAATCTGGACAACTGGCGCTGGCAGGGGGTGCCGTTCTATCTGACTTCGGGCAAGCGTCTGGACCAAAAATTGACCGAGATTGCCATCCAGTTTAAAAGCGTGCCGCATTCGATGTTCCGGCATACATTGGGCGAAGCAATTCCGGCCAACCGGCTGATTCTGGGCATCTACCCTGAAGAAAAAATTACCCTGACGTTTCAAACCAAAAATCCCGGTGCCACGGTTTGCCTGCGTACCGTCACGATGGACTTTAACTATAAACAAAATTCCAGCGGCCCCGTTTTGGATGCCTATGCGCGGGCGTTGATCGATTGCATGCTCGGAGACCAAATGCTGTTCTGGCGCCAGGATGGTGTTGAACTGTGCTGGAAATTTCTGACACCGATCCTGGATCGCTGTGAGTTCTGTGATGATCAGGCTGAATTGCTTCATTTTTATGAAGCGGGCAGTAAGGGTCCGAAGGCGATCGAAAAGCTCATTTAAAAAGCGTTCTGAGTTCAGAGGTTTTGGGTTCAGCGTTTTGCCTGATCAATTTCAAGGCTCCTTTTGCGCTCTGCCGTTATTTAATCTCTGAACCTTTGAACGCTGAACCCTTGAACCCTGGGACCGACACCTGAACAGAAGCAGGATGACGGACAGGATTGTGAATCATTTACAATTGAAGTGGATAATGGAGTGTATGGAACGTTCGAAATGGAGCAAGTTATGCAATCGACGGTGAATAACCGTAAAAAAGCGCTTGTCAAAGCGCTCATATTAGTGGCATTTATAATCGGTGCGATTTTAATGGTGCGCCTAACGCCGGTCAAACAATATCTGACCCCTGAGACATTGGGCCAGTATTTGAATATGACCGGCTTTTGGGGGCCGATTATTTTTATCGTGATTTACGCTGTAGGAATCTGTCTGTTCTTGCCCGGCACTCTGCTCACCGCATTGGGAGCGGCTATTTTTGGCGCCTACTGGGGTTTCGTATGGGTGTGGATCGGAGCCATGATCGGCGCCAGTGTGGCGTTTATCATCGGAAGAACGCTGGGACGAGAATTTGCCGCGTCTTTGATCGGTAACAAACTCAAAAAATATGACGATGCCATCGAGCGTAACGGTTTTGCGACCGTTTTGTATCTACGGCTGGTATACTTCCCGTTTACACCCATGAATTTCGGTATGGGCTTGACCAGGGTACGCTTTTGGGATTACGTTGCAGGAACCGGCCTGGGCATCATCGTCGGTACCTTTATCTTTACTTTTTTTATCGGAACCCTGAAAGAGGTCTGGGCTTCGGGCAACTGGGGGGAGCTTGTTTCGTTTAAGGTCTTTTTCTCCATCGGATTGTTTATTTTTTCGTTTTTTATTCCCAAGATTATCAAAAAAATCAAAAAAGAAGAGAGTTAGGACAGTAATTAAAGCTTACCTGGTAAAGTCTCTCTCGGAAAAGTCATCTTGAAATGTTAAACAAGTTGAAACTCGAAATCTGAAACTCGAAATCCGAAACAAATTTTAAATCCTAATTTCAAAATGTTTAAAACACTACCGGTTGTTTGTACGCTATGTTTTCATGGTTTTGAGTTTAGAATTTGGGAAATTCGTATTTGTTCCGGATTTCGTGCTTCGATATTCGAATTTACTGGATGTTTAAAGACTTAAAGAAGCGAAACCACGACAGCTGACGCTAAGTATGAGAAGAGAGGGGGGGGAATGTCGAGCAAATTTGACCAGTTGTGCATCAACACGATTCGAATGCTTTCAGCCGACGGGGTGCAAAAAGCCAACTCCGGGCACCCCGGAATGCCAATGGGCGCAGCCGCCATGGCATATGTTCTCTGGACGCGCTTCTTGCGACACAATCCCAAAAATCCGCAATGGCCCAACCGCGACCGCTTTGTACTCTCGGCCGGCCACGGCTCGATGCTGATCTATAGCCTGTTGCATCTGAGCGGTTATGACCTGTCTCTGGAAGAGATTCAAAATTTTCGTCAATGGGGCAGTAAAACACCCGGTCATCCCGAATATGGCGTTACGCCGGGGGTGGAAACCACCACCGGCCCGCTGGGTCAGGGATTTGCCAACGGCGTCGGTATGGCCCTGGCCGAGCGGTATCTGGCGGCCCGCTTCAACAAACCCGGTCACCAAATTATCGATCACTATACCTATGGCATTGTCAGCGACGGAGACTTAATGGAAGGCATTTCGCACGAGGCCGCCTCTCTGGCCGGGCACCTGGGCCTGGGCAAGCTGATCTATTTCTACGACGACAACCACATCTCCATCGAAGGCGACACCGATATTACCTTTACGGAAAACCGCAACGGACGTTTTGAATCCTATGACTGGCATGTTCAATATGTCGAAGACGGCAACGACCTGCCGGCACTGGAGCAGGCGATTGTCGAAGCCCAGAATGAAACCGACCGGCCTTCTCTGATCGCAGTCCGAACGCACATTGGTTATGGGAGCCCCAACAAGCAGGATACGGCCGGCGCGCACGGTGAGCCTCTCGGGCCTGAAGAGCTTCAGCGCACCAAAGAAAATCTGGGCTGGCCGTTGGAATCCGAATTTCTGATTCCGGCTGAAGCACTGAGCCATTTTCGTAAGGCAGTCGATGTCGGTCAGAAACTGGAAACCCGCTGGCAGAATGCTTTTGAAACCTATCAGACAGAGTTTGCCGAGGCGGCCGCCGAGTGCCGTCGCTGGCTAAACGGTCAGCTTCCGGACGGATGGGAAAAGGATATCCCGCAATTCGAGCCCGATGAGAAGGGAATGGCGACCCGGGTTGCCTCCGGAAAAGTCTTGAATGCGGTGGCCCCGACGATCGCCAACCTCGTCGGGGGATCGGCTGACCTGGCGCCTTCTACCAAAACCCTGATTGACAATGAGACCGACTTCCAGGCCGAAAACTACGCTGGTCGCAACCTGCGCTTTGGTGTGCGGGAGCACGGGATGGGCGGCATTTTAAACGGCATGGCGCTGCACGGCGGTTTAATACCGTACGGTGCCACATTTCTCATATTTTCCGATTACATGCGTCCCGCCATTCGCCTGGCGGCCCTCACAGAGCAACAGGTGATTTATGTGTTTACCCATGACAGCATCGGTCTGGGCGAAGACGGTCCCACCCATCAACCCATCGAACAGCTGGCGGCCTTAAGGGCAATGCCGAATCTCTTGCTCATACGGCCTTGCGATGCCACTGAAACCGCCCAGGCCTGGCAGGCCGCCCTCCAGCACCGCAGCGGACCGGTGGCGCTGGCGCTGACGCGACAGAATCTTCCGACACTCGATCGCAACTCGCAATATGCATCCGCGGCGGGTCTCCACCGGGGAGCCTATATTTTGGATGAAGCCGCAAACAGCGAACCGGAGGTTATCCTGATGGCCAGCGGGTCGGAAGTGCACATTGCCCTGAAAGCCGCCGGGATGATTAACGCCAAAGGACATGCCACCCGGGTGGTCAGCATGCCGTCATGGGAACTGTTTGAAGCCCAGCCGGCCGATTATCGCCAGCAGGTTTTGCCCCCGGGTGTAAAAGCCAAAATTGCCATCGAAGCCGGTAGCCCTCAGGGCTGGCACCGCTATGTCGGCGATGCCGGTCAGGTCGTCGGCCTGGATCATTTTGGCGCATCCGCACCGGCCCAGACGCTGTTTGAGAAATTCGGGCTGACCGCTGATCAGGTGGTTGAAAAAGCGCTGGAATGTGTTTAAAGGTACATTTTGTTTACATCGAATATACGGGAAGAAGGAGACGGGAATGTCTAAACTGATCGAACTTGAAAAAATGGGCCAATCAATCTGGCTGGACTACATTCAACGCTCTTTATTAATTTCCGGTGAGCTCAAACAAATGGTCGACACCGGCCTGAGGGGGGTGACGTCCAATCCGGCAATCTTTGAAAAGGCCATTGCCGGCAGCAACGATTATGATGACGATTTGAAGCAGCTGGTCAAAACCGACGGCTCCATTGAGCAAATTTATGAAGCGTTGGCCATAAAAGATATTACGCTGGCCACCGACACGCTGCGCGGCGTTTATGATTCGACCAACGGAAAAGACGGCTACGTCAGCCTGGAGGTCAGCCCGGAGCTGGCTTACGAAACGGACAAGACGGTGGCCGAGGCCAAGCGGTTGTTTGAAACCGTAAGCAGACCCAATGTCATGATTAAAGTGCCGGCGACGAAGGAAGGTCTGCCGGCCATTGCCGAATTGATCGGGTGCGGTGTTAATGTAAATGTCACTTTGATTTTTAGCCTGCAAAATTATAAAGCCGTCGCTGATGCCTATCAGGCCGGTCTCGAGCAACTGGCGGCTGACGGTCCCGGCGTCAAGGGCGGGCATGCGATTGATCGCGTGGCCTCGGTGGCGTCATTTTTTATCAGCCGCGTGGATACGGCCGTGGATACGGAATTGGAAAAAATCGGACACTCCGAGTTGCTGGGCAAGATTGCAGTCGCCAACTCCAAAATTGCTTATGCCGAATACAAAAAGATTATTCAGCAACCCCGCTGGCAACAGCTGGCCGCTCAGGGTGCGCAGGTGCAGCGCGTTCTGTGGGCCAGCACCAGCACCAAAAATCCGGCCTACCCGGACAACCTGTACGTAGATGAACTCATCGGACCGGATACCGTCAACACCCTGCCACCGGCAACCCTGGACAGTTTTATGGATCACGGCCGGGTGGCCGAGACCCTCACCCAGGGGCTGGATGAAGCGCAGAGCCAGGTTGCCCGGCTGGCCGAACTGGGCATCGATCTGGACGCCGTCACCCAGAAACTGCAGGATGACGGCGTGGTGGCATTTGCCAAGCCGTTTGCCAAACTGCTGGAAAGTATCGCTGAAAAATGCAAACAACTGAAAGCCGCATAGAGGGAATTTGGAATGATTATTCCAACATTCCAGGATTCCAGGATTCCATGCTGTTGAATTGCGGCAGAGCCGGCAAACTCTGATTGGATTGAAGGATTCAGGCTATGGCTTTAAATACGCAGGATGAATTAAAGCAAAAAGCGGCCCAGCGCGCTGTGGAAGCGATCGAATCCGGCATGATCGTAGGCCTGGGTACCGGCAGCACAACATCGTTTGCCGTGAGCCGGATTGCGGAACGCATCAAATCCGGTGACCTTGCAAACATCGTCGGCATTCCAACCTCCATCCGCACCGAAAAACTGGCCCGGGAACTGGACATACCCCTAGCGACTCTGGATGAGCAGCCGGAAATCGATGTGACCATCGACGGGGCCGATGAGGTCGACCCGGAGCTGAATCTGATAAAAGGCGGCGGCGGTGCGCTGCTGCGCGAAAAAGTGGTTGCGCAGGCCAGCCGCTCGAATATCATCATCGTCGACGAAAGCAAACTTTCGGATCGTCTGGGCACCCACTGGGCCCTGCCGGTAGAAGTGATCCCCTTTGCCGCCAGAACCGAATCCAGCTTTCTTCAATCGCTGGGGGCTGCGGTCAGCATGCGCCGCGATGATGAAGGGCAGCCTTATAAAACCGATCAGCACAATTATATCCTGGATGCAAATTTCGGCCCGATGTCGGATCCCGCCGCCCTGGCGGATCGGCTCAACGAACGCGCCGGTATCATCGAGCACGGGCTTTTTCTGGGTCTGGCCGGCGAGGTCATCGTCGCAGCTGAAGACGGCATCCGGCATCTGCAACGCAAAGGCAAATGAAAACACGACGACAATTTATAACCTGGGCCTTAAAACTGCTGGCCGGTTTGGGCCCGTTTATCGCGACGATCCGGGTCACGCTAAAAAGGGCCTGGGCCCAAACCAAACGGTTTGTCGTTCCGCGGGGAACGGATCTGTCGACCTTGCGCAACAAAAATCCGGCCACACTGGATACAAGCAATCTTGACGTACTGCCGTTAGACGCTTTTGAGACCATGGGGTTGAGCAACCATCCCGTGCATATGCCATCATGGCGCCTGATCGTCGAAGGCAATGTCGCCGTGCCAACCCGAATTCCCTATTCGGAAATCGCCAAGCTCCCCTCTATTGAACGTAAGGTGTTGTTGATCTGCCCCGGCGTTTTTGTCAATCACGGACGATGGAAGGGAATTTCACTGATGACGGTGTTGGGTCTGGCCCAGATGCGGGCCGATACCACCCATATCAGCGTTTACGGGCCGAAGGGCACCCGCGAAAAGATGGAGCGCTTCCCGATTGCCGATGTCCGATCGGATAAAGTCTTTCTGGCCTATGCGGTCAACGGCGAAACATTACCGCAGCGGCACGGCTTTCCGCTGCGCATCGTCGCCGAAGATTACTACGGCGACGAATGGGTCAAGTATGTTTACAGGATCGAGGCGCTCAAGATGGAATCGTAACGCCGGTCATTGTTCCATTGGAGTGTTGGAGTACTGGAGTGTTGGAGTATTGGAATAAACTGATAATGAGCATCAGGTAATTCCATTCAGCACTCCATTACTCCACAACTCCATCACTCCAAGAACACAACGAAAAGGAGCCTTCGATGGATAACACAAATTATCGCTCGCAAATCGAAGTTGAAAAAGGAAAGCTCGACTTTTTTGACATTACACGACTGGAGAAAAACGGCATCGCCGAGATTCATCGCCTGCCCTATTCGATTAAAATCCTGGTGGAAAACCTGCTGCGAAAGCTCGATGGGCATGTCGTCCTCGAGGAAGATCTAAAAAATATCGCTCGCTGGCAAAAAAGCTATGATACACCGGTTGAAATACCGTATCACCCGGCACGAGTGCTGATGCAGGATTTTAC
>JASFIG010000040.1:0-19101 GCA_050122795.1 Desulfobacterales bacterium
AACGAAATTCGAAACAATCTCAAAAACCAAATGACCTAAATTCAAAAAGGTTTTGATAATTTGAATTTAGCATTTCGGTTTTGTTTCGGATTTAGAGATTCGGATTTCGGATTTTGCTGACACGTAGATATTAACCTGACGGACCCACCTGAGAATAATGATCCGCAATCATTTGATTAACAACTTCTCCCTTGTGGGTAATCACACACCCCTGAATAATCTCGTCTTCAACGTCCAGCACAAAGCGCTTTTGTTCTGCATCCCAGAATTCATCCACCAGCGCATGCATATTGGAAGAAAACATCTGGCTGGCGTTGACCGCCACCTTGCCGGGCAAATTGGCCAATCCGATGATGCGCACGCCATTGACGTCAACCTCTTCATCGGGCTGTGAGCCGGCAATATTTCCACCGCTTTCAACAGCCAGGTCGACCAGCACCGACCCTCTGGCCATCCCTGCAACCATTTCGTCCGTAATGATAAGTGGCGCTTTTCGGCCGAATAACTGGGCGGTGGTAATGACCACATCGGATGCCGCGCAGACTTTGGCCATTCCCTCGCGTTGTTTTTGCAACTGTTCTTCGGTCAGTACCTTGGCATAGCCGTCTTTGGTCTGGCCGGTTTCTCCCAGATCAATCTTTACGAAACGCGCACCCAGTGATTTGACCTGCTCTTCGACCACCGGCCGGGTGTCGAATGCCTCAACCCGCGCACCCAGTCTTTTGGCGGTTGCAATGGCCTGCAGGCCGGCCACACCGACACCGATCACGAAAACCCTTGCCGGCGAAATGGTTCCGGCCGGTGTCATCATCATCGGAAATATTTTAGCGATGCGTTCGGCGGCGACAATGACCGCCGCATATCCGGCCAGATTTGCTTGAGAGCTCAAGACATCCATTTTCTGGGCCCGGGTGATACGCGGGATCATCTCCATGCTGATGGCTGTCACGCCCTTTTGTCTGAAGGCTTCGATCAACTCTCGCTCGTTGAAGGGATCCATCAAGCTCACATAGATGCATTCATCTTTTAGCAGGGCAACATCTTCCAATGCCGGTTTGCGAATCTGAAGCACCATGTCTGCGTTCCGATATAATCGACTGCGATCCGCCTCAATTGAAGCACCTGCCTTTTGATAGTCTTCATCGGAAAGATTTAGGGTATGGCCGATACCGGACTCGACGGATATCTGCGCTTCCTTTTCGACCAGGCGGGCGACATGCTCGGGGAGCAGGGCCACCCGGTTTTCAGCAGGATGAATTTCGCTGAGAACGACAATGTTCATCGTCTATCCTTTCCAGATAACTTTGGGATAAATTGGGTAAGCGCAGCTTCAAAAGATGAAGAAACGTAAGACTTCTTTTTTTTCCCGTCAATAACACCTTGATGCTTCCCGGAAAAGCTCAAGACCGGATTTAAATTTGTTGGACCGGGTACATGTTAGCTGTCTGACGCTGCGCCCGGCGGACTATCTGTTTTACGACACATGCAGTGACGTGGCCTGAAATGACGATTTGGATGCATCATGCAGCGCTATCCTCTAGTCGCTTAAATATGTCAAGGGTTTGCCTGCGGGTATTTTCGATGGTGCCTGAATTATCAATCACAAGGGTGGCCTGTTGCTTCTTTTCCTCTATCGACATTTGCGAACGAACCCGGGCAAGCGCATCGGCTCCGGAAATGTGATCTCTTTGCATCAAACGCTGGATCTGGATGTCCTGTGGTGTATAGACCACGATGATTTCACTTAAATCGTCATGCATGCCGGTCTCAATCAGCAACGGGACATCCAGAACAATCACTGCATTCGGGTGGGTTTTTTGGATCTGTTTTAACTGGCGGTTTACTTCTTCATTAACATGCGGGTGAACGATGCTGTTGAGCAGCTGCTTTTTTCGGTGATCGTTGAAAATCATGTTGCCCAGCAGGTTGCGGTTGATCTCGCCATCCGGCAGCAGGACCTCGGTACCAAATCGGGCGACAATTTGCCGGTAGGCCGGCAGTCCTTTTTTGACCACCGCCCGGGCAATGCGGTCGGCATCAATAATAATGGCGCCTGCTTCTTTTAACATGGCGGATACCGTTGATTTCCCGGTGGCAATTCCGCCCGTCAAACCGATAACCTGCACGGGTAATCTCCTTCTCGATTAAGATCGTGCCATCCAGTGTTGCGCTGTGCAAGTCATTCACAAAATACGGTCTTATGTTAAGCTTCTTGCTGCTGGCTTCGACTCGACTGAGCTCGTCGCAGGCTCGCTACTGGCTGACCCAACGACACGCAGCCCGTGATATCAGACCAGCTGCCAGTTGCCAGTGGCCAGTGGCCAGACGCCTTTAGAGTGCTCAGCGGGAAAATATGCCAGACGACATATGTGCCATATGTGTGAGACATGACACCAGATACAGCCATAATAAACGGCCGGTCGTTAATGTCAACATCGAACTGTCATGCGTGTCGTTTAACGAAAGCTACCCGGTGCTTGCAATTTGAGCGGTTGTGCATTACCATTTTCCTATGCAGAACATGGTGTTCTTCATATTCTAACAATACCAATCGTCACTGCGGTGAATCATTGGAGGTGATATCAATGGCAGAAGTAAAGTTTAAGATGGCCGCAGAGGTGTGTTCATATGTGGATGATGACCGCCGGAATCTAAATCTGGAAATTTGTCTTCCGGGAGTCGATAAAAAAGATATCAATCTCAAGATGCTTGCAGACAGTTTCAGTCTAAGGGCACCTCGCAAAGACTTTGACTATGTCACCACAGCCGCCTTCTGTTGTCCGGTGAATGCTAAAGATGCCAGCGCAACGTTTGAAAACGGGGTCTTAAGGGTCACGGTACCGTTTAAAGATCCGATGCAGGATGCGCATCAAATCGTTATTCACTGACCGGCGTCTTTGAATCTTTAAATAGATAACCTAAACCAAAAAAGGGCAGGGCCACACAAGGTGCTGCCTTTTTTTATTATGGTTGAAAGATGGATATCTGGCATTGGATACAGTCGAATTATTGGGTCGAGATGCCCTTAACCGGATACCCAAAATGCCATTTCTGACCGCATCATTATAGGGTGCGGCACAATGCCGCTTTGCCCATACCACTTTGTGGTACTATACCCCAACCTGTTAATATTATTATCAGAATACCGTACAATTTTTCTAAAAAAACCATTGACTTTGATGGATTTCTTCACTATGGTATGCTCTTTCTTGACTAATAAAGTCAAGAAACTTCCCGACTAATAAAGTCAAGAAATAGCCTGCCCGAACAAGCGGGGATACACGCTATGGCCATTACGCCAAAGAAAAATCAGTACGCATTGCGGGCGATTTTTGAACTTGCCAAACATTTGGGGCAAGGTCCTAAAAAGATTTCTGAAATCGCCGAGGCCCAGGCTATCCCGATGCGCTTTTTGGAAGTGATTCTTGGACAGCTTAAAAGCAGTGGATGGGTTGACTCCAAACGCGGTTTTTACGGCGGCTATTTTTTAAAATGCTCCCCCAAAGAGATTTCCGTTGGTGATATTTTGCGGTTCATGCAAGGAACCAGCAAACCGACCGAGTGTGTCGCCTGCGTATCCAAGGGCGATTGCCCTTTTGACGGCCAGTGCGCCTTTGCACCGATGTGGAATAAAGTCGACGCTGCCATGTTCAAGATTTATGATGAAACATCCATCCACGACTTACTTAAAATGGAGCCGAAAAATATAGATAGCAAAAAATTTTAAAGCGATATCGGAAAATTTAACCTCAATTAAATTAACGAAGGATCTCGGAGATGAAAATCGGTAAATTTCGGTTAAATCTGACCAGCATCCCATTGATCGTACTGGTGGTTTCAATTTGTCTGACGTGTTCCGGGAACTACGGGGCCAAAAACCCATCTGAATCCGAGATGCAACAGCGGGCCGACATTATCCGCATCGATTCCATGCAACAGTTTGGCAAACTGGAACGGCCGGCGGTCACGTTTTTACACCAGAAGCACTCCGAGGCGGTCACAAAGAAAAACAAAGATTGTAAAACCTGCCATTTGATCGAAAAAGACCGCATGGTATTTAAATACATGCGGCTCGAGGATTCCTCCCACCAGGATGTGATGGATACGTATCATACAAATTGCATCGCCTGCCACCAGCAAACAAAGGATGCCAATGAAAAAAGCGGGCCGGTGACATGTGGTGAGTGCCATCAGGAACGGACTGACCTTGTGTCTAACTGGCAGCCGATCGGTATGGACAGATCTTTGCACTACCGGCATTCCAAAGCGCAGGACAAAAAGTGTGAACGCTGCCACCACCAATTTGATGAAGTCACCAAAAAGCTGTTTTACGCCAAGGGCCAAGAGGGCACCTGCCGCTATTGCCATAAAGATGTCACCGAAGAAAACCGAATTTCAATGCGGCAAGCCTCCCATCTGGACTGCATCAATTGCCATCGCCAAACCTTGGCCAAATTCGACGATGCCGGCCCGATAACCTGCGGTGGCTGTCATGATCCAGCCCAGCAAAAGCTGATTGAAAGACTCAAAGAAATTCCGCGCATGCAGCGCAACCAGCCGGACACGGTTTTTGTGCGCACCAGCAAGTCCGGCATCGTAGATCCCCAGCAGGCCACGCGCTTGAAGATGGTGCCTTTTGGTCACAAATCCCATGAAGCATACAACGATACCTGCCGGGTCTGCCATCACGCCAATTTAAACGCCTGCGTCCAGTGCCATACCCTTAAGGGCACCAAAGAAGGCAAGTACGTCACTCTCCAGGAATCCATGCACCGCCTTGATGTCGATATGAGCTGTGCAGGTTGTCATGAAAAAAACCAGCGTTCTCCGGGGTGCGCTGGCTGTCACATTAGCATTTCAAGGACCCGTCAGCAGGATCCGTCTGCCTGTCAGGCCTGTCATATGGCAGATGTGGACCAGGTGGCCGAAAGTCTCCAGTATACTGATGAGAAAGAACTGGCCGCCCGGTATCTGAATGCCCGCGAACCCTTAAGCGCGATGTACCCGGCCTCGGATATACCTGAAACGGTCGAAATCAAGGCCTTGATGAACCAATACGAGCCGGTAAAGTTGCCGCATCGTAAAATCATTCAGACGCTGTCCAAAAACATTCAAGATAGCAAGTTGGTGGCCTATTTTCACGCTGACAAAAACACGCTATGCCAGGCATGTCACCATCACAGCCCGGCGGGTCCAAAACCGCCCAGCTGCGCCAGCTGCCACGGTCAGCCCTTTGACGAGCGGGATCCAACCAAGCCGGGATTGATGGCGGCATACCATCGTCAGTGTATGGAGTGTCACGAGGCGATGAACATAGAAAAACCGGTGGCAACGAATTGTGTGGCATGTCACCCTAAAAAAGACTAATTCCAATACGGAACTGATGAAACGGGAAAATTGAATATGATTAAACCACGAAAGCACGAAAGGAGCGAAACACGAAAAAGAAAAATTTCGTGCTTTTTAGATTTCGTGTTTTCGTGATGGAAAAGAGATTCGCAAATCCAGTAAAACTTTCCTTTTAAGAAAAGAATCGAAAGCGGAAGAGGAAATTATGTCGATCACACGCAGAAAGTTTTTAGGCTGGTTGGGTGCTGCAACCGCCGGCACGACCCTGGGAAAAACCGCCAACGCCGCCTCAAACAAGCATTTTAGCGGATACCCGAACAGCATGGGTGTCCTGTTTGACAATACCCGTTGCATTGGTTGCCGCAAATGCGAAGAAGGCTGCAACAAAGTCAACGAACTGCCGGCTCCGGAACGGCCGTTTGATGATCTTTCCGTTCTGGATAGCAAACGGCGCACCGATCCGAAAGCTTACACCATCGTCAATCGCTTTGATTCCGTCAGCAATCCCAATATCAAAGGACCGCTGTATGGCAAGGTGCAATGCAATCATTGCCTTGAGCCGGCCTGTGCGTCGGCATGCTTCGTGCGGGCCTTTACCAAGACCCAGAAGGGCGCTGTGATTTACGATGCGTCGGTTTGTGTGGGCTGCCGCTATTGCATGATTGCCTGCCCCTTTGAAATTCCGACTTACGAATACGACAGTGCCTTTGAGCCCCGGGTGATGAAATGCACCCTGTGCTCTCCACGAATTGAGAAGGGCCTGCTGCCCGGCTGTGTGGAGTCCTGCCCAACCGAGGCGCTGACTTACGGCAAGCGCGCCGACCTGTTGAAAGTTGCCCGGACGAGAATTAGCAAATTTCCGGATCGCTATGTCAATCATATCTACGGTGAAAATGAAATGGGCGGCACCAGCTGGCTGTATCTGTCGGGCGTGGCGTTCAAAGAAGTTGATATGCGTGAAGACCTGGGGGTCACCCCGGCCCCGAAACTGACCGCCGGCGCGCTCAGCGCCGTGCCGATTGTTGTCGGGCTCTGGCCGGTGCTGCTGACCGGCGTCTATGCCATATCAAAGCGCAAAGAAAAAATCGCGACGGAGGAAACGAAAGCGGCCGTTGCAGCAGCAGTTGAGCAAGCCAATGCCGAGGCCCAGGCCAAAAAGAAAGCCGAAATCGAAGCGCTCAATAAAATGAAGCAAAAAGAGATCGATAATGCGGTCAAAAAGGCGCTTGAAGAGGCGGCCAAGCCCAAAGCGGAAGACCAAGGCGATGCGCAGCCTGAAAAAGCGGAAAAGAAGCCAAGTGAGGAGGGTTCCTGATGTCTGATGATGCCGCAACAACCGGCAAACCTCTGTTTACGCCGTTTAATGTAATTGCCGGAATTATTGTTGTCCTGGGATTAATTGTCACGGTGATACGGTTTACCGTCGGTCTGGATGCGGTTACCAATCTGTCCGACTACAATCCCTGGGGGATATGGATCGGTTTTGATCTGCTGGTGGGTGTGGCTCTGGCCGCCGGCGGCTATGTTACCTCGGCGGCGGTTTACCTTTTCGGCATGAAAAAATACCATTCGGCCGTGCGCCCGGCCATTCTAACCGGTTTTCTGGGATATGCCCTGGTCGTGATTGCGCTCCACTATGATGTGGGCCGGCCGTGGCGGTTGCCGTATCCGTTTATCATGCAGCAGGGCACCACTTCGCTGTTGTTTGAAGTGGCGGCCTGTGTGGCGCTTTACCTGACCGTGCTGTTTATCGAATTCTCGCCGGCGGCCATGGAATGGTTGGGCCTGAAACGCGCCCGAAAAATAGTGGTCCGGCTGACACTTCTGTTGACCATTTTTGGTGTTATTCTGTCGACCCTGCACCAATCCTCGTTGGGCGCATTGTTTTTGATCGCACCGGCCAAACTTCATCCCCTATGGTATTCGCCCTATTTACCGGTGTTTTTCTTTATATCCAGTATCATTGCCGGGCTGTCGATGGTGATTTTTGAAAGTACGCTGTCCCACCGCTATTTTGCTGATAAGATGGACGAGGCCCATTTAAAAGAAAAAGATACCGTTGCACTCGGTTTCGGTAAAGCCGCTTCGATGGTGCTGGCCGGATATTTTATTATCAAAGTCATCGGCATTTCGGAAGGCAATACCTGGCATTTGTTACCTACCAATTACGGGCTCTGGTTTCTGGTCGAATTGCTGGGCTTTGTGGCGCTACCCTGTTTTCTGTATGCGATCGGCGTGCGTGACAAAAACATAAAGCTGATCAAGTGGACCGCGGCTTGGACCGTTTTGGGTCTGGTGGTCAATCGCTTAAATATTTCTCTGATCGCCTTTAACTGGCACCTACCGGCCAGCGAACGCTATTTTCCGCATTGGATGGAAATCGTTATAACGGTTTTTCTGGTGACGCTGGGCGTTCTGGCTTTCCGGTTTATTGTTACCCGGATGCCGATACTGTATTCGCACCCGGACTATGAAGACCACTAAGTCTATCATTAGCGTTTCCGTTTAACGTCCGTGGCAGGGTATGAGTACAGCCCATATTTAAGGGATCGTAATCAAATAAATTCGAAATTCGAATCTCGAAATCCGAAACAAACTCGAATTTCAAATGACAGAAATTTCGAGCAGTTTTGAAATTTGAATTTAACATTTTGATATTGTTTAGCATTTCGTATTTAGGGCTTCGGATTTTGCCTTAATAATTTTGATTTGGTAATTTATAAGCTGATAGCCATTATATTTTCGGAACACCTTTTTGAGGGAAATTATGGAAGAGAGTATACACACATTGCAGGAATACATGTTTCACACCGAAAGCATCACCTATATCTTAATCGTTGCCGCGCTGCTGGGGTTTACCTTTTTCTATTTGTTTCTGAGCCAGCGGGATGATGATGAAGAATGAAATCGATCTCACAAATGCGTCTAAGTGCCCAGAGCTGCGTTAACCCGCGAATTGAAATACTCACGTACTGCGTGTATGCTCCGTTTTCAATTCACGGGAAGCCTTGCTCCGGACCCTGATCCATATTTTTGAGATAGATTTATAAAGTTACGGACTTTTCCAAATTCAAAAAATATTCGGTTATTGAGTGGATAAAGGAGCCAGGCATGTATGAGTTTTTAACCGGTCCGATGGTATGGATATCGTTCGGAATATTTTTTATCGGTCTGATCGTTCGCGGCGTTCGCTACATCAGAGGCCTTGATTGGAAGCTTGACCGTGTCACCTACAGCGAGAATGTGTCCTATGGCGTCAAAGGCGCCATACGGTCCATTTTATTCTGGATTTTTCCGTACGGGACCCGCAGCTGGCGCCAAAACCCATGGTTTACTTTATGGGTTTTTCTGATGCATTTGGGTATCCTGATTACGCCGATCTTTTTGCTGGGGCACAACATCCTGTTAAAGGAGAAATGGGGTATCAGCCTGTGGACGCTGCCCGAGGCCGTGGCCGACGCGATGACGGTTATCGTTATCGTTGCGGTTGTCTTTTTGGTCTTACGCCGCATCGCACTGCCCGAAGTTCGCATTATTACCAACTGGTATGATTATCTGTTGCTGCTGATTGCCGTGTCACCCTTTTTGACCGGATTTTTGGCCTATCACCGGGCCGGTGACTACACTTTTTGGCTGATGGCCCATATTATCAGCGGGCATGTACTGCTCATCGCCGTACCGTTGACCAAACTATCACATTTCCTGCTTTTCTTTATGACCCGGGCCCAGCTGGGCATGGATTATGGTATCAAACGCGGCGGCATGAAAAGCAAGGGGTTGGCCTGGTAAAATTTCACGAAGTGAAATTTTAATAAAACTTAGGTTTGGAATACTGGAATGCTGGAATGCTGGAATATTGGGCGAACAATGGAAATATCCCCTATCATATTATCATTCCATTATTCCATCATTCCAATATTCCTGCTATATATGACCTTGATGCTGGTCATAGCAGATTTAATTCATTTTAAATCATTTGTGAGGATACAGAACAATGCCGGAAGGAACACTTTGTAACAAACAACCCGTCAATACCAAAGAGCAACTGCAGGCCCTGCTGGCCGATAAAAGCGGTAAGGAATACTACAAGCAGATGAATGATCTGGATGTTGACCGCAAAGCGCTATGGGGGACCATCCAAAAGTCATTGAAATCACGAACTAAAACATGGCTGGAAATTTGTTCGCATTGCGGCCTGTGCGCCGAAAGCTGCTTTTACTATCTGGCCAACAATCGGGACCCCAGGCAGGTGCCCTCCTACAAAATTCAAGAAACGTTAGGTAAATTGATTGCCCGCCAAGGGGACGTCGACAATGCCTTTATGCAAAAGTGCATGGACTGGGCCTATTCCAAGTGCACCTGCTGCACGCGCTGCGGGGTGTATTGCCCTTTCGGGATTGACACCGGCATTATGTTCAGCTATCTGCGCGGTTTGCTCTACGGGCAGGGATTTGTGCCCTGGGAAATGAAAATTGGTTCCGGCATGCACCGCATCTTTCGGGCTCAGATGGATGTGACCAGCGAAGACTGGGTTGATACCTGTGAGTGGATGGCAGAAGAATACGAGGACGATTGGCCGGGGCTGAAAATTCCGGTGGATGAAGAAAACGCAGATATCATCTATACCGTCAATGCACGGGAGCCCAAACATTATCCGGAAGACATCGCCGAAGCGGCTATTTTGTTTCATGTGGCCGGTGAAAACTGGACGGTGCCCAGCGAAGGCTGGGAGGAAACCAGTCTGGCCATGTTTGCCGGCGATTGGGAGGCGGCTAAATTGCAGGTTGAATCGGTCTACAGTGCAATGGAACGCTTAAAGCCCAAGCGCATGGTGGTGACCGAATGCGGACACGCCTATCGCGCTACGGTGATTGAGGGGCCTTACTGGGCCGGGCTCAAAACGGGTAAGACGCCGATTGAAAGCCTGCATTACGTTGAGTGGGTGGCCGAGGCCCTGCGGACCGGAAAACTGAAAATCGATCCGTCCAAAAAAATCAAAGAACCGGTGACCTATCAGGATTCCTGCAATTATATCCGCAACGGCGGTCTGGCCGACGTGGCCCGCGAAATCTTGAGCTACATTGCGGAAGATTTCCGCGAAATGACGCCCAACCGCGAGCACAATTTTTGCTGCGGTGGCGGCGGTGGTTTAAACGGTATCGGCCGTTACCGCGAACAGCGTAACATCGGCTTGAAAATCAAACGGGACCAGATCCTTGCAACCGGGGCCAAGCTGGTCATTGCTCCCTGCCACAACTGCTGGGATGCCATCCGTGATTTAGAGGAAATTTATAAAATCGGTATTCGCTGGTCGTTTCTAAAGCCCCTGTTGATCAATATGCTGGAAGTTCCCGAGCATTTAAAGCCTAAAGAGGAATAGGTGTTTGGTGTTTAGTGCACTTGCCAAACCGGATCGTTTTCATCTCATCCCAACAAACCCATTAGACACAAAATGAAACGCCTTGACACTTTCTGCGCCTGTTGGTAACTAAGCTTTTTTAAATTTAATTTCGACGCTTTCCATTTCACTTTGAACTGAAATCCCAAAAGTTTGACTGGAGTAGGCACGAATGGCTGATTTTGCCTACCAGGAAATGTTTCCGCTGGAAGCTGATTCCACCGAATACCGCCTCTTAACCAAGGAGCACGTATCGTTAATGGCGGCAGACGGGAAGCGGTTAATGCAGGTGTCACCGGAAGGCCTCACGCTCCTCGCCGAACAGGCGTTTCATGACGTATCGCACTATCTGCGTGCATCACACTTGCAGCAGCTGACCGCCATATTCGATGATCCGCGGGCTTCGGACAATGATCGGCGCGTGGCGCTGGAGCTGTTAAAAAATGCGGTGATCGCAGCCGAAGGTGAGTTCCCCATGTGTCAGGATACCGGCACAGCCATTGTCATCGGCAAAAAAGGCCAGGGGGTCTGGAGCGGTTACGCGGATGAAGAAGCGCTTTCTGAAGGCATCTTCAACGCTTATACCCGGGGCAATCTGCGCTACTCGCAGAATGCGCCCCTGACCCTTTATGACGAGCAAAACACCGGCACCAATTTGCCGGCTCAGATCGAACTTTACGCTGTGCCGGGCGATGAATATCATTTTTTGTTTTTGGCCAAAGGCGGTGGGTCGGCCAATAAGACCTATCTTTATCAAGAGACCAAAGCCGTTTTGAACCCTGAAACGTTATTGGATTTCATGACCGATAAGATGAAATCTCTGGGCACGGCAGCCTGTCCGCCTTACCATCTGGCGTTTGTGATCGGCGGAACCTCGGTTGAACTCAACCTTAAGACGGTCAAGCTGGCCAGCGCCCGATATCTGGACGGCCTGCCGACCCAGGGCAGCACATCAGGGCACGCATTTCGGGATCTGGAACTGGAAGCCCGCCTGCTGGAGATATCCCGGGAGCTGGGAATCGGCGCTCAGTTTGGCGGCAGGTATTTTTGCCTGGACACCCGGGTGATCCGGCTGCCAAGACATGGCGCATCCTGTCCTATCGGGCTGGGTGTCAGCTGCAGTGCGGATCGCAATATTAAAGCCAAAATCACGGCCAAGGGTATTTTTGTAGAGCAGCTGGAAACGAACCCGGCCCGATACCTTCCTCAGATCGATGTTAGCGATGCCGATGCGGTGGGGGTTGATTTAAGCCAGCCCATGGATCAGATCCGGGCGCAGCTGAGTCAATATCCGGTGGCCACACCGTTGCTGCTGAATGGCAAAATTGTGGTCGCCCGCGATATTGCCCACGCCAAGTTGAAAGAACGCCTGGATCGCGGCGAAGCCCTGCCGGACTACGTTAAGAATCACATTATCTATTACGCCGGGCCGGCCAAAACGCCACCCGGCTATGCGTCCGGATCCTTCGGTCCCACCACGGCCGGTCGCATGGATCCGTATGTTCCGATTTTTCAGGCCCAAGGCGCATCGATGATCATGCTGGCCAAAGGAAACCGATCCAAGATGGTTACCGACTCCTGCCGGAAACATGGCGGTTTCTATCTGGGTTCCATCGGGGGGCCGGCCGCACGATTGGGCAAAGAATGTATCACCGGCGTAGAAACGGTTGAATATGAAGAGCTTGGCATGGAAGCTATTTTTATGATAACCGTTAAGGACTTTCCGGCCTTTATCATCGTTGATGATAAGGGTAACGACTTTTTCGAGAAGCTACTAAATTAGTCTAACAAGGTACAAAACCCGAAGCACTAAATCCGAAATAAGAAACAAATTCTAAATACAAATGATTCAATGTCAAAAACTTATTTTGAGAATTTGGGACATTTGAATTTGTTTCGGCCGATTATATTAAATCAGGCGATATTCGATATTCGAATTTTGGTTAATACGATAAAACAATGATTTGATCGTTTACAGAATTTTCAAAACCAAGAAATAGTAAAGAGGAGATTTCCGATGGCGACCAATAACATGAAAACCATGGATGGAAACACCGCAGCCGCCCACGTGGCATATGCCATGAGCGATGTGGCCACCTTGTACCCGATCACGCCCTCTTCTCCCATGGGTGAAATTGCCGACGAGTGGGCAGCCGACGGCCGCAAAAACATTTTTGGCCAGGCCATGATCGTGCGCCAGCTGCAATCTGAGGCAGGCGCTGCTGCTTCCGTGCACGGCTCCCTGGCGGCCGGGGCTTTGACGACAACTTTTACGGCCTCCCAGGGGCTGCTGTTGATGATACCCAACATGTATAAAATGTCCGGCGAGCTGCTGCCGGCGGTGCTGCACATCTCTGCCCGGGCCATCGCGGCGCATGCGCTGTCCATTTTTGGCGATCATCAGGATGTGATGGCCGTGCGCCAAACCGGTTTTGCTCTGCTGGCATCGGCTTCGGTGCAGGAAGTCATGGATCTGGGTTTAACCGCCCACCTCTCCGCTATTGAAAGCAGCATTCCCTTTGGGCATTTCTTTGACGGTTTCCGCACTTCACATGAAATTCAGAAGATCGCCGTCGTCGATTATGAAGATATGGCCAAACTGACAAACTTTGAGGCCGTGGCGAAATTTCGTGCCCGCGGGGCAAACCCGGAACGGCCGGAACTCAGGGGAACGGCCCAGAACCCCGATATCTACTTTCAGGGACGTGAGGCCGCCAACTCCTATTACCTTAAAGTGCCGGGCATTGTCAGCGACTATATGAAAAAGGTCAGCGATTTGACCGGCCGACAATACAACCTTTTTGATTACGTGGGAGATCCGGAAGCGGACCGCATCATCATTTCAATGGGCTCTTCGTGCGAAACCATCGAGGAGGTCATCAATTATCTGCAGGGCCAGGGTGAAAAAGTGGGGCTGGTCAAAGTGCGCCTGTTCCGGCCATTTTCAAGCGAACATCTGTTTGCCGCTATTCCGCAAAGCGCCAATACCATCACCGTGCTGGATCGCACCAAAGAGCCCGGTGCGCTGGGTGAACCCCTGTATCAGGATGTCTGCACCGCTTATATGGAGCGTGCCCAAACACCCAAACTCATTGGCGGCCGCTATGGGCTGGGGTCCAAAGAATTCAACCCGGCCATGGTGCTGGCGGTTTATGAAAACATGAAATCAAAAAGCCCCCGGAATCACTTTACGGTGGGCATTCAGGACGATTTGACAAATACCTCGCTGGACGTGGGAGAGTCACTGGATGTGACCCCCGAAGGCACCGTGCAGTGCAAATTCTGGGGTATCGGTGCCGATGGAACGGTGGGTGCCAACAAAAGCGCCATTAAAATTATCGGCGATAACACCGATATGTATGCGCAGGCGTATTTTTCTTATGATTCCAAAAAATCCGGCGGGGTGACCATTTCGCATTTGCGCTTTGGTCACAACCCGATTCAATCCACCTACCTGATCGATACCGCCGACTACATCGCCTGCCACAAGGCCAACTATGTGGATATTTACGATGTGCTCGAAGGTATCAAAGATGGCGGGACCTTTGTCCTGAATTCACATTGGTCACCCGAGCAAATGGAAGTCAAGTTGCCGGCAGAAATGCGCCGGACCATCGCGGCCAAAAAGCTCAAATTCTACAATATCAATGCGGAGGCCATTGCCCGCGAAGTAGGCCTTGGCGGCCGCATCAACATGATTATGCAGACAGCATTTTTCAAGCTGGCCAATGTGATCCCGGTTGATGACGCCATTGCCTATCTTAAAGATCAGATCAAAAAGCTGTTCGAAAAAAAGAGCCAGAAAATCGTAGACATGAACTTTGCCGCCGTAGACCAGACTCTGGGCAACCTGGTGGAAATCGAATATCCCGAATCGTGGGCCCAGGCCACCGACCCATCCGAAGCGAAGAAGGATGAGCCGGATTTTGTTAAAAATGTGATGCGGCCGATTTTGGCTCAGCAGGGCGACAAATTGCCGGTCAGCGTCTTCCAGCCGGACGGTATATTTCCAGTGGACACGTCCAAGTACGAGAAGCGGGGCGTGGCCATCAATGTGCCGGAATGGATTATGGAAAACTGCATTCAGTGCAACCAGTGCGCCATGGTTTGCCCCCATGCCAGCATACGCCCGGTGCTGCTGACCGAAGCGGAACTGGCCGAAGCCCCTGATGGCTATGAGGCCAAAAAAGCAGTCGGCAAGGATCTTAAAGATTACTATTTCAGGATACAGGTTGACACCCTCGATTGCATGGGGTGCGGTAACTGTGCCGATATCTGTCCGGCCAAGAAAACTGCCCTTGTCATGAAACCGCTGGAGACCCAGACGCCGCTGCAGGTGCCGTTTCATGAATTCAGCGTGGAGCTGCCGGTACGAGATGATGTGGTCAGCAAAAACACAGTCAAAGGCAGCCAGTTCTGTCAGCCGCTGCTTGAGTTTTCCGGCGCCTGCGCCGGCTGCGGGGAGACACCCTATGCCAAACTATTAACCCAGCTGTTTGGCGAGCGCATGTTGATCGGCAATGCCACCGGCTGCAGCTCGATCTGGGGCGGTTCGGCACCGGCGATCCCCTATTGTGTCAATAAAGACGGTTTTGGTCCCACCTGGGGCAATTCCCTGTTTGAAGACCCGGCCGAGTTTACCTACGGCATGTTTTTAGGTGCCCTGCAACAACGCAAAAAAGCAGCTGAGTTGATGCAGAGTGCCTTAAAGGCCGATGTCTCCCGGGAAATTAAAGATGCCATGCAGGGCTGGCTTGATAATTTCAAAGATGCGCAGGGCTCCAGGCAATACGGCGATCAGCTCAAGGCGCTGCTCAATCAGCAAAACGGTAACAAACTTCTGGCTGAAATTGCCGAATATGCCCGGCTGTTCACCAAAAAATCTTACTGGGTGTTTGCCGGCGACGGTGCCGCTTATGATATCGGCTTCGGCGGTATCGATCATGTCCTGGCAACCGGCGAAGACATCAATATCCTGGTAATGGACACCGAGGTCTACTCCAACACCGGGGGGCAATCCTCCAAAGCCACACCCACCGGATCTGTTGCCAAATTTGCCGCCTCCGGTAAAAAGACGCCCAAAAAGGACATGGGGCAGATGATGATGTCTTACGGTTATATATACGTGGCCAGCGTAGCCATGGGCGCCAACAAACAGCAGATGATGAAAGCCATCTTAGAAGCCGAAAGCTATGACGGGCCTTCTATTATCCTGGCCTATTCGCCCTGTATCAATCAGGGGATCCTGGCCGGCATGGGCAAAAGCCAGGAAGAAGAAAAACTGGCGGTTCAATCCGGTTACTGGCCGTTATATCGCTACAATCCGACGCTGAAAGCCCAGGGCGAAAATCCGTTTATCCTGGATTCCAAAAAACCCGACGGCAGCCTGCGCAAATTTCTGGAAGGGGAGATCCGATTTTCATCCCTGAAGCGAAGCTTTCCGGAAGAAGCCGATAGATTGCATGCCGAACTGGAAGAACAATTTAACTCGCGTTACGAGGCTCTGGCGCTGATGGCTGATCCAACCAGCGTGTGTCCGGAACCGCCGGCTGAAGAATCGGCAGCCGCCGAAGAATAATTTACTGGCCACCGATCAGCCAAGTACACGAAACAGGTTGTAACCACGTACGGGCTTGATGGATCGAAATAATCCACCACAAAGGGCACGAAGATGCACGAAGATCGTGTATAATAGAATTTAGATTTCTTTCTTGGTGTCCTTCGTGAGCTTCGTGGTAAAAACAAAATCTTTCGAAGATGAAACACAAAGGCTGTTTGATTGCTCAAACGGCCTTTTTTGCCATTTTTTGCCCATCGATTGATCCTTGCCAACTGTTTACAAAACCCGGATGGGGTACAATATTGTCATAATCGTTTGTTGCATTTATGCAATAGGATACCCCATTTGAATGTTACCATTAGCGTTAAGATGCATAAAGCAGTTATGTTGCACGGTTTAGAAAAGGACATGTTGATGCGCACACTTTTGATTCTATGCTTTCTTGTTCTGGCGGCAAGCCCACTACTGGCTTATGGCGATGAGCCTATTGAAACCCTGCGAAAAGGCGTCCAGGAGGGTCTGCAAATTCTGCAGGGCCCCAAATTCAGCGATCAGGAACTAAAAGAAGCCCAGCAGCAGAAACTGCGCCTGATTTTAGAGCAGCTCTTTGATTTCCATGAATTTTCCAGAAGGGTTCTGGCCGCCAACTGGAATAAATTTAGCCCCTCGCAAAGAGAAACCTTCGTCGGGGTATTTACTGAATTTTTAGGTAAGTTTTACATGGGAAAATTGCAGGAAAAATATAAAGATGAAAGACTTATTTATGAAAGTCAGGAATTTAAATCCCCCTCGCGGGCGCTGGTTCATATTAAGGTCGTCTGGAAAGGGAAAAAAATTCCCATCGATCTGTTGATGATCAAACGCAAGGGGCTATGGAAAGTTTATGACATCCAGTTTCTGGGCATCAGCGCAGTGCGCAACTACCGGGCGCAATTTAAGTCGCTGCTCAGCAAAGAAACACCGGACCAGGTAATCGAGCGTATGCGCGAGAAAATCAGAAAAATAGAATCAAAAAAAAAGCCGGTTGAGTATCCAGAAGCCCCAAAAGGTTGACTTGCATCCGGCAAACTGAATATGATCTGCTTTCAAAAGCATATGTTTGGCAATTTTTTGGGCCACCAAGACACCAAGACTCAAAGATAAACATAAAAAAAGCTTTGATTTGTGTCTTTGGGCCTTCGTAACGGATTCCCGCAAACTTCTCATTCACTGGTATTCATTGAACAGCGCAATGGACGAAAACAAGAGCACCAGCTTGAAATCATACTTGTTTCAAAAGCGTTTTCTTTTATTGCTGATCATGCTGTTATCATTGATCGTTGTTACGCCTTTTATCGGCGACTATTCGGGTCTTCGTATTGTGGTCCAGATGGTTGCCACCGGGACTTTCATTGCCGCCATGTATGCGATCTCTGAGAAAAAGCAGCATTTGATTTTGGCGCTTTTCTTGGTGGTGCCGGCGATTGTGACCCTGTGGATCGATTATTTCGCGCACGTGACCTGGTCTCATGTTGTTTCGGATATTTGCGGGGTTTTATTTTTTGGATTCGCCATTGTCATTATCGCCAACTTTATCCGCAGGCAGAACGAGGTGACCGTTGAAATGATTTTTGCCGCCGTGGTTGTCTATTTGCTCATGGCGATGTTGTGGGCCGATCTTTATCGATTGCTTGAAACCTTATCTCCCGGATCCTTTGAAATGCCGGATGGCGATATCCAAAACGATCGTATCCTTTTTTTATATTTTAGCCTTGTGACCATTTCCACCCTGGGCTATGGGGATATGACACCCTTGACGGATCGCGCTGCCGGCCTGGCCTCGGTTGAGGCGATCACAGGCCAGATGTATCTGGTCGTGCTGGTGGCCTGGCTGGTGGGCATGCACGTGTCGAAACGATCAAAATGAGTCTGCATACCAAAGCATCGCAAGTTGATTGACGAAATTAAGAATTTCTACCCGCAAAAGGAAAGCCTGCTATGAAAGCGTATATGATGATTTCCCTGCTTGTCAGCTTTTTCATTGCACCCGTTGTTCTGGCCGATGAGTGTATCGAAGGTGATTGCGTCAACGGTTATGGGACCTTTATGACTTCCACGGGTCAAAAATTTGTCGGCCATTTTAAAGACGGCCTGCGCCATGGGAAGGGCGTCTTCATTCTGCCCGGCGGCCGAAAGCTCGAGGGAACCTGGCAGGAAAATGAGATTGTAGAGGGCACCTACACCATGCCGGACGGCACCCGCTATGTGGGCCAGTGGAAGTATCGCGAGCGCAACGGCCAGGGGGAGTTAACCTTTCCGGATGGACGTCACTACATCGGTGAGTTTAAAAGCGGGCAGCGTCACGGGAAAGGGACCATGTGGTATCCGGATGGCCGTAAGTACGAGGGCGACTACCAATTCGGCGAGCGTACCGGTCAGGGCACCATGACCTATCCTGATGGGCGTAAATACTCCGGCGGATTTGAGGGTGGCGAATGGCACGGCCGGGGAACACTCGTCTATCCGGACGGCAGAACGCTCAGCGGTGAGTTTAAATACGGGGAGTTTGTGGACGATCAATGATTTCAAGATAAAGGGCCTAAAAACTTGCCACCAAGGCACAAAGACGCAAAGCAAAAACTTTCGGCTAAAATATATCTTTGGGTCTTGGTGTCTTGGTGGCCCAAATTTTTTCGGGTTACGGCTGCGTGCTGCTCGTATTCAGCGGTTTATGTTCTCGAGGATGAGGACGCGTACGAGGACGACGACGAGGACGATATCTGATGCGCTTTATCGTAATCGTCTTCGTATTCGT
>JASFIG010000041.1:0-19062 GCA_050122795.1 Desulfobacterales bacterium
GTATGCTGCGCTTTTACGCTTGTCCCGCCATAGCCGCTTATTAAGGCGACGGCGGATCGACTTCTGCCTTGTTCTTGAGCGTAATCTATTATTTTTGAGATGGCTTGAAGAAAAGTTGCCAAACACTAAACACCAAACACTAAACACCAAACACCAATCACGAAACACGAAACACCAAACACCAATTACTTTATAAAATCATCCGGATCGCCGGGTTTATAGGTATCCAGAGGCGGGCGTACATCCGGATCCAGGCCGGCTTCCCAGCCGAACAGCTCCAGACAATCCTTTTCCAGTTTTTTGGTGAAAACACGCATGTTGATGCCCACCGGACAGGAGCGTTCGCACGCGCCGCAATCGGTGCAGCGGCCGGCACAATGATAGGCCCTTAGAAAATGAAACGTGCTCACATCGGCTGGGTCCTGGCCTTTACCCACCCACTGCGGCCGGGATTCATCGGTAAAACAGGTCGGGCAATAACACAGCGGGCAGGCGTTGCGGCAGGCATAACACCGAATACAGGGCTCCAACAGTTTTTCAAAGTAGGCGGCTTTTTCCTGCGGCGACAGGGCTTCAATTTCACGCACATCTGCGTAGCGGTCTACATCGCTTTGTTCTTCAACCGCATCGGCCACCAGTTCATCGTGGATGACCGGGTTGCGGTGAGTGCATACCACACAGTTTTGCTGGAGCACGTCTTTTTTGTCGATGGTTTCTTCAAAATCCGCACCCCTGACGGTGATTGTACTGCCGTCCTCGATGACCTCACCGATTTCCCCCTCGAACATGGCGGATATTTTGCGGCGGTCAATCATCCCCTTGCAGGGCACACCGATGATGACAAGCTGATCGCGCTTGATTTTATTTTCAATGATATGGGTGACGATATTACGGGAATCACATCCTTTGGCCAGAATGCCGATTTTATCGGTGCGACTGGTTAAATAATTGCACAGATTGATACCGCAATTGCTGTCCCAGACAAAGTGTTCTACTGCTTCGGGCGTTTTTGCAAAATAGGGCTCATTCATCATCGGAACGGTGCCTTTGCGGAAGCCGATGACCATTTCCACCCGGCCTTCTTCCAAAAGCCGTTTGGAAATTTCTTTGATTTTATCAATGTAGCTTAACATTTAAGCGACCTCTGGCATGGTTTTGACTAAATTTTTATTGGGTCCCAGCTCTTTGATGGCGTCGGTGACTTCAGTGACCACCTGCACAAACTTGGAGGACTCCGCAGATGAGACCCAGGAAAACTGCAGGCGGCCGGGTTCGATCCCCATATGCTCCATCAGGTTCTGAAACAAAGCAAATTTGCGTCGGGCGTAGTAATTACCTTCCAGGTAATGGCATTCACCGGGATGTCACCCGGATACCCAGACGCCGTCGGCGCCCTCGCGCAGGGCCGCCATGAAAAACTTCGGATCCATTCGGCCGGTACAGGGGATGCGCACGACCCGGATATTGGACGGATATTCCATCCGGCCCACGCCTGCCAGGTCGGCAGCACCATAGCTGCACCAGTTGCACAAAAAGGCAACGATTTTGGGTTCCCAATCGGACATGTTCATAACTCCTTTTAACAAGTGCGCTAAAGTTAGAAGTAATCTAAAGTGAATGAATTCTACCATTTATAATTAAGATGGAGTGGAGCGACACCGGAACTTTAGTCACTTCCCACTTTAGTTCACTTCAGTCACTTTTTGTGTTCATTATCAAACGGCTTCACTCAGCGTAAAAATTTGAGCAAAGATCTGATCGTTGTCAAACCCCTTCAGATGGATGGCACCCGAGCGGCAGGAAGCCACACACAGCCCGCACCCCTTGCACAGCACCGGGTTGATCTGGGCTCTGCCGGCGAAAGGCCCCTCTTCGGTAAAAGAGGGCGCTGAATACGGACATACGGATACGCACACGCCGCACTCACTGCACAGCATGGGATCGGTTTCGGCAATAGTGCCACTGGTAAAAATGGTCTTGCGCGCCAGCAGGGCGACCGCCCGGGAAGCGGCAGCCTGGCCCTGCGCAATGGATTCATCGATGGGTTTGGGATAATGGGCCATGCCGCACAAAAATACTCCATCGGTGGCAAATTCAACCGGCCCCAGTTTGGCATGCCGCTCCACAAAAAACCCGTCTTCATTCAGCGGGACTTTAAAAAAGGTCGCTAGATTTTCGACCTTATTGGGCACGATGGCTGTTGCCAGACTGATCAGGTCGGTTTCGATTTGCACCGGCCGGCCGATAACATGATCGATGACCCTGACGAATAATTTGCCTTCCTTGCTGAGCACTTCGGGTTTATTCTCAAGGCTGAAACGAATAAAAATGACGCCGGCTTCGCGCGCTTTTTTATATAGATCCTCCCGCTCTCCATAGGTGCGCATCTCCCGGTAGAGAACAAATACATCCATTTCCGGGTTTCGCTTTTTGAGCTCCAGAGCACTGTCAACCGAATGCGTGCAGCACACCCGCGAGCAATAGGGGCGCTGTGGCTCCCGGGAGCCGACACACTGGATAAAGACCGCCGTGTTCAGGTCTTTGAGAGCAGCGTCCTTTTCAATGAATTTGCGATCGAGCTCCAGGCTGGTCAGAATGCGCGGGTCTTGGCCGTAAAGGTATTCGTCAGGTTGATACGGCGATGCACCGGTGGCCATGACGGAGACCCCATGTTCGAGAATCTCTTCGTTCCCGTTGACCGCCAGGGTGGTTTCAAAATTACCGACAAACCCGTCTACCTGTTTGATTTCGGTATCAAGATGAACATGAATCTTTTTATTTTTTTGAATTTCATCAATGAGGGCAGCCAGTTTTTGCGGTACACTATCACCTGAGGCGGTGCGGTAAATTTTACGGGCCTGGCCTCCCAGCTCGGCATCTTTTTCAATGATGTGAGTTTCGTATCCATTACGCGCCAGGCTTCTGGCCGCGGCCATGCCGGAAATACCGCCGCCGACGACCATGGCGGTTTGATTGATTTCTAGTTCGGCTTCCTTCAGCGGGGCCATCAAAGACACCTTGTGAACCGCCATGCGAACCAGGTCTTTGGCTTTTTTGGTGGCCAGCTCGGGGTTGTTTTTATGCACCCAGGAGTCCTGGTTGCGGATATTGGCCATCTCAAACAGGTATTTGTTTAAGCCGGCGTTGAGCAATGTTTCCTGAAACAGCGGCTCGTGGGTTTTGGGCGTGCAGGCCGCCACCACCACGCGGTTTAATTTTTTCTGTTTGATAATCTGGGACATGGTTTCCTGCGTGTCCTGGGAGCAGGAATACAGGTTATCGCTTGTATATTCCACGTAGGGCAGGGAGGCGGCATATTCGGCCACGGCCGGCACATCCACCACCCCGGCGATATTGATGCCGCAGCGGCAAACAAACACCCCGATCCGCGGGCGCTCATTGGTGATGTCTGTTTCCGGAACGACTTCCGGGGTTTTGGTTTCCGTGTGCCGGGCTGTGCTCAATAGTTCACCGGCTGCCGTCGCAGCAGCGCTGGCATCCATTACCGACTGGGGTATGTCTTTAGGGCCCTGGAAGGCGCCGCAGACAAATATGCCTTCTTTGGAAGTGGCCACCGGGTTAAAGTCCGGTGTTTTGCAGAAATTTCCATCGGTAAGTTGTAAGTCCAGGCGCCGGGCAAGCTCTGTGACCTCGGAGGGGGTCTGCATGCCGATCGAAAGGACGATCATATTGAAAATATCCGTTTTGAGTTCGCCGTCGTCGGTCACGTAGCGAACGGATAAATCGCCGGAGTCGCCGGCCGGATCGATGGTGTGCACCCGGCTGCGCAAAAACCGAACGCCCTGCTTTTCCTTGGCGTTGTTATAAAAGCGCTCAAAATCTTTCCCTTGCGTGCGCATGTCCATGAAGAAAATGGCGCAGTCCAGATCATCGCCGGCATGTTCCTTGGCAATAACGGCTTCTTTGATGGCGTACATACAGCACACAGATGAGCAGTGGGAATTATCGCAACGGTTCATATCTCTTGATCCCACGCATTGGAACCAGGCAATCTTTTCAGGTTCGCTGTGGTCGGAAGGTCGGACCAGGTGACCGCCGGTAGGGCCGGATGCGGAAAGAATGCGCTCCATCTCCATGGCGGTGATGACATTGGGGTGCTGGGCGTAGTTATAGGTATCGAACTGCGACGGGTCGAAGGGTTCATAGCCGGGTGCCAGGATGATCGAGCCGACGTTAAGTTCGATAATTTCATCTTTTTGGCTATGGTCAATGGCGTCCACCCCGCAGAATTCAGCGCAGATCTTGCATTCACCGGTCTTGAAATGGACACAAACATCGCGGTCGATCGCCGGCGTGTTGGGAACGGCCTGGGCATAGGGCACATAAACCGGTTTGCGGCCCTTCAGACCCATTTCATATTCAGAAGGAATGGATTTCGCTTTTCGTCGGGTGTGCTGTGCCTTGATTTTTTCCAGGGTAATGTGTCCCGTCGGACAGACCGAAGCACAGGCACCGCAGGCAATGCAAAGATCGGTCTGCTCATGAAAGGGGGTGTCCACTTTCAGATCAAGCCCCCTTTCGGTCAGCATGATGGCATTGGCGCCCATCCTTTCACAGGTGCGGGTACATAGCCCGCAAAGAATGCAGGTATCGGTTTCTTTCTCAAAACGCGGTTCCTCGATTTCATATTGTTTGGCCAGATCTTTTAAAATCGGTACTCCCGAACAACGGGCCAGCAGCAATTCCACAATCAACTTGCGTCCCTGGTGAACCGCTTCGGAGTCTGTTTTGACTTCCATACCCTCCCAGATGGGATAGTTGCAGGCGGTCACAAAGCGAGTTCTGCGTCCGTCGAACAATTCCACCGTACACAGGCGGCACATGCCGGCCGGTTCCAGGGCCTTGTGGTGACACAGGGTCGGGATGTCAATGCCATATTTTTCGGCGACCTGAAGAATGTACTGGCCTTCTTCGCCCTGTACCGTCTTTCCGTTGAGTTTGAACGTTACCATGCTGGGTCTTCCTTCTTGGATTTAGCAAATTTTGACTGCATTAAATTTACAGGCCTCGTAACAGATACTGCACTTGATGCATTTTTCCTGATCGATGGTGTGCAATTCTTTCTTCTCGCCGGATACGGCCTCCTGCGGACATTTTCGAAAGCAGACGTGGCATCCGGTGCAGTTTTCTTCGTCAATTTCATAATGAAAAAGCGGTTTGCAGACGCCGGCCGGACATTTTTTATCGCGTATATGCGCCTCGTACTCTTCGCGGAAATATAGAATATTGGTTAAAACCGGATTGGGGGCTGAGGTGCCCAATCCGCAGAGCGAAAATTTCTGCATCATCATGCCCAGTTCTTCCAGCATTTCAATATGGCCGTCTTTACCACGGCCTTCGCAGATATCGGTTAAAACCGTCAGCATTTGCTTAAGGCCTTCACGGCAGGGATTGCATTGACCGCAGGATTCGTCTTTTAAAAAATCGACGAAATAGCGAGCGACATCCACCATGCAGGTGTCCTGATCCATGACGATCATGCCGCCGGATCCCATGATGGACCCGACTTTGGCCAGTTCATCAAAATCGACGCCCAGATCCAGGAATTGTTCGGGAATACAGCCCCCCGACGGGCCTCCGGTTTGAACCGCCTTGAACTCCTTTCCTTTGGGAATGCCGCCGCCAATATCATAGATGATGGTCCGCAACGTCGTTCCCATTGGAACTTCCACCAAGCCGGTGTTGACGACTTTACCGACCAGTGAAAATATTTTGGTGCCTTTGCTTCTATCGGTGCCGATCGATGCATACCAATCAGCCCCCTTATTGATAATTACCGGCACATTGGCCCAGGTTTCAACGTTGTTCAGGTTGGAGGGATTGTTGCGGAATCCTTTTTCCACTGTATGGATGTATTTGGCTTTAGGGCGGCCGGGATTGCCTTCAAGCGAAGCCATTAATGCGGTGGATTCGCCGCACACAAAAGCACCGCCGCCGCGGCTGATATGGATGTCGAAATTAAATCCAGTGCCCAGAATATTTTTTCCCAAGAGCCCCAGATTTTTTGCTTTTTGCAGTGCAGTGGATAAATTTTGAACCGCCAGGGGATATTCGTGGCGCACATACACATAGCCTTCGTGGGAGCCGATCGCAATGGCCCCTATAATCATGCCCTCTATGACACTGTGAGGATTGCCCTCCAATAAGCTTCGATCCATGTATGCGCCCGGATCCCCCTCGTCTGCATTGCAGATGACATATTTTTCACCCTTTTGCCTGCGGCAGGTCTCCCATTTGATGCCGGTTGGAAATCCGCCGCCGCCGCGGCCCCGCAATCCGGCGTTTTTCACCTCGGTGATAATCTGATTCGGTTTGATGTCAAAGAGCGCTTTTTCTAACGCTGAATACCCGCCGGAGGCGATATAATCATGAATACTGGTCGGATCGATTAACCCGTTGTTGCCGAATATGATGCGTTGCTGGAGCTTATAGAAAGGGATGTCCTCTTCAAGGGTAATTTTCTTTTTCGTTGTCGGCTCTTTATAAATCAGTGATTTTACCAGCTCTCCATTTTTAATGGTTTCTTCGACGATTTGCGGTATGTGATCTTCTTTGATCTGGGGGTAGAATATGCCATCGGGATGAATGACCATAATGGGACCTTTTTCACAAAACCCATGGCATCCCGTAAGCTTGACTAATACTTTTTTGTCCAAGTTCTGCTTTTTCAACTCGGCCGCCAGCGATTCATGAACTTTGGCCGTACCGTAAGCACCGCAGCCGGAACCCGCACAAAGTGAAATGAGCTTCTTTTTGCTTCTTTTATTTTTATTTTGAAGTTTTTGCCTGAACGCTTCCAGCGCCGATCTGTCTGCCAGTTTTGCCATGGTCCCCTGAAACCTCCGCTAGGCTTTACCATTAAGAAGCCTGTGAGCTGTAATCATCAATAACGGTTGCCACCTTGGAACGATCGAGGCCGCCGTGGGTATCCTGATTTACCGTGATCACAGGACCTGAAGCACAGCAGCCGATGCAGCGAACGGCTTCGAGTGTGAAAAGGCCGTCCCCGGTTGTCTGTCCTTCGTGAATATCGAGTTTATTTTCGAGAGCCTCCATGATTTTATCCGCCCCGCGCACATGGCAGGCCGTTCCCGTGCAGACATTAATAATATATTTTCCGCGAGGCTCCAGACTGATGGTTTTATAAAAAGTCGCGACGCTGTATATTAAGCTTTCCTTAACACCTAACTTCTCAACCAAAAGCGGTATGACTTCTGCCGGCACGTAATTATAGATATCACTGATGTCCTGCATGATCATCAACAAGGCTTCCCGGCTTCCCTTGTATATCTTGATTATTTTTCCGATCTGCTGCCAATCGACTTGAGTCTGAGCTGTTTCGGTTTGAGCGCTGTTTTGCATGGATAATAAGCCTTTTTTATGTTTCTTGCTGTTGCGGTTTCCGTCCAGATTGCAACCGTTAAATGCTGAACCGGTTGTCGCTTAAGCTCCCGTCGATGATATCCATTTTGGTAAAAAAGCTTGAAAATTTACAGCGTGGATTCCAGCACCACAGGGCAGTTTTCAACGCAGGCACCACAGCCGGTGCAGCGTTCTTCGATGATGCTGCGGGCTCGCTTTTTAACTTTTACCGTGAAATTCCCGGCAGACCCCTCTACACTTTCAAGGTCTGCATGGGTGATCAGTTCGATGTTCAAGTGCCGGCCGACCTCGACCAGTTTCGGCGAGATAATTCACATGGCACAATCGTTGGTAGGAAACGTCTTGTCCAGCTGGGACATGACACCCCCAATGGATGGTGATTTTTCCAACAGGTAGACATAGTATCCGGAATTGGCTAAATCCAAAGCCGATTGCATGCCGGCAATTCCTCCACCGACGACCAGCACAGAGCCTTTTACCTCTTTATTCGACATAGCATATTCTCCCTCAAATAAACCGGGCGTATTCCAAACCCTAGCGGGTGTATTTTGAGGCCCGGTCCTATCCGTTCCTAAAGAAAATTATACGTAATTACAATAGGATATGGAGTTAAATCCGATCAAGGCCGTTTTAAAACAAAAGGTGCTTTTATATACGGTATCTCCACGGTTGTCAATAAAATCCGGATTCAGCGGGAAAAAAGGTTGGGTTGCAAGACTTGATCTGCAAAGGCTTTTGGTCAGTGTCCAAAACCCCCAAAAATAATTTTTAAAGATCGGGCCAAACTTGTTCTGAATGTGGCCAGGCCCAGTGCGGCGTGCAAGTCAGATCTGCACGGAGGAGGAAAAAAATCTCCCGAGCACCAGTGCGCTCGGGAGATCTCTTGTGAGTTATTTATATACCTATGCCGCCAGACGAAAAGCTTTGGCAGTCGCATCACGAATTTCATCGGGCGTGAAGGGTTTGGCGAGGTAGTCGATGGCGCCGAGTCTGGCCGCTTCAACGGCGGTTTCAATGCTGGCATAGCCCGTAATGATAATGACCTTTGCCTCCGGATTTTGATCACGTAATTCTTTTAGAAGCTCAAGGCCTCTTACCCCCGGGATTCTAAGATCGAGCAGGGCGAGTCTGTAAGGCCTTGCCCGAATTTTATCAATAGCGTCGTCTCTGGTGACGGCCTGATCCACATGATAGCCTTTCTTGGCAAGGATTTTGCGGATGTTATTGTTGACCGCCACTTCATCATCAATCACCAGAATGTTTTTGGTTGCAGGTTCCTGCTTCATTTGCTGGATCACCGGCGCACGCACGGCCGGTTTTTCAGAGATGCGCGCAAACTCTTTTTTGAGTTCTTCGTAGGGTTTGATGAGAATATCTTCATGATGCAAATTCTGAACGTACGCCGGGCCGGTAATAGCAGTGACCTCGTCGTAATCGAATGGCTGATCGATGGCAATCAGCTTGGCGGCATCGAATGCTTGATCTTTGCCTTTTTTGGCCGCCTTTCCCTTTTTGGCCTTCTTCTGAGGGCATTCGCCGGTTTTAGTGCCGGCTTTGCAGGTCGCACCCAATTTTTTAAAAATATCGCAGACCATATTACCGGTTTCGCAGAAATTTTCCAGCGGCTCGGAAACCGTGATTTCAACGGCCGGCATATCAGACCGGGTGAGCTGTTCGGTATATTGGGTGCCGGTCTGCTCGGCAACTTCGTCTCGGTCAAAGGGCATATCCACATCGATATCTTTTCTCTCCTTGGTCGTCATCCGGCTAACATTTTTTTTGAGTTCTTCGTAGGGAATGAAGGCAACACCGTCTTGCTGGAGGTTTTGGACATACTCAGGGCCGGTAATGGAGGCAACTTCTTTATAACTGAAGGGCTGATCGATGCCGATCAGTTTGGTGGCATCGAATGTTTGATCTTTACCTTTTTTGGCCGCCTTGCCCTTTTTGGCTTTCTTCTGGGGGCATTCGCCGGTTTTGGTGCCGGCTTTGCAGGTCGCACCCAATTTTTTAAAAATATCACAGACCATATTTCCCATTTCACAGAAATTTTCCAACCCCTCCGGTATCTTGACCTCGACCACCGGCATATCCGAACGGCCCAGCATCTTGGCATACTCATCACCGGTGTATTTGGCGACCTCATCCGCTTCAAACGGGATATCAACATCAATTGCGTCAATGGTCTCTCTTTCTTCCGGGGTAGTGGGCGCTTCGGTCAACTTTCCGCTCAGGGCATTTTCCACTGAGTTTCTGAGTTCATCCGGCGTAAAGGGCTTGGGGATGTAATCCAGCGCGCCCAAACGAATGGCTTTTAAAGCGGTGCTGGTGGATGCATATGCGGTCATCATGATAGCTTTGGTCAGCGGCCATTCCTTTTTAGCCAGCTTGAGCAGTTCCAGGCCGTTTTGCCCTGGCATGACAATGTCTGAAATAAGCAGCGAAAAGCTCTCTTTGGCCATTTTTTCCAGCGCTTCCTGCGCGCTTAAGGCATGCGTGACTTCATAATTATTTTTAGTCAGGATTTTTTCCACGTTGTGACAAATACGTTTTTCATCATCGACAACCAGAATTTTATTAGATGGCGCTTCCATTGTTGCCTCCCTAAACGGTCGTTTTGAGTTGAATGAAAAAAATTTCTTTGACAATGGTTTTTGAGGTTTTGTCAATTAGCTAATAGCAGGTAACGTGCCAGATTTTTTAATTTGTTTTAACTTATTGTATTAATTACAATTAAATTTATATCGAGCAGTTTGTGACATCGCAATTGTATAAAAAAAATATGCGGTCTTGGCCAAACTGAGCACTGATTTGCGCAGGTGCCAAGAATAAGTGGGATTCACAACCGAGCCAAAAGAATTACATTTAAATTTCAGATATTATTATATATTTATGAAATACAGAAAGTTTCGCACCAGATCAGGACAATTGACGAGCAGAAAGCTTGCAAAGACGTATAAAAAATATATACAGTAAACTTATTTATGCGCCTTCTTAAGTTTGTTTTGCGGAAATGGGCGGATCCAACCGGGGGGGACTGTGCCGGTCGGTGGTGTTAGCGCTGTTGATGGTTGCGCCGGGGTAGCGTGATGCCGTGCTTTTTCATCAGTTTTTGGAAATTGCTGCGTTGCATGCCAACACTTTCAGCAGAACGGGTCACATTCCAGTCGTTTTTTGCAAGAGCGTTCGAGATGAAATTTCTTTCTATTTTGCGGGTGGCTTTTGCTCTGATTTGTTTCTTGACCTGCTTGAGTTCTTCATTGGTGGTGGGAATATTTTCGATTAAATCTTCAAGTTCGTCTAATTCGCGCAACTCGGGGAAATCAATTAAAGAGATGGTTTGCCGATCGCAGAGGATGACGGCCCGTTCGATGGCATTTCTTATTTGTCTGACATTTCCAGGCCAGCCGTATTCAGTCAGACGTCGGCTGACTTTATCATCGAATCCCTTGATGGTCTTACCGCTGTTTTGGCTGAATTGCTTCAGGAAGTGATACGCAATCGGCAAAATGTCTGGTTTTCGATCGCGCAAAGGCGGCAACATAATCGGATATACATAAATGCGATAATAAAAGTCCTCTCGAAAAGTGCCCTGTTCAACCATTTCTTTGAGATTTTTATTGGTGGCAAAAATGAGCCGTATGTCGACGCTTATGGGTGTTGTCGCACCCACCGGCAAAAATTCGCGTGCTTCTAAAAAGCGCAGGAGCTTGCTCTGGACTTTCATGCTGATATTGCTGATTTCATCCAGAAAAACCGTTCCCTGATCCGCCAATTTAAAGATGCCGTCTTTGTTGCTCTCAGCGCCGGTAAAGGCACCTTTAGTGTGGCCGAATAATTCGCTTTCCAACAGATTGCTCGACAGCGTTCCGCAGTCGACCGCAAAAAAGACGCCCTCTCCCCTGCGGCTATTGGCGTGCACGGCCCGGGCCACCAATTCTTTGCCCGTTCCGCTTTCACCGCAAATGAGAACCGTCGAATCTGTGGGTGCCACTTTTTGGATCATTGTGATCACCTGTTTGATCTTGGGGCTGGTTCCGATAATCTGGTGTGAAAGCGAGCCGGCCTCTTTCAGCTGCTGCTCTTGAAGTTTCCGATTTTGAAGTCGGATGGCTCTTTCACTTTCAGCCTGACGGACAATGGCCCGAAGTTCATCCGGGGTAAACGGTTTGGGCAGGTAGTCTGTGGCTCCCATTTTCATTACTTCGATTGCCGAAGAAACGCTTGCAAAGCCTGTTATGACAATTACCGGTGTGTCGGGATAGGCTTCTTTGACGCGATGCAGAACCTCCATGCCACCCAGGCTGCTCATTTTCAAATCGGTAATCACGATATCAAATGGTTCGGCCTCCATCATCTTCAAGGCATCATAGCCGTTGAGGGCGTATTGCACCTCGTAATTTGATTTCGTAAGTATTTTTTGGCAGCTCTGGCAAATATTGAGTTCGTCATCCACCACCAGTATACGGATAACGTCAGGCGACATTTTCAACTCCCGGTTTAACGGGCAGCTTAATTTTGAAGGTCGAGCCCTCACCCATTTTGCTGGCAACATCAATAGTGCCGTGATGTTGTTCAATGATGCCGTGGGTAATGGCCAAACCCAGCCCGTTGCCATCCTCTTTAGTGGTAAAGAAAGGATCAAAAATTTTGCTCAGGTCCTCAGCCGAAATTCCATGCCCCGTATCAATAACGGCGATTTCGATGTTCTTGTTTTCACTTTCAAGCTTGCTGGTAACGGAAATGGACCCGCCGGGGGCGGTTGCCTCGATCGCATTCAGTATCAGATTAATCATTGATTGTTGAATTTGCCCTTTATCCAGGAAAACAAGGGGTATGTTATCCGCTAATTCATGAGTTAAATTCACATCTTTAAAGGCCGCCTGTTTTTTGGTTAAAGAGACACTTTCTCTGATGAGGTCGTTGATGTCGCACTCTTTTTTCATAGGCTTTGTCTGGCGGGCAAAATCCAGCAAGCTGGTCACAATCTTGCGACAGCGGAGCGCTTCTTTGGCAATGGTATCTAATTCTTCATACTGGGGATCAGCCGGATCCAGGTCTTCCTGAAGCAACATGGCAGTGGTTAAAATAGTGGTCAGAGGGTTGTTGATTTCATGGGCGACACCGGCGGATAACCGCCCGATGGAAACCAGCTTTTCCTGCTGGATCATCGCTTTTTGGATATTGATATCCTTGGTAATATCCCTTGAAAATTCAATGGCGGCGATAACACTGCCGTTTTCAAACAGGGGATAGGTGGAGATGGAGTAGTAAATTTTATTGTTGTTTTTGTCCAGATGAACATGGGTGGTTTGGGTCGGCTTTTTTGACTCTATTGTTTGAAAAAGCGGACAGGGATGCTGTTCCCCGGAACAGGGCTTGTCCCACCGGTGAGTGACCTTATAGCAAAATTGTCCGATGACATCCTCGCGCTGTAGGCCGATTTTATCCAGCATCGTTTCGTTTATATCGATGATGCGATAATCCCGGGCAATGACCAGAACGTCTTCCTGGATGAGCTCATTTAAAATGGTTTCGTACATGGCCTGGGTGGCTTGCAGTTTCTGGCTGGTCTTTTTTTGCAATATGGAAACCCGGGAGATTTCCCAGAAAAGATTTGCTGTGGCGTTGGCGATGGCTCGAACGCTTTTGCTTTTTTTTTCGAGAACGTCGTTATAGATATCCATGCTGCCCGTTAATTCGATAATCAGATCAATATCGTTTCTCTTGAAAAAATCATTATAGTCGGCGGTGACAGTCAGGCCTTTACTCTTGGCTTGAAGATAACCGGGAGCCTGGTCGTTTAAGTCAGCTACGGCCACGACCTTCGGATCTAAATCCCGGAATGTGTGTTGTTCAATGACGTCCATTAATCTCTGGCAGCGAAAACCGCCGCCGATAACGGCGATGTTCATAATACATTTCCTTTAATTGTCTGAAGGTTAGATATCATAAAATTTAGGTGTAAAAAAAGCCTGACCCGGTTTGGATAAGCGCTTTGCTTCGCACCGTCGGGGGCATTGCTGATTTTCTTTATCATACAAATGCGCAAAATAATCAACTATTCAGTAGACGAGACGACTGAACCCGTGATCGATTGACTTTCTTTTTGCGGATATATAGTCTGGACTGCCGGCTAAGCTGTACGGATTTAGAAGTCTTTCTAAAAAATATAGAGTAATTATTAAGCTCACATGAATTCTGCGACTGCAAAACCCAAAATCGTCATCTTCTGCGGCCCGACCGGAATCGGCAAGACGTCGGTTGCCATTGAACTGGCACAGCGCTTTAACGCCCAGATCATCGGGGCTGACTCGATGCAGATCTATAAATATATGGATATCGGCACCGCCAAACCCACAGCCGAGGAACGGGCGCGGGTGATCCATCATATAGTCGATGTTGTCGCGCCGGATGAACCCTTTGATGCTGCCCGATATGCCGAGCATGCCCGACGCATTATTGTCAAGCTCTGCCAGCAGCAGATTCTGCCCTTTGTGGTCGGGGGAACCGGTTTGTATATCAAAGCGCTGCTCTACGGTCTGTTTGATGACAATGTTTCTGATCCGCAAATACGCGCAAAGCTTAAAGCTGAAGCAGATATGAATGGCATTGATGCGTCATACCAGCGCCTGCGCGATCTGGATCCGGAAACAGCCAATCGACTGCATCCCAACGACACGTATCGCATTTTGCGTGCCCTTGAAGTCGTCGAAACAACCGGCAAGACCATTTCACGGCACCACCGGGAGCATGGCTTTGCAGAGCAACCCTTTGATGCTTTAAAAATTGGCCTGCAAATGGAACGTGAGCTTTTATATGAGCGCATCGATCAGAGGGTTGATGCCATGTTCTCGGCTGGGTTTGTTGACGAGGTCCAATCACTTTTGAGCAGGGGATATTCGGCAGACCTCAAAGCCATGCAATCGATCGGCTATCGCCACGTGGTCGATTACCTGGAGCGCCGCCTCACCCGGGCAGAATGCGTTCGCACCGTCAAGCGCGATCATCGGCGCTATGCCAAGCGCCAGTTGACCTGGTTTAATGCCGATCCGGACATCATCTGGCAAGCCCCAAATCAGATCGAAGGGATGATTCGTTTGGTGGATAAATTTATCGGTCCAGATCAGGAAAGTGAAACCTAAATTGATCGCTCATTTTAGGAAGCTAAATGGAGCGCTTGTCGAGGTTGGCGCTAGCGGAACCGAAAAAGTATGTTCCGATTGACCCCGTTTTTGGTTCAAGAGTCATTGCGAGCGAAGCGAAGCAATATGATGTAAAGCATCATGATCCGCTGCTGCGGATAAGATTGCTTCGTCGCCGAGCTCCGACTCGGCTGAGCTCTTCGCAGGCTTGCAATGACAGCATATCGGACAGATTTCTGACAACGGCTATAAGATGGGCAAGGTTTCAAATTTCGGGTATCTGAAAAAAGAAAGTCACAGTGCTAGGGTCTGCATCAAAAAGGAGTGCTCCGTTTTAAGAGCGCTGGGGTTGAAGAGCGGCCCTTCGAGCCTGATACTTAAATTTAAGGAAATTAAATTATTTGAGTTGATACGCTTTACCGTTTTTTATCAGGCTTAGAAATTTCAAGCCGAAACCCCGGCGGTTTAGATGGACAACCTGGCCTTTGAGCATCACGCCTTTTTCAATTTTGGTGCGAGAAATAACCAGCGTAATGATTTGTCCCTTCGCAAATCGATTGCGCGTTTCAATAAACACACCGCCTTTGCTGATATTTTGGGTCAAGCCGGCATAATATCGATTTTGGCATGCAAAAATAGTGGCGCGGCGAAACGGTTTACGGGAGAATTTCCTTAAATTAATAAAACGCTTGGTTATTCTTTCATGCAGGTAGACCACGTTTTCAATCGGCATTTTAAATCCTCAAAAAGAGTTTCACGCCTTGAAAACCACCGTATCTAAACATTTGCGCTGAGGCCATACTCCAATTTAATTATATTATATCACATAACACAACATATAGTCAATATTTGAACGGAAACACCATATATAGTATTCGACTGCGCTTCATCAAAGAGCGACGCCAGAATTGTAAAAATGATCAACAAACATGCCCGGACCATACGCATATGCATTTTAAACTTGATCCGGCACAAGATGTAGTATATAAGAAAAGGATTAACAACTATATCTCGCATGATGCCTGTTATTCAATGTGACACACCCGGTTCGACCTCCGAGATTTGCCCCCGTAGGAGAAAACCAGCACCGCCGAATTCTGACGATAAATTTAAAACAATTGGACTGCCTGCATGCCACCTTTTAAGATACCCGACAGTTACTATGGTCACATTTTAAAGGGCAACTATAGTCAGACGCTCAAAGACCACATTGCATGTTGTATCCAGGATTTTCAGAGCTTTGACCGACAGGAAACGCCCGCTATTCCTTATATCGCCGCATGGCAGGAAACACAGCATGTGATCTGGTATGAGTTTGTCGGCAGGCAGCTCATCCAGTTGTTGGGCTGTGATTATGCAGATGCTTCCGATTTTTTCAGAAACAGTATCGTGGAACGCCGTATCTATTCAAAAATGGACAGACCTGAAGATCCGCAGGAAGTGATCTTGAAAAGCGATGAGCTTATCGAGCGCAAATCCGAACTCAGAGAAGAGGTCAAAAGAAGCGGTATCCTAGAAGCGGTATACAAAATAGCGGCAGCTGACGGTAAAACGTATTGGCTGAAGGATCAGGCCAAATTGGAATCCTTTGAATCGGACCAAATCTATATTTCGCTGGGCAATTTAACGATCGTCACCAAGGAGATGGAAGCCGAGGAACATCTTAAACAGGTTCAAAATGCGTTGAGAAAAAGTGAGCAAAAATTCAAAGAGCAGGCGATTCACGATAATCTAACCGGCCTATTTAACACCCGCTACCTGTACACAGCGCTGCCGGCTTTGATCAAGAAAAGCGCAGCCGGCGGTGATGTGTTTTCACTGGTCTTCATGGATATCGACGATTTTAAGCAAGTCGTTGATACCCATGGGCATCTCAACGCCAGCAAAACGCTGCAGGAAGTCGGGGCAACCCTTAAGGCCGCATTGCCGGCGCCCGCCTTCGGGGTGGCCTATGGCGGTGATGAGTTTGTGCTGGTATTACCCGGACTTGACAAGCAGCAGGCACTGGAAATGGCCGAAACCATCCGGCAACGAATTAAAGAAACCATCTATCTTCAAAAAGCGGGTTTAAATGTTCGCATACATTCCAGTCTTGGCGTTTCCACGTTCCCGGATGATGCCGACACGCTCACCGAGCTGCTGGCGCTGGCGGATCAGGCCATGTTCAGTGTCAAGGAAAGAGGCAAAGATTCGGTCTGCGGGATTTCTTATGAAACGACCAAAGATGGGAGCCGCAGCGGGAAAATCGTCTCCTATGATTGCCAGAAATAAAATTTTAGCTACGCTCATTTCAGTTTGGTCTGCAATTGGGTGGCCCAATCCTTAAAATAGGGATCATCCGATTTGAGTGCCTCTTGCAGATAGCCTTCGGCCTCGGCCTTGTTTTCATCCCCGCCGATTTGAATTAACAGTTCCGCCAAAAAAAGCTGGGCTTCGGTGTTGGTGGCAAAGTATTCGGTTTGCTGATATTCGCGGTAATACGCCAGGGATTTTTTGCGGTCGCGCATCGGCCAGGGCAATACCGCCCAGAAGCGACCTAAAGACAGCATCGGGCCGCCGTCATTGTACATTTTGTTGATTTCATATGTTTCTTCAAAACTTTTCTGGGTCTTGTCTTTCAAACCTTCTTTCAGGGCGGTAAACACACTGACGCCATCAGAATAGATGCCCACATTCAACCCGTAATAATAGTGCCCGTCGGGGCGCTGCGGCTTTAGCTCAATTGCTTTTTGAGCATATTGCATCCCGGCCTTGCCGTATTCAGCGCAGATATCCTGCCAGCCCTCGATTCCTTTCTTTTTGGCTTCATCGGCGTACTCACGGTGGGCCCGGGCGCATTTCCAGGCGGCCTCGTAATCATCGGGTTGTTTTTCAACCGCCTTTATGTAAACGTCGATGGACTTTTTGTAATTCTCAAGCCCGCCCTGGTCAAAAATTCTATCGGCCTGTGCCAGCCAATCCACTGCAAGGGCTCCAAATGGTATGGTCACAAATATTATACTTAAGGTGGCCACTAATATGTATCGTTTCATTCTGATCCTCCTTGGGTAATAAAATTCGAAATTCGAAACCCTAAATTCGAAACAAATAATAAATCCAAATGCTCCAATGATCGAAACTGAAAATATGATAATCAATTATTATATAGTGAAGCACAGAGTTTTTGTTTGATGCATTTGAATTTCCGTCATTTGAATTTGTTTCGGATATCGATATTCGGTATTTGAGTTTATGGGGCGTATGTTTGAATTAATTTGAGTTGCTCCCCAGCACGTTGATTTTTAGATTCACCAATCTACACTATTTCGATGGCGCACGCCATTGACACCCCTCCGCCTCCGCAAAGGGTGGCCAGTCCCAGGTTTTTCTTTTTTTGTTTGAGGGCATACAACAAAGTGATCATGATACGGGCCCCGGTGGCGCCCACCGGGTGTCCCAGGCCGATGCCCGAACCGTTGATATTGGTGATCTCCCGGTTCAGGCCCAGCTCTTTTTCACAGCCGAGATATTGTGCGGCAAAGGCCTCATTGATCTCTATCAGTTCAAAATCGGCCAGTTTGATACCGCTGCGCTTCATCAGATCAGCGACGGCCGGCACCGGGGAGAGCCCCATAATCGATGGGTGGCAGCCCCCTTTACCGATGGCCTTAATTTTGGCCAGCGGCTGAATGCCGAGATCCTTGGCCTTTTCAGCGGACATGATGATCATCGCTGCTGACCCGTCGTTGATGCCGCTGGAGTTTCCGGCCGTCACCTTGCCGATGTCGGGCACGAATGCCGGTGGCAGTTTTTGAAGATCTGCCAGGGTCAGCCCCGGTCTGAAATGTTCGTCTTTATCGAAAATAAGAGGTGCTTTTTTTCGTTGCGGAATTTGCATCGGGATGATTTCAGCTTTAAACGATCCGTCGTCGGTGGCCCGCTCAACGTTGTTGTGGCTGCGCAGCGCGACTTCGTCCATTTCTTCGCGGCTGAGGTTAAGATGTTGCGCAATAAATTCGGCCGTATGCCCCATAATATACGGTTTGCCTTTAAAATAGGAAAGCGGCGGATTTTCCGCATTCACCGGGCCGTCTTCCGGATGCGGGATAATGTGGGACCCGCAGTGCAACCCGCGGATCAAATTGTCGATACACGGCTGGTCCTGCAGGCGGTACCCCCAGCGGGCTCCCGGCAGCGAGTAAGGCACACCGGACATGTGCTCGACGCCGCCGGCCAGAACGATTTCCGCCATACCGGCCTGGATCATCGCCATCCCGGACAAAACGGCTTCCATGCCGGAAATGCAGACCCGGTTGATCGTCACCGCCGGCACGCTATCCGGTATGCCGGCTAAAAGCGCCGCAATTCGCGTCACATTTAACGTGTCGACCGGCTCCATACAGCAGCCGAAGCGCACATCATCGATGAGCTCTGCATCGATGCCGGCTCGTTCCAGCGCGGCTTTCATCGTTACGCTGGCGATCGTGGCTGCGTGGCTGTTTTTTAAACTGGCACCAAAAGCACCGATAGCGGT
>JASFIG010000042.1:0-19028 GCA_050122795.1 Desulfobacterales bacterium
TCAACAGTGAAAGACGCCAGCCCGAACAAGCCCAGACAGGCGATCAATATCGCCAGAACTGAAAAATTGGACAATATGATGCCCAGCTGTTCATCATCGCGGTATTGTTGGTCGAAGGCTTCATCAAGAAAAAAATAGTCAAAAGTTCGGGCCGGCGTAATTTCCACCCACTTTTCCCTTAAAAAATCCAGCGTTTTTGATAATTCATCCGGCTTTATCTTTATCGACACATAACCGAGATTCGCTGGATTATAGTCAAGGTAGAGTGGCATGATGTTGTGATGCAAGGATCTTAAATGAAAATTTGACACAACGCCGATGACCGTTTTGTTGGTCTCGTTTAGTAAATTCCGTATGGTTTTACCGACGGGATCTTTCCATCCGAATCGCTTTGCGGCTTCTTCATTAATGAGGATAGATTCAGCTTGGTCTGCGATGATATCATCTGAAAAATTCCTTCCATCCACAATTTGAATGCCTGTCATGGGAATAAAATCCGGGTCTATGCTCATGCTGGCCATAATCTGGGTCTGGTCAAGGCGATATCCTTGTGGAACAAAAGCGTGCCAGCCGGATATTCCCCCCGGGACATGAGACGAAGCGGCCACATCAATAACACCGGAAAAAGATGACAATTCTGTTTTAATCTTTGGAATAGATTTTTCAAAGGAATCGCCGATCATACGAAGGACGACAATCTGTTTTTTATTGAAACCGAGCCTTACATGTTTCATGTAATGTATCTGTGCAAAAATAATGGCAGAGACGATGATCAGGGCGATCGAAATGGTGAATTGGCCGATGACCAGTGTGTTTCGGAAAGGGGAACCGGCAGAACCGGTCGTTAAGCGGCCGGTTAAGACCTGTATGGTTTGAAAGCCTGAAAGATAAACAGCAGGATAAAGGCCTGCCACAAAAGCAACAAATAAAACAATGCCCAGGCACCCCAAGATAAACCAGGGCTTAAAAATAGAAATGGAACTTAAATCTATTCCGCTGAGCCAATGAAAAAACGGCAAGGCGATTTCCACCAAACCCATGGAACAGACAAAAGAGACACAGCTCAACAGAAAAGCTTCACAGAAAAATTGATGGATCAATTTACTGCGTTGAGCACCATGTGCCTTTCTCACCCCCACCTCCTTGGCCCTGCTCATTGAACGCGCTGTTGAAAGATTCATAAAATTGATGCAGGCAATACTGAGCACAAAAATAGCAATGATGCTAAACGCATAGACATAGGCGATGTTGCCGTTATTCGTGTCAATCACCAGTTTTGACTTTAAATGAATTTGGGTCAGAGGCTGGAGGAAATATTCAACTTTACCGCCAATGGCTTTGAGCATCGTGCCCATGTGTTTTTCGATGAACGCCGGAAATTTATTTTCGAGATCTCTATAATCATAGGCCTCTCGAAGAAGCAGATACGTAAAATTGTCATGATCCATCCAATCTTCTTCAATTTCTTTCTGGTAGTTGTCATGGACATGACGCAGGATTTCAAAGGAAACCAGCGCATCAAATATGAAATGGGAATTGCGAGGGACGTTTTGCATAACCCCTGTGACGGTAAGGTCAAAATAATCGTTTGCTCTGATAATACGTCCAATGGGATTCTTATCACCGAAATATTTATGTGCCAGATCCTGGGTGATAACGATCGAAAAAGCGCTATTGAGGGCGTTTCGGGGGTCTCCTTGAATTAAAGGAAACGTAAAAATGTCAAACACGGTATTATCCGCTAAACCAATATTATTTTCATAAAACTGTATATCCTTATACTGGAGCAGTAGCTTAAAAGGAACTTTCTGAAAGCGGACCGAACTTTCAACTTCGGGAAAATCTCTTGCCAGCGTTTTGCCGGCGATATAGTTACTGACAGCATACCGGCCTCTCATCTTTCCCAAATCTATATCAGTCGCGAGTCTATAGATTCGATCGGCGTTCTCATGGTAACGATCAAAGCTCAATTCATATTGAACCCACCGCAATATCAGAATCGTGCATGCCATTCCTATGGACAGACCGATAATGTTGATAATGGCGTAAACCTTGTGTCGGCCGATGTTGCGCAAAGCGGTTTTGAGGTAGTTGGAAAACATGCTCATTTGAGATTTTGGATTTTAGATTTCGGATCGCGGGATATCTTAAGTTTAATAGAAAAAACTTTAGGCATTTTAGATCACTTTAGATCATTTTAGGCATTTATCTCATTCATACCGTAATGAGTCCACCGGATTGGCGCGCGCGGCCTTAATGGCTTGATAGCCGACCGTCAGTAAGGCGATGAAGAGGGCCAGCGCAGTAGATGCCAGAAACGGGGTTGCCGTAAGCGCTGCGTGATAGGCATAATTCTTCAGCCAGTAATTCAGGCCAAAATAGGCAAGCGGCCAGGCAATCAGATTGCTGATCAGCACCAGTTTAATGAACTCAACGCATAACATCATGACAATTCGTATTGTAGTTGCGCCGCAGGCTTTGCGAATGGCGATCTCTTTGGTTCGCTTTACCGTGGTATAAGCGGACAGACCAAACAGCCCCAGACAGGAAATCAATATGGCTACAAAAGTGCTGTAGATGAACAATTGTGTCATTTTTTGCTCCACAGCGTACATTTGATCCAACGCTTCGGTCAGGAACTCAGGCTCAAATGCATAATCCGGATCGACACGCTGCAAATTGTCTGTGATAAACGAGATGATTTCCGTCACATTTTCAGGCAAAATTCTGAGGACAAGTATTCGGGTTTCTTCGGGAGCCATTTTGAGGACCAGTGGTTCTAATTCATTTTTCACATTGTTGAAATGAAAATTTTTTAAGACGCCGATGATATGCCCGTCGTGGTTCCACATGGTCAACCGCTTTCCAATCGGTTCCGCGAGTCCCATCTGCCTGACCGCTTCCTCATTGACAAGCAAACCGGAAGGGGATTGTGGCGAGGTCTTTGGTGGAAAGTTTGTGCCCCGCAGGATCTGTATTTGAAACGTATCAATGAAACCATCACCCACGGAGCCATGGTACATCCGGAACCTTTTGCCGGTTGTGTTGCCTTCCCATTGTGACAGCTCTTCCGAGGGCCCCCGCCAGTTTGGAAGGTTCAGTACGGCGGTTACATGCGATATTCCTTCATGCTGCAAAAAGCTTTCCTTTAGCGAGCCGTAACCCTGCCTGACTTTTTCGGACATGGGCAGGTAGAGCAGGTTTTGCGGGTTGTAACCCAGGTCTTTGGTCAGCATAAATTTTAATTGCGCGGTCGTGCTAAAGGTGGCAATCATAAGCATAATCGATATCGCAAATTGAGCGGTCACCAGACCCTTGCGCAGCAAAGTCCTTTTCGGGGTTGCGGTCATCTGGCGCCTGATGATGTCGGCCGGTTGCAGCGAAGAAATAAAAAGAGCCGGGTAGGTGCCTGTAATCATCAGGATAAGGCCGAAGATCATCAGAAAAGCCATAAGCAGTGTGGTGTTCTTAGAATCAAATAGGCTTAATTCTTTTATTTCGATTAATTGATTTAACCCGGGCAGGAAAATTTCGGCCAATATGATCGCACAAGCCAGTGCGACGCAGATCAGAAGAACCACCTCGATAAAATATTTTAAGATAACCTGCATTTTACTGGCGCCCATCACCTTGTGCAATCCCGCCTCCGCGATGCGGGTTTCAGATTGGGCGATAGCCAGATTTACATAATTAAATCTGGCCGTTATCAGAAGAAAAGCGGCTACGGTGAGGATTAAATAGATAACGCGGATATCATAAGGTGCTTTTAGAAAATCGTAAGCCAAACGTGAACGCAACCAAATCCCTTTTATCGGCTGCAGTTGAAACTGGGCTTTAACTTCAGGACCAAAAATCTTTTTAGGGTAATCAGCCAGTTTTTGGTTGACCGCCTCGGGTTCGGCGCTCTTTTGCAGCATAACATAGGTGGTGTAGTTAAAATGTTTCCATGGACCTCTTTCGGGTGTCGGTTTTTTGAAAGCACCAAACGGTAAGATCGCTCCCGCTACCAGGTGCAAATGGGTATTTTGTTGGTCCTTTATCACACCAGATACATTAAAATCGCCCAATTCTCTGAGATGCAGTCTTTTGCCGACCGGGTTTTCCTGTTTGAAAATTCTTTTTGCCAGGCTTTCGGTAAGCACAATTGCGTCCGGTTCCAGCAGAGCATTTATCCGGCTGCCCTGCAAAAATGTAAAAGAGAAAATATCGAAGAACGAGGGATTGGTATAGTATATGGGGCCTGCAGTCATCCATTGATCCCGGTATCGGATCAAATTGCCGGCGATGCGGGCCACACACACGGCATCGGATACCTCGGAATAGTCTTTTTTCAGAGCTTGCGCCAGCGCTGAGGGTGTCAGCGCTACGGGCAATTTTTTTTTATTGTCTTCCAGGATCGTATAAACGCGGTAAATCTGATCCACATTTTGGTGAATCGTATCGGTCGTCAATTCTTCATATACGAAAAGAAGAATCAAAATACTGTTCGCTACTCCGATGGCCAGACCGGTGACGTTGATAATCGTGTACAGTTTTTGTCGCCGGATGTTGCGAAAAGCGATTTTAAAGTAGTTGTAAAACATGCTCATTTTGGATTTTAGATTTCGGATCGCGGGATATCATAAGTTTAACAGAAAAAACTTTAGGCATTTTAGATCACTTTAGATCATTTTAGGCATTTATCTCATTCATACCGTAATGAATCCACCGGATTGGCTGTGGCCACCCGAATGCAATGATACGCGGCGGTCAAAAAGGCGATTATCAGTGCCACCGCAGCTGTCATAAAAAATATCAGAGTGTTGATATCTGACTGATAAGCAAAATTTCGAACCCACACGTGGATAAATGCCAAAGCCAGCGGAATCGCCAGACAGGAAGCCAAAACCATCAGAAACAATATTTCCTTGAATAACATTAAAATGATTCTGGCGGCCGAGGCTCCATATATTTTTCGAATAGCGACTTCTTTGATCCTACGGGAGGTATTAAATGATGTCAGGCCGAGTAAACCGAGGCATGAAATGGCGATGCACATGAGTGAAAAAATATTGATGAGCTGGTTTTGTTTTCGATCGGTGTCATAGAACCGATCAAATTCCTTATCGAGGAAAGAGTAGACAAACGGGTAGCCGGGGTGGATCTGATTCCAGTTTTTCTTCAGGACGTCAATGACATCTGCAACATGTTCGGTTTTCATTCGTACGATCAAACTGCCGCCGATTTTTTCCTGCAAAGCCATCCATAGCGGTTCGATTTCATGATGAAGGGAATGGAAATTAAAATTTTTAACGACACCGATAACCTGCCCGCTGAAATTGGGTTTATCCGGAAGTCCTTTGGTGAGCCGCTTACCGATGGCATTCTTCCACCCCATGTATTCAACGAGTTGTTCGTTCACAATAACCGCGCTGCTTTTGTCGGAAGGCCGATTTTCATCAAAGTCTCTGCCATCCAGCAGTTCGATCCCCAGTGTCCGGAGGAAATCATAATTCACCAAGAACCGATAAAAATTGTGCTCTTCCATGCCGCTTTTGCCTTCAACACTAATCAAGGCCGTCCAGGCTGCGCCGGGCCGGGTATGGGCGGTTGTTATCGAAACGATACCCGGATGGCGATTCAATTCAGTCAGTATGCCGGGAAGCTTGTCAAAATTCGCATCATCGTGAAGCTTGATGGAGAGCACATTTTCTTCTTCAAAGCCCATATTCCGGTTGCGCATATAGTCGATCTGGTCGTTCATAAACAGGGCGAAGACGGCCACAGCCATAGAAATGATAAATTGGAAGGTCACCAGTGATCGGCGAACCAGGGGCTCGTTTTTAGCGTGCCCAAGGCTGCTGCCCAGCGCTTTTACCGGCTGAATGGCGGAAAAATATAGCGCCGGGTAAAGGCCTGAAAAAAGACCGATAAAAAGCCACAATCCCAGAACGCCGTAACGGAAGAAGGGGTCATTAAACCGGTCCAGTTTCAGGGAACCATTCAACAGCTGGTTGAAAATTGGAACCGCCGCCGCCAACTCGACCAAAGCGACGGCGATCATTAGAGCAATCAAGGCGGCGACCAGCGACTCGGCCAGCAGCTGAATAACGAGGTGATGTCTGTCGGCTCCGAAAATTTTTTTTATGCCGATCTCTCTGGCCCTGATCATGGCCCGTGCAGTCGCCAGATTGATGTAGTTAATACAGGCCAAAACCAGAATGAAAAGGCCGATGGTAAAAAAGGCGTACACATAAGCTTTGTTACCCGTCGGGTAATCAAATCTGAGCCTGGGGCCATAATGAATCTCAGTCAGTTTCTGAAAAATCGGATCATATTTCTGGTGAAATTTTTTTTCTTCTGCTGCGATGTACTTTTCGCGAAAAGATTTGAATTTTTCCATGAAGTTTTCAAGCGAGAAACCCTCTTCGACCAGCAAGAAGGTAAAACAGTCTGCTTCCATGAGCTGCAGATTCAAAAAGTCCACATCAGGGGCAACCACCAACAGGCTCGCCATGGCAACCATGGCATTTAGCCGCATGTGCGAGTTCGACGGCATATCTGCAACCACGGCGGTGACGTCACAATCGTATTTGTTACCCAGTTGTACGATTTTACCGATCGGATTTTGATCCCCAAAATATTTGCGGGCCAGGGTTTCTGTAAGGACAAGGTTGCCCGGCTCGTTCAGACAGGTGGCCGGATTTCCATATATAAATTTGAAAGAAAATAACGTGAATACACTTGGATCGGCCAGCGCAATCTCATCTTCAAAAAACACTTTGTCTTTGAATTTGAACAAAACACCGGAATAAGGCCTGACCCTGGCATAATCCACGATTTCTGAATATTCATTTTTTAAGCGATTTCCGATCGACCAGGATGCCGATGCGTAACCTGCGGATTGATCACCCATGGTGATATGTAGGCCCAGCCGATAGACGCGGTCGGCATTTGCATGGTGCCGGTCGTACGTCAGTTCATTTTTCAAATACATCATGATGAGGATGGCGCATGCAATGCCGATGGACAGACCGATCGTATTGATGATGCTGTGCAGCTTATCTCTGCGCAGCAACCTGAATGCGAATATAAAGAAGTTCGAAAACATAAATGTTTTTGCTTTATTAATTGAATTCCTTACCCGATAGCTGTAGTCCGTAACCCGTAACGCGGAACGCGCAACCCGTTAACTCGTAACCTCCGATAGGGGCCGCATGTGACGGTCGTATTTTTCTTTCAGGTTTTCGGTGACGATGTGGCCGTCGAAAAGGTGAATCACTCGATTTGCATAATCGGCATACGCCGGTGAATGGGTAACCATCACCACGGTGGTACCATTTTCATTCAGATTGACCAGTAATTTCATGACCTCGTCACCGTGACTGGAATCCAGGTTCCCGGTGGGCTCATCGGCCAGAATCACTTTTGGATTGGCGATCAGGGCTCTGGCCACCGCCACGCGTTGCTGCTGGCCGCCGGATATTTGCTGTGGAAAATGATTTCGGCGTGCAACGAGCTCCAGCTGTTCTAAAATGTCATCGACCCGTCTTTTACGCTCCTTTACTGCAACGCCCAGATATAAGAGTGGCAGCTCGATATTTTCAAAAACGGTGAGCTCATCGATCAGATTAAAGCTCTGGAAGACAAAGCCAATGTTGCCTTTGCGCAAATTGGCCCGTTTCTTTTCGGAATATCCCGAAACGTCCTCACCCATGAAATAATACTCGCCGTCGGTCGGATTATCGAGCATGCCGGCGATGTGCAGCAGGGTCGATTTGCCGCAACCCGACGGCCCCATAACAGCCACAAATTCGCCTTGCTGCACTTCCAGGTTTACGTTGTTCAATGCGGTGGTTTCCACCTCCTGGGTGGTGAAAATCTTTGTTAAATTTTTCGTCTGGAGCATAAGACCTCCCCACGTTCCGGTTTAAAGGCTTGCTAAAATGATCTGACTCTAATTGAGCAAGGGCTATGCCATCCGATCAATTTGCCGGCATTCCTGACCGTAATAAGTGTAAGTAATCAAAATCTAAATAAATATGTTTAAAAAAGGTGCCTTGCCTAAATGGGTTTCAGAAAGATGATCACTACAGTTGCCTTAAGAGTGTCCGTTTTTGATACATAAGGTGTACGTATTCGTACGGTTGTGATATATGAGATTTTATCCCGCGCAGCGCCAAAACGGTTATGCCGTTGACCCCGGTATTAAAAATATATAATTTTTTCAGTAAAATATGGGCGGTTCTCTATCTATGATAAACTCAAAAAAAAATTGTTGATACATTTTGGGAAAATTGGAATGAATCTGGCATTTATTTTCAGCAGAAAAAAACCGCTGCCTATTTGAGACTCATCTACCGGATCACAGGAAATCCATATGGTTAAAAATAAAGGAAAAATATTGATTGTCGATGACAACGAGGATTTGCTGTTGGCGGCCCGTCTGTTCCTCAAACAGCATTTTTCACTGGTCCATACCGAAACGAATCCTGAAAAAATTCCTTCGCTGATGAAAAATGAAAATTACGATGTCATTCTGCTGGACATGAACTTCACGATGGATGCCACCAGCGGGGTTGAAGGATTCATGTGGCTGGATAAGATTTTACAGCTGGATCCTTCCACGGCTGTTATATTAATTACGGCCTTCGGGGATGTTGAGCTGGCCGTAAAGGCTGTCAAAGCCGGTGCGATCGATTTTGTGCTCAAACCCTGGCAGAATGAAAAACTGCTGGCGACCCTGTCATCGGCTTTAAATTTGCGCTATTCAAAGCTGGAAGTCGACAAGCTGCGCTCCCAGCAGCGCCAGCTCAGAGCCGATATCGATCAGCGCTATCATGATATGATCGGGGTCAGCCCGGAAATGCAACAGGTCTTTGCCAACATTGAAAAAGTGGCTTTTACCGATACCAACATATTGATTCTCGGTGAAAATGGCACGGGTAAGGAGCTGGTGGCACGCGCGCTTCATCGCCGGTCCCAGCGCGCGGATGAGGTTTTTATCAGTGTTGACATGGGCGCGATCGCCGAGAGCCTGTTTGAAAGCGAGTTATTCGGTCACATGAAAGGCGCTTTTACCGATGCCAAGGAGGACCGGCCCGGACGGTTCGAGCTGGCCTCCGGGGGAACGTTGTTTCTGGATGAGATCGGCAACCTGTCAATGGCCATGCAGGCCAAATTGTTGAGCGCTCTGGAGACCCGCAAGGTGACCCGGTTGGGGTCCAATGCTGCCCGGGATATTGATATTCGCCTGATATGCGCCACCAACATGCCCATTTACGATATGGTAGCCAAAAATGAATTCCGGCAGGATCTGTTGTATCGCATCAATACGGTTGAAATTCAGCTGCCGCCCTTACGGGATCGACAGGAAGACATTCCACTGCTTGTCAATCATTTTTTAGGCAAATTTTCAAATAAATATCAAAAAGGGATCAAAGGCGTCGGCACAGCGGCTTTAAAAAAGTTGGAACGCTATCACTGGCCGGGAAACATTCGAGAACTGATCCACACATTGGAACGGGCGGTGATTCTGGCGGAAGCCCATGTGCTGCAGCCATCCGATTTTTTATTTCCAGCATCAGAAAAAGAAGTTGAAGGGGTTGTTCTGGACAACTATAACCTTGAAGAAGTTGAAAAAGCCGTGATTCGAAAAGCCCTTAAAAAGCACACCGGCAATGTATCCCATGCTGCCAGGGAACTGGGATTGACGCGGACGTCGCTGTATAGGCGGATGGAAAAATACGGACTATGAGACGATTTGAAGTAAATTGCGTGATCCGGGTGTTGCTGCTGGGCGGCTCCATTGGCCTGCTGGCTTACCTTTTATACAAAACCGAATTTATCGCGGCAAGCATTTTTCTTGCACTGATGATTGTCTATCAGATTTTTTCTCTGATCCGCTTTGTTACCAAAACCAATCGGGATTTGAACCGCTTTTTGCTCTCCATCAAACATTCCGACTTCTCACAGTCCTTCACCCCCAAAATAGAAGGCTCCGGGTTTGCAGAGCTGTATACGGCCTTCAGCGAAGTAACCCGTGAATTTCAGAGGGCCAAAATTGAAAAGGAGGAGCACTTCCGGTTCCTGCAAACCATTATCGATCATGTCGGGATTGCATTGATTGCTTTTAACCCCGATGGTCAGGTGGAGCTCATCAATAATGCAGCCAAAAAACTGCTCAAAATCCCACGTCTGGGCAATATTCACGATATTGAAGCGATCAGTCAAGGACTGGCTGAGAAACTCAGCCATATTTCACCCGGAGACAAGGATCTGTTTAAGTTGAAGCAGGGCGATGATTTATTACAGCTGTCCATATACGCTACCGGTTTTGTTTTGCGGCAGCAGCAGCTGATTCTGGTTGCCATGCAAAATATCCAGAGTGAACTGGAAGAAAAGGAGATGACATCCTGGCAGAACCTCATTCGGGTACTCACCCATGAAATCATGAATTCCATCACACCGATTGCTTCACTGGCCTCAACCGCCACCGGTTTACTCAAAGACGAAAAAGAATGTCAAGTACCCGAAGAGCTCAATGAAGTCATTACAGACGTGGGACACGCTGTTAAAACCATAGAAAAACGCAGCAAGGGGCTCATTACCTTTATTGATAACTATCGGAAACTGACGCGTATCCCCAAACCGGATTTTAAAATCGTTCAGGTTAAGGATCTTTTTGAACGGGTTGAAAGCCTTATGGGCGATCAGATTGAAAAAACCGCCATCCGATTTAAAAGTGAAATTGACCCGCAGAGCCTTACCATAACGGCTGATCCGGCCCTGATTGAGCAGGTTCTCATTAATCTGTGTATAAATTCCGTCGAGGCGGTCAACGGTGTGTCGCATCCCAAAATAAAATTAAAGGCCGGCACCGACGGGCTGGGCAATCCCGTCATCAAAGTCATTGATAACGGCAAAGGCATTCCGGAAGAGGTTGTCGAGCGGATATTTATTCCATTTTTTACAACCAAACCGGAGGGTTCCGGTATTGGATTAAGCCTATCGCGACAGATTGTGCGACTTCATAAAGGAACCCTTGGTGTTACATCGGCTCCGGGAGAAAGGACCGTATTTAAGTTGCGATTTTAACTTGTGCCAGAAGGATTAAATTTGCCACGGTTCCGTCTTCGCTCTGACGAGCTACGCCGTGACACGTCCGTCTTCGCTCTGACGAGCTGCGCCGTGACAAGCCCGTCTTCGCCTAAAGCCATGGCGGGGCAGACCCACACAGAAAAACACAAACAGACCTTAGCATGTGCTTTGAAATCCAAAAACGATGTGGTTCGGTAAGTGCTTTTGGGCTTATTCTCTGGTTTCTGGTAATTTCTGTTGTCGGTGCCTGTACGACTAACCGTCCGGTTATCAAAAACGAGACGCTCGATGTCTGGGACGGTCGACGGATGTGTTATAAAAATTTGTTTCCGTCCAAGTATAAAAAAGGAGAGGAAACGGAGTATGATTATATTGATTTTTTAAATCCCCACGAGCGGAAACAATACAAATACAGATTGCTCTCGGATCCCAGAGGCGGCGATATCGATCGGACGCTTGGTTACAATCCATCCGATTACACGGTTCAGCCGGATGTTGATACCCTGCGGAACTCGACCCACGACGTCCAGATCACCTGGCTGCGGCATGCGGCTTTTCTGGTTCAGATCGGAGGTAAATACCAGATATTGATAGATCCGTTCCTTGAGAAGTTCGACGGATTGGCCGGTAAGCTCGGGAAATACAGCGAAATCGGGACGCTCTACGCTGAATCGCCGCTGGCTGTCAAAGATCTGCCATTTTTCGGAGAATCTGAAGAACCCGATAAAAACCGGATGCTCATCGTGGCGATTTCCCACGATCATTTAGACCATTTAAACTTTAACACCCTTAAACAACTGCCTGAAAACACCCATTATTATGTCCCCCACGGAGTTGAAAATATATTTCCGGGTAAATATGCTCATGTCGTCGGTATGGATTGGTATACCCGGGATACGATCGGAGATCTATCACTCCATTTTCTGCCGGCCAATCACAGTTCGGGCCGAAGCCTGCAAAAGCGCAATCAAACCCTGTGGGGCGGGTGGCTATTTGAATGGCGGGGTTACCGCATTTACTTTGCCGGGGACTCCGGCTACAGCGCTGTTTTCAAAGATATTAAAAGCCGGCTGGGGGCTTTCGATATTTGCCTGATGCCGATTGCTTCCTGGTACTGGCGTCACGGGCATTTTACCCCCGAAGACGCCATTCAGGCTGCCGAGGACTTAGAATGCAAGGTTTTCGTTCCCTGGGGCTGGGGGACCTGGATCATCAGTATGGAACATATCCTGGAACCGCCGCGCCGGCTGCAATATGCCTGGGATCAGCAGCCGCCTGACAACATGGAGCTGCGAATGCTCAAAATGGGGGAAACCTATTTGATTGACATCGCCCGGCAGAACCCACGCAGCGATATTGAATAACATTGGTTAACTAACAAAGAAATCACACCCTGATTGCTACCGCGTTACTCTGGAATTAATACCAGGTCCAGCGTTCCCTTTTTCGAAGCTGATTCCGGGTAATGCTGGGTGACCAGCGTTTTGAAACCATCGGCGCTTACCCGCATATGAATATGCGGTGGACGGTTGAAATAAGACGGCGGCAAATGGCTTTCAAAATAGTATTCACCAGCTTGATTGGGAATGACAGTGGCGCGGTAATCATCTTTGTATTCTCCATCCGGACCCGCCATCCATAATTCAATACGCGCCTGCGGGATGGCTGCGCAATTTTTAGTCGATATCACCACACCCCTTAATTCATATCCGTTCCCAACACTGCTGCGCACAGGGGCGTTGGGCTTATAAAAGGGACCCATTGCGTCCGGTGGTGTCGGGGCACACCCGATGCTGTATTTTTTTTGCTGGGCAACCATATCGGCATTCTCCGCTGATTGGGTATGTTCGCTTGAGATCGTCAAACCGAATATTATTTGAAATAGTGTCAGATATTTCATTTGGGATAATTTTAAAAAGCCATTTCTTTTAGATTGTTTTTTCATGTCTTCAGTCGCTTCATCTTACACATATATGAAATGGTTAATTGACCCATATTGGATAACATAATTCATAATAGGCAGGATTCAATTGATTTCCGATTGGTATTCTTCAAGAGGCAGAGACAGGGGAGAATTGTCCAGCACCGCACGTTTGACATTCGGCATCGCACCATACAGATAGCGTACGGATGCCTGTCCGCTGAGCGCTTGCGCGGTTACGATTCGAATCGTGCGGGCATCATGGCGATAGACTTCTTGAATGGGAACCGGTAGACCCTGTGCAATGATTTGCCATCCGCTAATCCCGGAAGCCGGCTGAATATCATTACCGCCATGGTGCTGGATTTTAATTTCAACCGTGTAGTCGTCAATTCGTCTGGCATCGACGACTTGCGGGCCGCGATGGTAGGGCTCTTTGCCTACTATATGGAGAACCGTCTGGGCCACCCTCCGGCCCATCACGGTATATGCTTTGGGCGTAAGATGCTGGCGACCGTGGTTTTTTAAATCAAGGGCGGTGGCTGCCAGATAGCAGTCGCTAACGTTTTCGACCACCTGTTTTTGGGCGTTGCGTATGGCCTGATGGGGTTTGTCCTTGCCGCCGGGACGCTTGATCATCATAACGATCAGAAAGGGCAATTGCTCACGCTGCGATCCATTGACGATGTCAACTCTCACCTGGTCTTCAATAAAATGCGATAATGAAAAAGTATACTCTGCTTGCGTTACGGTGCCCTTGGCGGCGTCTGCTTCTCCTTGTATCCAGATGACATATTCCAACATGCCACCGACAGCGGATACGCCGTTAATAAAGCGGCTATAGATCGAATTCGGGCGGGTGTCTGCCCAGTAGCCCGTTCCCCAATCTGCTTCTTTTCTTAATCCCGAGCCGTTAACGGCAAAGTCCAGAAGCCCAACCGGGATACCCAGCCGCTCGATAATCCGGTTGCCGAAGGCAATGGCCGCATTACCGGTTGTGTTTAATCGGGACCAGCCCTTAGCGTTGAATTTGCGCAACAGTGAATGCGCTCTTAAATCTTTACCGGTGTGAAACCATTCGTTCATATTCGACTGCCCCAAACAGGCGATCAGCATCCCCACTCCCCAGCGGTGTCTGCCCTTTGCCGTAATACGATGATTGCGTTGACTGCGAACCTGAAGGTTATACCATCCGCCCTGGGGCACTTTGTCCAGCCGGCCTACAAAAATACCATTTGCCGGTAAAGGATCAATCACCGTCCAGGGTACAATTTGCACCTGTGTGTCGCTTCGGACAACCCTGGCCTCAATGGCATGCGGTGATCCGCTGTAAGTACCGGAAATGACAATATCAGCGCTGTTTCCGCGTCTCTGGAAAATGCGCCCGTCCGCATAGTCGGTCAAGGTGATTGATGCTAAAGTCGATAGCGGTGTCGCTGCCAGGCTTGAGACCCGGGGCTGTTCTTTTTGAACAGCCGCCTTATCCTTTAGATCTTCAATTTTTCTTTTAGTTTCGGTATGGGATGGTCCGGCCATTGTGGTCCCGGCGACATCTTGTTCAAGCCGCGGCTCTTTTGCGCCGTCACTTTTTGATTTTTCGACTTTGATCTTGGATGGGGTGGTGGCCGATCTTGCAATTGATGGTTTAGAAGTGCCTTTTTTTGACCGCGCTGCTTGATTGGCGAAGACTTCGTTAAATGCCGCTTTTAAAGCACTAACAGACGCATGCGGTTGTGAGTGTTTGCCGGGACCCGGCGAATTCACCGTTGATCCCGATAACTTAAGAGCGGGATCTGCCGCGGTTGCAACCGGCTCTGAATCCAGTTTTGCCAGGGCGATGTTTCTATCAGATGGCCACTTGGCAAGGAAGTTTTTTATCTGTCGAGGTTCGGTGGTTTCAGGCTGCGCCGCAAATGTCAGTATCTCTGCCGACTGTAACTCCAGCACACCTGCCTTGCTGCCCGGATTGATGCTCAACGATAGTGCCTTTTCAAGGGGCAGGGGCAGGTGCAGCGTTGTGAACCCCGGCCTGAGCGCTCTGCGCGTAATGATGGGCGGATCTGTTTTAAATTTGAAGGTCATGGTATCCGAGTGGGGCGCTTCAACGCCTAGTTTCAACAGCCTGAAAAGCTGATGATCCGAACCGGGGATGGACATGATGGATAGGCGGGATATAGCCCCCACCGATTTTATCTCCAGGACCCCGGTCCGTTCGGTGAGCGAAATGTTTGACTGCGGCACAAACACCTGAAGATCGATCGGATAACTTACCGGGAGAAGGGCATCGGTCTCAAAGATTTTATAAATTTGGTCAACATCGAGGCGTATCGCTCCAAGATGGGCTTCAGCCGTTTCCACTAGAATAATATCTGCGGATTTCAAATCTTCGTCAGTTTGCCTAGATGGAACACTGTCAGCTCGGACAACTTCAAGCGTGCCGATGATTTGAGAAAGGTAAGGCAGTAGATTTTTTATATAGCCATCGCCGTAAATGACTGCATTTGGACGATCAACGGACTTTGAAGATGTTAACTGAATGACGGTATCATCCTCGACCGGGGCGAGCAATCCCAGCATGCGCCCGGTCAGGTCAACATGATGCACCGGACGGTGCTGCGAGTGATCAAAAGCCCGTTCATGGGCGGCATCCTGCTCGATCTTCTGCCTGATCGCATCAGCTGCCACCGCGGCACCGCGGGCATTCCAATGCGTGCCGGTGGGATGGTAAAGCCATCTGTTGCTTTTTTTGGCATTGAGCAACTGATTTTCGAGTCTGACAAAGTTTTTTAGGGGATACCGCTCGAACGCCTCCAGCAGAAAATCATAGCGGCTGTAACCGCATGAACTGCCTGGGGGTATGTATCCTAAATACTCGGGGTAAATGGTGGATTTGTTGGGCGCCACCGTAAATACAAATCGGCGACCGGAAGCCGAGATAAGCTGATCGACAGCGTAAAGGTCCAGGGCCAGCTGCTCGATCAGCATCAGGTCATCACAGGCCTGTTTTTGAACGTCACCAATGTGATTGCGGCTGTATAGCCATCCTTGCCTGCCAACATGCACAGTCGCCGTGTCGGTCATTTCGAACAGATGGTAATCCAGCCATCTTTTGGCAAAAAGCAGCGGATCGCGCAGAGAAAAGCTGTCATTCAAATATTGGTCAAAAGAGCGATAATAGTCGTTTTTGAGCAGGGCGCGGGCATCGAATCGGGGCGGTTTAAGGCCAATGCGTGCCACCTGGATGCCGACATCCAGACCTGCGAGCCAGACTACCGCCGGGGTTAGCAAAATCAAGACAAATATGATGGATAAAACCTTTTTCATGGTTCGATTAAAATCGGTAGTAGATAAAGGTGCTGCTGGCACCGTCGAGAATCAGCGCCGCACAATACGGAAGCAGCAGCAGCATTATGATCCCCGCCACGATCGGAATGGGATCTTTTCTGTTTACGATCAACTGAATCAGGGAAAGATCGGCTGGCAGGAAAAATACCGGCAATGCCGCCAGCACGAACAAAATGTTGCGATAATTGAGTGCACGACTGAGCTCATAGGTAATGGGCAAGTCGCTAAAGGTGAACATGGCGCTCAGAAATTCAACGGCCTGAGACATACTTTCGGACCGAAACAGCACCCACCCGACCATAATAATGATCAGGGTTATCAAACGGCGCGCAATCCGGAATTTATTCGCTGCAAGTTCTCGCAGGCCGGTGATACGTTCGATGACCAGAAAGGCACCATGATACATACCCCAGATCAGAAAGGTCCAGTTGGCGCCATGCCACAGGCCGCACAATACACAAACAATTGTCATATTGAGGCAGGTTCGGGCTGTTCCCCGGCGGTTACCGCCCAGCGGAATATACAGGTAATCTTTAAACCAGCGGCTGAGGGTCATATGCCAGCAACGCCAGAAATCGGTTATACTGACCGCCGAATAGGGGCGATTGAAATTCTCGGGGAAGGAAAACCCAAACAGCAAGCCCAATCCAATGGCGATATCCGAGTAGGCCGAAAAATCAAAATAGATCTGGAGCGTATAGCCCAGCGCACCCAACCACGCGACTTTGGTATCCAGCAACTCCGGTTTGAGGCCAAACACGACGTCGGCAATCTGGCCGCAGGAATTGGCGATGATAACTTTTTTAGCCAGGCCCCAGCAAATGCGGATGATGCCGTTGTAGAAACTGTCCCATGATTCCCGGCGTGCTTTGAGTTGGTTTCGAATCGTGCTGAAACGCACGATCGGCCCGGCAATCAGCTGGGGAAACATGGCAATATACAGAGCAAAATCAACAATGTTGTCCAGCGCCGGGCATTTTCTCCGGTAGACATCGATAACATAGCTGAGCTTTTGAAAAGTAAAAAAAGAAATGCCGATGGGCAGTACGACGGACTGCCATTCAATTGGATAATATGGCCATCCTGAAAGCAGGCTGTTGACTTCAGCCACAAAAAAATTGGCATATTTGAAATAGGCCAGCAGACCTAAATTCAGCAGCAGTGACAAGCTGAGCCACAGCCGCTTAAATCCGGCCTTACGTTGGATCAGGTGCCCGAGCACATAATCTGCTACTGTTGACAGGATCAGGATCAGCAAAAATCCGGCAGCGCCGTACAGATAAAAGAGGTAGCTGAAGCAAAGAAGAACGGTATTGCGTAAGCGCTGGGCAACAAATAGCTGATGCCCGAAATAGCAGACAATCACTACCGGCAGGAAGCCAAACAGAAAAATTGTACTTGAAAATACCATATAAGAGCGATCCGAACGTCTCTGAGTCTGCCCCGGCTTTGTAGGGGCTGCATGCCCGTTATCGCGTGTCCGACAATGCTGCTGACGGGCAGTTTGTTGCAGCTGGACAATCTGACATATGAATTTTAACCTAATTTGACAATAGAAGCAAAATGCATCCGGGGAATTCGGGGGTGGCGGTTCTGTTCGACGGGTTGCCGGTGTCTGTAAATTGCCGTCACGCCATGAAGCGGGAACCAATTGACGGATATTTTCAGGGTTTTTTTAGCCCGAAAACACGCTCCTGGCCCTTGCGGCCCTTAATGGGAATGGTTCCAAGATCTTGCACGCTAAAATCGTCGCTAACCAGATCAGCTGTTTGGGAGCAAATAATGATTTTGTCAGATAGATCTTTATTGGCAATGCCCGACAAGCGAAAGGCCAGATTGGTGCAGTCACCTACCAAAGCCAGATCAGCCGCGCGTGAGCCGTAATGTGATAGGGTCACTTTGCCGGTTGTGATGCCCCAGCCCATCTCTAATTTGGCAGCAGCCTCGTTTTTAGCGGATAATCTTGAGCGAATTTCATTGAGGGCCTGGTCTTGCTGCAGAGCCGCCTGACAGGCCAAGACAGCCTGCTGGCGGACCGGTTTGACATGATGATCCCAAAACGCATATACGGCGTCACCGGCGTAATCTTTGATGGTGCCTTTAAAATTGACCACAATACCACTGAAAGCATCGAAGACTTCCTTCATGAGCGCATAAACATCTGCTGACGCGTGGACCTGGGAAAAAGTGGAGAACTCTCTGACATCAGCCACCACGTTGGTGACCACAACTTCGGTGGGTGTCACCATGGTGCCTTCAGTCAATATGGCCCTTTCCTGCGTAGTAGTCTCGCCTGACTGCACGTATACCGTAATCGAGATCCCGCCGACGCTGATGACATCTTCATCTGCCAGATCACTCGATGAGCCCGCGGCCAGGCGAATACCGTTGACCCAGGTCCCATTTTTGCTCATATCCTTGATTTTAAGTGATTTGCCACGGCGACTGATAACCGCATGGTCTCTGGATACCTGGGCATTGTTCACCAGAATTCTTTTTTGAGGATCGATACCGGTGCAGCTGCGTCCGATAAAGACCTTATCAATGATCTCTAAGTGCTGGACCTGTTGGTTTTCGTCAAGCCATTCTAAAAAGGTATGTGGCATAATTCGACCTGCGATAGTTTAAGTATGAGGCGGCGTGTAAAAAAATTACGGGATAGCGACCAGAACAACGGTAATGT
>JASFIG010000043.1:0-18926 GCA_050122795.1 Desulfobacterales bacterium
GGGATGTTTTTTGTCAGATGGATGTCAATTTGCCGGGATGACCCCAGCTTTTCCTGAAACAAACGGGCTGCGCGGTGTGCCAGATTGGTGGCGTCTGACGGCACGCCGCGGTGCGAGCAATGTATGTTAATCGCGTTGCCGGTGCCGATTTGCAACAAAATGTCATCGAAAAGGGTGATGCAGCACATTAACGAAAACAATTCATGGTACCCGTCAGGTCGTTTGCCGCGGACGCGCAAAAACAGGTTAATTTTAGCGGGTGACAAGATCTTCATAGCGCTTCGCTTGGGTTCAGGGTTCAGAGGTTCAGGGGTTTTGGGTTCGAAGGTTCAAGGGTTTAAGTCTCTGAATGAAGTTTCCAGCCTCGACTAGCGAGATTCATGGTAGTCTGATTTTCATCTGTTTCCTGTTATCTAACCTCTGAACCGTTGAACGTTGAACCTTGGAACCTTAGAGCTGGAGAGATAAGATCTAAGGTATGGTTAAGCCTATCGAATCCTTATAAATATTTAACGATTGAACGCACTACTGCTTTTCCTTAACATACATGATCCGCAAATCGTAAAGAATATTTTTCAGTAAATTTTCCTCTTCCTCGCTCAGATTACCGGCGGTTTTTTCCTGCAACATGCTAAGGATATCAATAGTTTGCTTGGCCATCGGCAGATTTTTATTTGTTTGGCCGGTGGTGGGGTCTTCAATGGCACCAAGCTGTAACAAAGCGGATGCATTTAGGGAAGCCACAAAGGTAGCGAAGTTAATTTCCGGGAACTGAGGTGGTGGTTCCGGCTCTTGCTCGGCTGCGGCTTCTGTTGCCTCAGTGGAATCGGGCGCCTGCTCTTCTTCTGAGGCCGGTGTTTCCTTCTCTTTGGTTTCGGCCTCATCAAGATTTTCCCCTGCAAATATACGGCGATCCTTTACGACAAAATCTTTTTTTTCATCTTTTTCCTCTGCCATGGTAGACCTCCCCGACTGTTTAAGCCTGTGGTTGAAAAATCTTTCCTGGTTATAACGCCCGCCATGGGCGCTTATGAAATATTCAAGCGGATCATTTTGTCAAGGCGGTAGATGAATCCACCTCCCCAAAAGCATACTTGCTGATCAATTCTTCGATATCCAAGGCCGATTCGGTTTCAGTGATGATGTCCTCCGGCTCTAAAATGTCATCTGAACCGCCCGGTGACAGTTTGATATATTTATCCCCGATGAGTCCGGATGTTTTAACCGATGCGATGACATCGTCGCTTAAGACGATTTCCTTTTTTATTTTCAAGCGCACCATGGCCACATTGTCTTTGGGGTCCAGTGATATCGAATCGACCTGCCCGACCTCCACCCCGGCAATTTCCACCTGGGCACCGGCCTTGAGGCCTGACACCGATAGAAATCTGGCATTCAGAAAATAGTGGTCGTCACCCAGCAATTTCATTTGCCCAAGCTGAATCGTCAAATATCCAACGCAGATCAAGCCGATAATGACAAAAATGCCGACGCCCAACTCAACCGATCCTTTTTTCATTATGCCTCCGTTATTCAGGTTCTGCGTTCTGCGTTCAAAGGTTCAATGTTCAAGCGTTCAGAGGTTAGATAACAGAACTCAGATGTCAGATATCAGATATCAGGGGACAGAGCATAGAGGACAAAGACTTGAAACCTATAAACCTTTGAACCCTGAACCTCTGAACCCTGAACCCTGAACCTCTGAACCCTGAACCCTGAACCTCTGAACCCTGAACCCTGAACCTAGATTTGACATTCCCAGAATATATTCTGCTGCTTTGCGACATCTGTCAGCAAGGTTTCAATTTGACTGTCTTTTTGGGCCTGAGCAATACCGGCAGCCACGGAAAAACACAGTCCTTTCCGGTTGTCCAATGCACCATATATGGCATCCGTATCCAGGTTGCGGGAGAGTTTGTCGCAAAACTGGCGTGCCTGTCCGGCATCGGTATCCGGTAAAACCACCATGATTTTATTCATGTCATAGCGAAAACAGGTGTCCGTGATATAAGTATTTTGTTTCACAAAACTGGCAAAATTTCGCAAAGCGGTTTGCCCGGCCACATGTCCGGCAATCCGGTCGACGTCTTCCAGATTTTCAACCGTCAGCAACACAAGCGAAAATATTCGCAAATGGTGTTGCAGCCGAAACATTTCGCGGGCCAGTCGTTTCTGTCCAAGAGATTGCGAAGCCACGCCGGTCAGTTCGTCGTGGGGGCTTTCTAAGCCGCGGATAAAAGTGCGCACCACCGGATCGGTGCTTTGCTGCAGCGCATCGGGCGTGCCCTCAAAGCGGATCCGGCCCTCATCAAGCATGGCCACGCGCTGCGAAATAAAAAACACATCGGGGATTTCATGGCTGACGATAATACCGGTAAAACCGAATCGTTGCTGGTAGTCGGATATCATACTGTGGACAGCTGTTTTTCGAATCGGATCAAGTCCGGTGGTGGGCTCATCAAAGAGCACGATTTCCGGATCGGTGACCAGGGCCCGGGCCAGGGCTACCCGCTTTTTCATGCCGCCGGAAAGCTGAGAGGGGTATTTGTGCTCAATCTCATATAAATCCAGTTGATTCAGCTTGGCCTGAACCTGCTCCTTAATTGTCGTCACATGATGATTGGTATTTTCCATCAGCGGCAGGGCGACATTTTCAGCGACGTTCAGAAAATCAAACAGCGCCGTATCCTGAAATACATAACTGAATTTTCGTTTGAGCGCCTTGCGTTCATCCTTTTTCATGGCGGCCAATGGCTTTCCGTCAAAAAGCACCTGACCGGAATCCGGCTGCAACAGGCCGATGATATGTTTAAGCAAGACGCTTTTACCCGTGCCGCTCTGGCCGATAATGGAGGTGATTTGCCCGCGATAGATATTTAAATTTACGCCATCAAGCACCCGGACGTCGCCGAAACGCTTTGTTGCATTTTTTATTTGGATAAGCGGTTGATCCATATTAAATTTGAAACGATCAATCCTAATTGAGTCATAACTCAATTGGGTTTAGAGTAAAAATGTGGTTAGCGCATAATCGGCGATTAATACCAATACACAGGAAAGCACAACTGCCGAAGTGGTCGACTGGCTGACCCCCTTAGCGCCGAATTCGGCCCGCGTATGGGTGTAGTAGCCCTGATAGCAACAAATGGATACCACAATCACTGCGAAAACAAGTGACTTGATAAAACCGCCGGTCACATCCACCATAGCAACAGATGTTTCAACCCGGGTAAAATACAGGCCCGGGTTCAGTCCCAGTAGCACCGAACCCGTTAAATATCCTCCTAAAATACCGACCACATCAAACAGGGCCGTTAAAAGCGGAAAGCTGATCAATGCTGCCGCGATTCGGGGACTCACCAGGAATCGAATCGGGTCGATATCCATGGTTTCGAGTGCATCAATTTGTTCGGAAATGCGCATAATTCCGATCTCAGCCGCCATCGCCGACCCGCCCCTGGCGATGACCATAACGGCGGTCAGCACAGGCCCCATTTCACGGATTAAAGACAGGGCAACCGCTGAACCGAGAACGCCGGTGGAACCATACTTGACCAGCAGATAATAACCTTGCAGCCCCAGCACCATACCGGTAAACGCGCCGGTCAGGCAGATCACAAAAATCGATTTCATACCGATAAAATAAATCTGCTGCAAAACCTTGTTGATCTGCAAAGGCAGTGAAAAGATGAGCGCAAAACCTTTACCGAAGAACAGAGCGATTTTTCCCAGATCCTGAATAAAGGCGATCGTGTAACGACCCAGGGCGACCGTTGGATTTTTGAGGGCAGAGCGCAATTCCATATTGGGGTCCTGATGCGATAAATATTTATAGAGGTTGTCAAAAAAACGTTCCGATTGCGGAACGCTTTTTTACTACAACCACCATGTTGGGGCGAAGCTGAAAGCGAAGACCAATTATGCCGCCATCCTTTTTTTTCCGAACATTCATACGACAAGCGCTATAAACTAAAACGAAACATAGCAAAATGTGAATCAGGTTTCAAGAAACGAAGATCATTCCTGATGAACGATTGTCCATTGACGCCTTAACCAAAAGAGGAATAAGATTTAATTCACCATAAATAATCTTTAACTTTGGGTTTTCAGCGTGCTATATTCTGTGCACCCGTAACGATAACAATGAAACCTTTTGTAAATCATGATCCGAGTCGAAAATGTTAGCAAAAGCTACGGCGAGCTGAACCTGTTTTCAGAGATCAGTTTTAGCTTGAGTCCGAAAGAGCGACTGGGTGTCGTGGGGCGCAACGGCCATGGCAAGACCACCCTCTTCCGTATGATTCTGGGATACGAAACGCCCGATGCGGGTGCCATCGTTATTCCTAAAAATTACCGTATCGGATACGTCAGTCAAAAGCTGGCATTTCGACATCAAACGATTTTAGACGAGGCCATTTCAGCCTTACCCGTTATTGATGAAGCCCAACACTGGAAAGCGGAAAAAATCCTGGTGGGCCTGGGATTTGACCAGACCGAATTTCAAATACAGCCCAAGGCCTTTTCGGGCGGATATCAGATTCGCCTGAACCTCGCCAAGGCATTGATTTCGGAACCGGACCTTTTGTTACTCGACGAGCCAACCAATTTTTTGGACATTACCTCCATTCGCTGGATCGAGCGTTTCCTGCAACAATGGCCGCACGAAGTCATGCTCATTACCCATGACCGTAGCTTTATGGATCGGGTGGTTACGCACATAATGGGGATCCATCGTCAGAAAGTGCGCAAAATAGAGGGCGACACGTCTAAATATTACACCCAAATAGCCGCGGACGAAACAATTTATGAGAAGACCCGCCTGAAAGACGCCCGGCGCCGCAGGGAAATCGAGCACTTCATTACCCGCTTTAGAGCTAAGGCCCGGCAAGCCAACCTGGTTCAATCGCGCATCAAAACCCTGCAAAAAATGGGCAAAAAAGACAAACTCGAGAAATTAAAAATTCTGGATTTTTCTTTCAGCAGCAGCCCTTTTGAGGCCAGGTATCTGTTTAATGCCCGCAACGTCCGTTTTTCCTATGACAAACAAAAACCGTTAATAAGCGCTTTCAACATCAATGTGGCCGCCGGGGAACGTATCTGCGTCGTGGGACCTAACGGGAAAGGCAAGTCAACCCTGTTGAGACTGCTGGCGGGTGAGCTGATTGCTGACTCGGGCCAGATTAAATATCATCCGGACGTTAAGAAAGGATATTTTGAACAGGGCAGTGTTAAGACCCTGGTTGATAACCGCACGGTGTTGGATGAAATCTTGCTTTCAAATCCGGATGGTGATCGCCAGCGGGCTCGCGATGTCTGCGGAGCGATGATGTTTTCAGGTGACGATGCCCTGAAAAAAATAAGCGTCCTTTCCGGCGGTGAAAAAAGCCGCGTGATGCTGGGCAAGCTTCTGGTTTATCCAGCAAATCTGTTGCTGCTGGATGAACCCACCAACCACCTTGATATGGAGTCCTGCGATGCCCTGTTGGCAGCCATTGATAATTTTGAAGGCACCGTCATCATGGTCACCCATAATGAGATGTTTCTGCACGCGCTTGCGCAGCGCTTAATCGTATTTCAAAATGACCGGCTGGATATTTTTGGCGGCAGCTATCAGCGATTTTTGGATAAAGGTGGATGGCAGGATGACAGCAACACCAATAGCACTGCACGGGTTGCAGCCCCCCAGGCATCGGGGCCGGCAAAACGGACCAAAAAAGCGCTGCGCCAGCAAAGATCCGCCATCATTTCCGAACGCTCTCGGGTTCTGCGGCCGCTGCAAAAGAAGCAAACCGCTGTGGAAGATGAAATTGAAAAAAATGAAGCTGAACTCAACCGGCTGAATGAATCCATGCAGCAGGCATCCCAGACTCAAGATGCAGCCCAAATTGCTAACATTTCGCGTGCTATCAAACTGTGCCAGCAAAAAATCGACCGTTTGTTTACAGAATTGGAAGAATTAACCCGCCAACTGGATACCCGCAATGCTGAATTTGAATTTCGCTTACAACAGCTTGATAGATAAAATTGACAATCCAGCAGTTTAGTGGTAGCAATGAAAGCAAAGTCAATGGGGGAGCCGTCATCAATCGGCTGAGAGGAGGCTGGCTGCCTCGACCCCTAGAACCTGATCCGGATTATGCCGGCGTAGGGAAGTTGATGTGAAAACACTGCATTTCTTCCTCATCCTCCGGCAAAACCTTGTAGCGGAGGAGCCTCGACATGCTGAAAGTTTCAGATTTGTGCAAACGTTTCGGCGACCTTTCTGTACTTGAAAACTTCAATCTGAGTGTTCCCCGCCAAGGCTTTACGATTTTAATCGGTCCGTCCGGTTGTGGCAAAAGCACGCTGTTTGATGTGTTGACCGGCGTCGTGTCGCGGGAAAGCGGAGACATTTTTTGGCTTGAAAAAAAGTTGCAGCACCTTGGGAAAAAGGCCGCTTACATGCAGCAGAAGGATTTATTGCTTCCTTGGCTCAGCTTGTTAAATAATGCCCTGCTTCCCGCTAGAATTGCCGGTAAGGATATGAATGCGGCCGTAAACAAGGCACAGAGACTCTTTGGGCGCCTGGGATTAGACGGTTTTGAAAATTACCTGCCTGCAAGAACTTCCGGCGGAATGCGCCAGCGTTGTGCCCTGGTTCGAACCTTAATGTTTGAGCATGAACTGGTTCTACTGGACGAACCTCTATCCGCTTTGGATGCAATCACCCGGACCAGCTTGCAGTCGTTGCTCCTTTTGCTTCAAAGTGAATTCAATAAAAGCATCTTAATGATCACCCATAATATTGATGAAGCCCTTATACTGGCAGATGAAGTGCTGGTCATGAGTCGATTACCGATGAAAATCTTAGAGCAATTTGCTTTGAGTGGACCCAAACCCCGTCGCCTGGGTGATCCGGAGATAATCAAAATTAAAGAGCATGTGCTCAAGCGTTTACAGGAAGAGCTGGAAAATGAAATATCCTAGACTTTGCGCTTTTGCCGGGGCGTTATTGATTCTGGCCTCCTGGGAGATGGCTTGCAGAGGGTTTGCGATTCCCGATTTTATTCTTCCGATGCCAACTCAAATCATCAGCGTGGCACTGTTTAAAGCCACCCTCTTACTTCCCCATGCAGGCGCAACAGCATTGGAAATCGTATTGGGAATACTCATTTCACTGGCTTTTGCCGTTCCACTTTCGATGGTCATGTTTGCCAATCCCGCGGTGGAAAATGCCATCGCTCCATTCCTGGTGGCCTCTCAGGCGGTACCGGTTTTTGCAATTGCCCCCTTATTGGTTGTATGGCTGGGCTATGGTATTAGCAGCAAGGTGCTGATGGCGGCAATTATCATCTTTTTTCCGATCACGGTAAATCTGCTGGAAGGTTTTAAAAGCTGCGATCAAGAATATCGAATTTTGTTCCAGCTGATGGGCGCTGGATTCTGGAAAACCATGCGGTTGTTGTTTTGGAAATGGGCGCTGCCTCAGTTTTTCGCCGGACTTAAAGTTGGGGTTTCAGTGGCCACCATCGGCGCTGTTATCGGTGAATGGGTCGGTGCCCAACAGGGACTTGGTTACCTCATGATTCAAGCCAATGCCAGACTCAGGGTCGACCTCGTTTTTGCCGCAATTCTATGGTTATCAGCAATGGGCGTAATCCTGTGGTTGTTCGTCGGGTTTCTGGAAAAAAAAATTATCACCTGGAAACACTTGTCATAAGGAGGAAGAAGTGAAAAAAATTTGTCTTCATATTTTTTTGTCGGTTTGTCTCCTCTTAACCGTGGCGCCCCCCGTGCGGGCCGCTCAGTCCCTTACCCTGATGCTCGATTGGTTCCCCAATGTTGATCATTTACCCATTTATGTGGCCCGCCACCAGGGTTACTTTTCGCGGGAAGGATTAAAAATCAATATTATCAGTCCATCCGAAACTGCAGATGCGCTCAAACTTGCTGCAACCGGCAATGTGGATATTGCCGTTTCCTATCAACCACAGACCATCATCGCCGCCGCCAGGGGTCTTGAAATTGTAGCATTTGGGCGTCTGATAGAACATCCCTTGACGACGTTGCTGTTTATGAAAAACAGCGGCATAGAGATCCCCAAGGATCTGGCAGGAAAAAAGATCGGATATACCGTACCAGGGCTAATGGATGTTCTTTTGGCAGCATTTGCTAAATTGAACAATATCGAACAGTACACGGCCGTCAATGTTGGATTTTCCATCGTTCAGTCACTAACCGCCAAAAAAGTGGATGCCGTCATGGGACCATTTAAGACCTATGAAACCGTTGAAATGGCCCACAGAGGCTATGAGGTTGGATATTTCGAGCTGGAAGAATGGGGTATTCCTGATTATGATGAATTAATTTTTGTCACCAGCATCAAAACAATGCGGAAAAATCATGCTGTGCTGATGGCGTTCAAAAATAGCATCGATCGTGCCATCGCCTATACGCGTAAGAATCCGCAAATCGCTCTGCAATATTATTTTGAAGAAGTGCCGGAAGCGGACCGTAAAACTGAAACGGATGCCTTCAAACTGACATTGCCGTATTATGCCCATCATCAGAATTTGGATCCACAGCGATGGCAGCATTTTGCTGACTTTGCTATCACGTACGGATTAATTCAAAAAGCGGTAGATGTGAAAAAAATTTTGTGGACCGCCGACCCAGCAGACAAATTTTGATCGCTTATTAAAGCGTCTTCTTTCGAAAAACTCGCCATATGCCCAAAGCAATTACCGCACTCATTATTCCCTGAAGAAGGTTTGGAATAATCTCGGCCATGGCAGCTTTTGGATCGGTTACACCAAAAAACGGCACCTTTGTAGCCAGCAATGGATAAATATAGGCTTCGAATACAAAATACCCGCCAACCAAGATGATAATCCCAACAGCCAGAGCCAACACCGGGCGTGTCAGGGTATCCGATCTGGATTTTCCACCAATGAATCCGACAGCCAAGCCTTCCAGGCATTTCACCACGGCGGTGGCCAGAATAAACTGAGGGAACCCTATAGCATCTGCCAGTGCCGGGCCGATCAATCCTACCAGTGCACCGATTAAAGGACCATATAGAAGCGCTGCAATCATCACAAAGGTATCTCCCAAATTAAAATACCCGCCGGTGGCCGGAATAGGAATGCGGATCACTGTTGTTCCTACAAATGCCAACGTCGCAAAAGCCGCAATAATACCTACGTTTACCAATTGCTTGACATCTGATGGATCTGCCATATTCGTCCCCCTGTCAGTATCTCGCTGGACGCATTACCGCTTTATATGTAATAAATGGTTAGAATAATGATTTTTTGAGGTTTCATATCATTGAATTCCGATCAATTGCAATTCTATTAGGAACAGTTCCATTGTCCGGGGGCACGAAAAAAATCCCTGACGGCGAATCAGCGTTGCTGCTTATCTTTATCCTTTTTCTTATCGGGTAGCTGTGAGATCTCCACTGCCCATAAGGGAATATATTGGATAGAAGCACATATACCCTCAACAGCAAGCTGGATCATTTCTCTGATCAAGGTCTTCAGCTTTGGCCGGATAGATCGTCCTTTAGCGCTAAGAGATAAATCTGAATCCAGCTTAAGTTCGCGGCCCGCCCATTGATTGTAGCGTCGTTCTTCCCTCAGAGTCTCGATGATGTTGGGTATAACAGCGTAAATGATGTGATTAAAGACCCGTAAGAACATCATAAAAAACCGTTGTATTTTTGAAACTCCAGATTTGCTTTTTAAAAGATTTTGCTCGAATTCATGAAACGGGACAACGGCAACCATTGTCAGCGCCAGCGGTATCACCGTCAACATGGTTATGCACAAAGAAACGTAGTGCGAACTGTATGCTGAGGGGCCGTCGGCATAACCCAGCCCTGACCAATAGATCATATAGGATATGGCTGCTCCCAAGAAAATCACCGGCAATGAGATCAAAGCTGCAATGGCCGCAGTATTTTCAAAGAACCGTTTCCCATTCACCACCAGTATGGATGAGTTGATTAAAAGAAAGTATAGAAACCATCCCCAGGTAATACCGGAAATGATTTCTGCATCTACCAGCTTAATCGGATATCCGCTAAACGCCGGTATTGAAAGGATGACAAATAAAATCAGTTTCAACTTCCAGTGCATGGTGAGTTAATTGCCTTGGTGTGCAAAAAAACCACATTCACGTCACGACACTTGTGTTTTTATTCTCAATAAATGCGCGGCACATAATACAGACCCGATAAAACCAAAAAAGACAAATGCAGCATCAAGAATTTGAGTCACCGTCCATTAGGTCTTAACGACCGCTCATCTTTGCCGGCACAGCTCTCAGACGGATCGTAAAAGAATATTTTCCTTTTTCCTCAATCTTTTTAGCTGTTCGTTCTACCCGTAGAACGCTTTTTGCCAGATTAAGCCACCAGGGTTTATGCGAAATAAGTATAACCGGTACGTCTGACTTGTGACAGACCGAAATGATGGCTGACACGAAGGCGACTGCCGACGCCCGCTTCAACCCCCAGTCGGGTTCATCAATAATGATAGCCGATGGCTTGCCGCACAGCCGGATAGCAACAAGGATTGCCTTTACTTCTAATAGAGACCGGAAGCCCCGGTCTTCGGAAGGTTCGGATGGAATATCATCTGAGGACGACTCTTTTATAAAGGATCGATAAGCGTTTAGTATCTTTTTATAATAAGCCATGGGCATGGCCATATTCTCGCAGATGGCCGACCTGGCAATAGCGTCAAATGACCGCAACAGAGTTTGCATGATCACGTCCTGAAACAACAGTCGGGGCGGACCCGTTTTTCCTTCGATCCTGATGTCGGCAGCACCCTGATAGGAAAGAGCACCGGCCAGCACTTTGGCTATTACACTTTTACCCTGACCATTGTTACCGACTACTAAACACGGGGAAGAGAGTCTTTGCTGAAAATTGGCCACTCTCGCATATGTTTGTTCAGAATATATCGGATTCAGAGATGACCCCAGTAAAATACGCACTTCTTCAAAATTTAAATTAAACTCAACGCTACAATTCGGTGTTCCCGAACAGGCTTCAGGTCCGCTTATCATTTCATTGGAGTCCTCGCCTTCAAGCGCAAACACATCAACCGGAATGTCGTGGTTAAGGTAATGATGAAAAAGATTCTCAAAGTAAACAAAATTTTCGCTGGACAACCAGCTAAACGGGCTGGCGATAACCAATCGATTGCTTGAATTTGAAACCACATAGGATTTGGCCAGTGAAACTTTTACAGTCTCACCCCCGGACAGGGTTCGAATGGGCTGATAAAGGTTCTCCGTGATGTTGAAGGCTTCGGCAATTTCAGCAATATTGATGAAAAGCCTGTCATCCGAGCTCCGGGCACGCAGGGCGGCTGCGGTCAGAACCTGCCAGGGAGTGCCAAATGCCAGGCAGTCACGGGGATTACTGGTAATATAAGCGATGGGCTGCTTGACAAATAGAAGTAACTCATTGAGCGTTATTTTCCCAAAGTCGTTCCAAAACAATTTGGGTCCGGCATACTTCCGCGGAATCAGCGCAAATACACTCTTACGAAAGGCTTCTTCCCTTGCCTCATAGGTATCAAAGTAGGTAGTGGAATTTTTTAGCGGGTCTTTCATCATTTTATAGTGGTTGTCAAAAAAATATTCCGATTACGGGACATTTTTTTGCTACAACACTTATGCCGACATCCTTTATACGGAACATTATTATGACAATCGGTACAAAGATCACATTGTATAAAGAACACGATATAAAACAAGATAAAAATCATTTTGATCTTTAATCATGCGGGAAAATGTGGCAAGTAGCTATTCGGGAAATCAACGAATTCGAAAATTATCTCAATAGACGGGCGGAGTCGATACATGGCAATTGCACTGGCGCTGTTTTCTTCGCTGCTGATCAGCGGAACCACCATTATTATGAAAAAGGGTATCGAGCGGACAAACCCGACGACCGCCATGCTGGTGGTAACCCTGGTGGGAACACTTATTTTGCTGGGAATTTCACTGCCGCACGTTCAATTCGACCATCTTAAATCGAAGGCATTTTATTTATTTATTCTGGCAGGCATATTATCGCCGGCTCTGGTGCGCTGGCTATATTTTATCAGCATCGATCGCATCGGGCCGTCGATGTCATCATCCATCCTATCAACCGGTCCGGCGTTCACAGCCATTATCGCGACCTTATTTCTAAAGGAGCAATTGACCGTCAGTATCAGTCTGGGAATCATCATGATCATCAGCGGAATCATTACTTTTGAAAGAGACATCCAGAATGATGGTAAGTTGACCGTCCGCCGCAAAAAGGATCTGATACCTGCCGCGCTGGCCGCCTTTCTGGTGGGATTGGCAATTGTTATCCGCAAGATGGGCTTGAATCATCTGAATGAGCCGCTGTTTGGGGTGACTGTCGGGTTTACCACATCGCTGGCATTTTACATCACACTGTGTCTGATATTTAAACGCATGCGGGCTGAGATTTCCCTGAACCGCAGCAATGCGCTGCTTTTGTGCGGGCTGGGAGTATTCTTGACGGCCGGTTGGTTGACGCTGTTCTACGCGCTGTCGCATGGGGAAGCGATCATTGTCGCACCTCTGGCCAGTCTGCATCCGGTGATGGTGCTGGCGTGGAGCTACCTGTTTTTCAAAGATATGGAAAACATTACCTTAAAAACCGTATTCGGCGTTATCGCTGTTTTGATCGGAGTGCTGCTGATTACGGTTCGGTAGATCATAAGGTTCAAAGGTTCCCTCCTTCGTTGAACCTACGGGGGGGGCAGGCAAGGCTTAGAGGTTCACTACTTTAGCTGCTGGCTTCTCGCTGCTTGCTCCTGGCAAAAGATTGGAGCCAGTGACCAGCCGCCAGAAGCAAGAAGCAAGGAGCCGGAAGCCAGGGGCCAGCAGCCTATCATAAACGGACTCAGCCAATCAGGCCGACTGAGAACGCCAGCATAAACTGACCGCCATAGTACAGCGGCAGACCAACAAGGCGATTCAGAAACGCGCTTTTGACAAAGCGCTGCCGGGCCACAAAGACATCCGAGATATAAAAACTCAGCGCTCCGGCGCAGGCCAGCATGCGCCCGGTCAGCCTGAGATGATCAGCACCCAGCATCGACCAGGCACCCGTTGCCATTGCGCTGATCACCACCATATAGCATATCACCGCCATTTTCATGGCACCCAGATGTGGCCGCAGCCATAAATAGACCCCACCACTGGCTATTAGGCTGACGAACAAACCGGTCAGCGTCCATCGATTGATGCCGGCCGCGTAACCAAAAGCAGTCACATAAAACAAATGCCCCACCAAAAACGACACTAGCCCCCAGAGAAACATCCCGGAATGGGGCAAGGCCAGAAACACGTCGCCTCCCAGACAAAAAAGCATGCCGATCAATAAAAACAGGAAGTACGTCGGAACAGGTCGGGATTGGATGGCAACTGTCAGGATAAACAGCGTGGAAAGGATCGTTTTAACCGACAGTTTGGCTGCCTGCAGTTCATTTTTCTCACAGTACAGAAGCCCGGCCAACAGCACCGCAGCCACGGGAATAATGACAATCTTCATCATGTGGTAAGTATAGGCCGCCTAGTTGTCGATTGGGCCTGTTTGGCAGCAAGAAATGTAAAACCGCGAATTATTTATCCACAGATTACACAGATTTTCACAGATTTTTTCTTCAAATAAATAATTCAAAAAATATTAGCTATCGATAAAATCAAAAATTTAATTGGTATTACTTTTTGATTCAGAAGTTATTCTGTGGAATCTTTGTGCCTTTTATTTTAATTAAAACTAATCTGTGTTAATCAGCGAAATCTGTGGATTATTTGATTTGATATGCGAATCAATCTGAGCCGCACGCTTCCACGGCTTCGGGACCCGATCAAACTAACCCCTGATCGAGCATCGCATCCACAACCTTAACAAAACCGGCGATGTTGGCCCCGTTGACGTAATTTCCGGCGGTACCGTATTGCTCGGCTGCTTCCAGCGATGTCTGGTGGATGTTTTTCATGATCATTTTCAGGCGATTGTCGACTTCTTCACGGGTCCACCCCAGGCGCATGCTATTCTGGGTCATTTCCAGACCGGAAACCGACACCCCGCCGGCATTGGCTGCTTTGCCGGGCCCGTAGAGCAGTTTTTCCTGCAAAAAGATGTCGACCCCGTCGGGCTCGGTGGGCATGTTGGCGCCCTCGCTGACCAGAAAGACACCGCTGTTGACCAGATTTTGAGCATCCTGGGCATTGATTTCGTTTTGGGTAGCGCTTGGAAAAGCACAATCGGCCTTGTGATTCCAGAGCGGATTATGATCTGAAGCCGGATCAACGGGCGTATAGACTGCTTCGGAATATTTTTCGGCATATTCCTTGATGCGACCTCTTCGTACATTTTTCAGCATCTTGACATATTCCAGCTTTTTGGAATCGATGCCGCCTTCATCGTAAATGCAACCGGAAGAATCCGAAAGGGTGACCACCTTGGCGCCCAGTTCAATCAATTTTTCGGTGGTGAACTGCGCCACGTTGCCGGAGCCCGAAACCAGACAGATTTTGTCTTTGAGGGTATCGTTGCGCGTAGCAATCATTTCGGCTGCAAAATAGACCGACCCGTATCCGGTGGCCTCAGGCCGGATCAGGCTGCCGCCCCAGTTGAGCCCTTTTCCGGTCAGGACACCGGTAAATTCATTGCGCAATTTTTTATACATACCAAAAAGGTAACCGATCTCTCTGGCACCGACGCCGATATCACCGGCAGGCACGTCGGTATCGGGCCCGATATGGCGGAATAACTCGCTCATGAAGCTATGGCAGAAGCGCATGACTTCGTTGTCTGATTTTCCCTTGGGATCAAAATCGGATCCGCCCTTGCCGCCGCCCATGGGCAGGGTGGTTAATGCATTTTTAAAAACCTGTTCGAAAGCAAGAAACTTGAGGATACCCAGATTAACCGACGGGTGAAAGCGCAGACCGCCCTTATAAGGGCCTAAGGCGCTGTTCATTTCCACCCTGAATCCACGATTGACCTGAATTTCTCCCTGGTCATCCATCCATGGCACACGAAAAATAATGATGCGCTCGGCCTCGACAAGTCTCTGGGGTATCTTGGCCTGTCGGTAGACCGGGTTCTGGTCCAGAACCGGTTTTACTGATTCCATTACTTCACTGACCGCCTGGTGGAATTCATTTTCCTGCGGATCCCTGTTTTTGACGATATCCAGTATTTCTGACATATCCCCTCCCTTATGGTTCAGACTGAATGTTAGGTCAAAAATGGTTTTGGTGGTTTATTATTAGATATCGGTATCTTTTGCAAGAAATGTTCTTAAAAATGCTTCAAAAATAGTTCGGTTGAGCCCGTTTCCGGTCAGCCTGTTTGCCGGCAGGAAGATATGATTAGATTTTTTTATTTGAGAGTGTGATCACCTGTTTTTAAATTCTTGCGATTGATGGATAAAAAGACTCACCGGGTTGTTAGTTCTGAATGGCCTCTGGGTTGCCTTCCCTCACCAGAGGAATATCCGGCGAATATTTCACAACCCGGTTGCGACCGGCTCTTTTGGCGGCGTACATGGCCGCATCGGCTTTCTTGATTAAATCGTTTATATCCGAACCATCGTCAGGAAAAGTGGCAATTCCGAGGCTGATCGTAATGGGGGGGAGATCTTTGATCTTCAGCACCGACATCTGCTTTCTGAGGCGCTCGGCTAAAATCAGAGCGGCGTCGTTGGCCGCCTCCGGTATCAAGATGACAAACTCCTCGCCACCGTACCTGGCAACCAAGTCGACATCCCGGATGTTTTGCTGCAGGAACCTGCCAATAGCCCTCAGGGCACGGTCGCCGGCATCGTGGCCATAGGTATCGTTTATCTTTTTAAAGCGGTCCAGGTCGGCCATAACCACCGATAGAATATTATTATAACGTTCGGCCCGATGCAACTCCTCCTGCAGCTTGACCAAAAAGTAGCGGCGCACAAATAGACCGGTTAAGGAATCGGTAACCGCCATATCCCAGAGCTGGGCCTTGTTAATGGCCACGGCGGCCTGGTCGGCCACGGCTTTCAGCATTTCAACATCTTCATCCGTAAAGGCCTTACCATGGCGCTTGTTGGTTACGTTAATAACACCGATGACATCGCTAAAGACCACCATGGGAATACAGGCAATCGAGCGAACATACGATTTCTCGGAGTCTATGAATATGTCATCCTCTTTGATGTTGTTTACGACAATGGGCTTGGCGGTCATATAGACCCGACCGGCTATGCCTTCACCCGATTTGAAACTGCGACAGGTAATTTCGTTATTATTGACCTGTTCCTGAAAAGCGGTGTCCTCCATTCCGGCCAGAACACGAATATTCAACTTGTCGGTCTCCATGTCATACAGCATGAGGGAACCTTTTTCGGCAAAGGTGACCTCAATGGCCTTGCTCAGTATGAACTGCAACAGGTTTTTCAGATCGCTGATATAATTCATGGCCTTGCCGATGCTGTATAGAAGCGACAGATTTTGAATCGTTTTGTCCAGATCTTCTTTTTCTCTACGGCGCTTCTCATATAGACGACAGGTATTGATGCATACGACCGTATGCGCTGAGAGCTGTTGCAAAAAATATCGATCGGAGGCATCAAACGGCTGATTGTCTTCACGATTGCCGATGGTCACCAGGCCGATCAGTTCATCCCCCATGCCCAGTGGAACCCACAATCGAGAGTGCAACCGCTCGAGGTTGAGTTGCTTAAAATCTTCCGCAAACAGGTGCTTTCCGGAATCATTTTTGACATCAAAGGGTTCGCCGTTTAGGAGGGTTTTCCACAGGTTGGTATTGGTTTCAGGGATTTCAAAGTTGATGTCACCGAGCCCTATGCTGGAGACAAGCGACAGTTTCCGGTCGGCTTTATGATAAATCAATATGGCCAGCTCACGAATCGAAAACTTATCCTGCAGCACTTCGGCAAAAACCGAATACAATCGATCTATTTCTAATATGTTACTCAGTCTTCGACAGGATTTTAGAATTGCGGTTAATTCCGTCTTCTGAAACTTGTTTGAAACCATGTGTGCCTCGAGCTGAATGCCACAAATTGATCGTTTGGAAATAAGCGGATATGTTGCAATTATATTATCGCTTTTATCCTCAGATTGCAAATATTTAAGGCCGCAGAGCAGCAACCTTAAAACGGCCATATGGCCTTCGAGCGACGATCAAAACATCAGCCGTCATCTATATAAAAAGGGGGCAGCAGTGCCCCCTTAGCTGCGGCCGTATTTCCTGAATCTTGCATGAAAATTAATGCGAAAATCTGCTGCGTTTAAGGCCGAAGCACCGTTCACTATTGCCTCGACCCCAAATGCCTTGCGTATGAATGCCTCCGACCCGTGCAACATCCAGGTAAACCATTTTGATGGGGGGTTGTTGAGGCGCCCCGGCGAGAGCCAACTCTGGTTAGGTGTGCTTTGGGTGTGTCTGCCGGCTAAGGTATCCGTCTGCTATCCGGCCCACCTGTAATCATAGTGGTATCCAGCATGACCATCACACGATTATCGGGTTGGAACTTTATGGATACAAAACGTATGCTTGAAAAATAAACGCCGACATCTTCACCGCTCGGATTCCTGATAATAGCCCCGCGCGGCTCCATCGGCGACAGCGCGTAATCATACCAGATGCGAGACGTTGCCAATTTAAAATCCTCGGTATCCGATGAAAGCTCCCGCCATATGTTGGATTGCAGTTCCAGCTCCGGCTCAAGCCCCACAATGGCAAAGACCCGGTTACCGACAGTGTATTGATAAAAATTATAATCAGGCTCAACCCGATTGTTTTGAAAAGCCCCGGTGACATTCTCGTCCCAATGGATGCGCCCGAAATTCTGGGAACAGCCGGCAATGAATAACAGTAGCAACAGACCTGTATTGAACATAAAAATCGTTTTAGCAGTCATCTTTTCGCGATATAAGTATTCGATATCCATTATAAACCTTCTTCCCGGGCAACCATTCCATCATCCGGCTGCCGGATGTGTTAACAAAGTAGGGATCAAGTACGAAACCCGTATACAGCTTACCCCATAGGCAAACCTGTATCAGAGCACTATGCGAGGGCACAGGTTGTCGACCAGCCGCACGGCGTGCAGTCTGAGGGGTGTTCAATAACGATTCGGTCGGCGCATAACCCGGACTGTAAGATTTGCTCAGCGGCTAGTCTGCAGCGCTTGTAATTGATATGAAACGTACGGAGTGGATTCGAGAGCCGATATCCGCTCCCCGGTTCGAGGGCTGATGGTACCCGCTTCAGGACCCCCCAGAAAAGGCGTATCCGGTATAAGATAAATACGATTGTTTTCCGCAAATTTTACGGTCACAAAGCGCAGGCTGGAATACCAGACCCCAACCCGATTTCCTTCCGGGTTCAGGATATGAGCACCCTGCGGATCGTAAGGCATGTAAAAATAATTTTCCCAGGCGCGCGAAACCAGTCCTTTAAAGGCATCAGTATCCTGCGGGACTTCGCGCCATATTCTGGACTCAAAATTATATTCGGTGGAAATACCGGCTATGGCAAAGGTTCGATTGCCGACACCGTAATAGTAATAGTTAAAGCCCTGCTGAATGTCATGGTTTCGAAAGGAATCAGTCACCTGCGGATCCCAGTTAAGCTTGCCGTAACTCCCGGCACAGCCGCTCAGCATGATAGCGGTTATCAAGCAGATTAGCCCTAAAAGGGATTTGATTCGTAACAGCTTGTTTTCAGCTTCTTTACAGTTATATTTCATCACAATACCTCTTTGACTGTACGGATTGAACTGCTGCCTTTATCCAAACAGTAATACAACTCTGCTACATGTCAATCGGTACGCTGTTGTGACGCAGGACCGGCCAAAACAGCACGTCGACGGCAGGGGCACCGCCGGAGG
>JASFIG010000044.1:0-18740 GCA_050122795.1 Desulfobacterales bacterium
CCTTTTTATGAAATTAAAGGTTACCCCGACGACTCTCCTCAAAATAACCTTCCTGTCGCGATCACACCTGTGAGGGTTGCCGGGTCATCAAAAAAGCCATTCAAAAAGGTGGATTCCGAATCAGCGCAAAATGAATCTGCCTCATCAATTAAACAATTGAAATTAAATAAAATGGCTATAACAGAAAGGAGTTGGGTTTGGCAATAAAAAATATGGTTCGCCGACACCCGCTGCTCCGGATAAATGACGACCGCCGCCGGAAACGCATAGCGGGTGCCATTCAAGCCCGACTCCCCACCAAATCTTTGGATTTTTTAGCCATTTCATTGATTCAACATCAAGTTAGGGGATCCTTCGACCGATAATGCCTATGGAAACCCTGAAAAAAATGAAATGACATAAAAAAATTCAAAGATAGATTTGACGGTATTTTGAATCCTAAGGAAGGACGTATGAAGGCATTGGATACGCCTCTTGGCAATTATGCGTTGATCGCGCGCCTATTTGATTTGATCAACCATATTTCTGAAGATCAATTCGTGCTGATCTTAAAGGATTTGCTGGGTGATAAATTCAGCGCGCAGCTATTCAAGCTGGTTATTGACCTGCCCGAAGAGCAGCAGATCGCTCTGTTGAACCATTTACAGAAAAAAGTGCACACCCAGCACAGCAGTGAGCGACGCAGACATTTGCGCAATCCCTGTCTCATACCATTAACATATCTCGTGCGGGGTCGTCAGTTCGATGGTTATATTCTGGATATCAACGAACAAGGCGTATTCATTGAAACCGGCAATGCCTTTATCAGCGGTCAGGAAATCATCATGACCTTTGCAGCCCCCCGAAATCAAAAAGCGCTGACGATCACCGGCCAAATCGTCTGGAGCAGCCAGGATGGAATCGGCGTAAAATTCAACCGTTTGACAGCCCATCAGCGCAACGCCATCCAGGGCTTTTCGGAAACCAAAGCGGAAGTGGTCAAGATCAGAAGTTAGCTCAATCTTTTATGAGTATGCCGGCAATCCTCTCCGAATAATTAAATTTCATGTGTCAGGCTTCTGGCGGCCGGTCACTTGGCTGCTGGCCTCTGGCCACTGGCTGCTGGCGGTGGCCTACTATTTTTAGCATCAGCGCAGCGACACCCGCCCTTGCTATAATATTGCACAATCGGGAAACAACCGGGGACGAGAACTAGCACGATAAGCGCACTTAAAATCATCGTCCTCGTCGTCGTCCTCGTGCTGGTCCTCGAAAAGTCAAACCATCATGCACCCGCAACTCGCAACCTTTGAACTCTGAACCTATGAACCCTGAACCCGACAGCCTGAATTTCCCATTGACATGAACTTAAATTTTTCTTATTAAATCAAACGAATATTGATCAGATTAAGACATCATTTCCCAGAAGCCAACTGTTTACGGCAGCTGATGGTTGTATCGTTTTGAAGTTAATGGCGATAATCGATGTAGAGAGGCAAGCAACTGCTTCATAAGCGAATGTGGTTGTTGACTATCCTGCGGTAGATTCTATATGCGACAGACAAACGACACTCGACAGCAGAATACCGACGGCATCGAAAGGGACGAATGGCAGGAGCGTTCGCTGTTTGAACGACGCACCGACCGGGATTGCCGTCAAAAACCGAGCGCACTGTATTTTAAAAGCGGCGGTTTGGAAAGAAGAACCGGTAAAGAGCGCCGCCAGGCTAATGAACGCAGAGACCGATGGCTGCGGGTCGGTAAATGGCGCAGCGAAATGATTTTCGACGAATAAGCACTTTGGGTCGATCGAGTTCAATACTGATCGGTAAATGCCAGCGGGCAGAGCCCTCCCAGCTCTGCCTTTTTGATGGAGGAAAAACGCATGCTGACAACTGAAAACAGCGCACTGGTTTTGATCGACGTTCAGGGAAAGCTGGCCCAGGCGATGCATGACAAACAACGCTTTCTCGACAATGCCATAAAATTGGTCAAAGGCAGCCGAATACTCGGGTTGCCGGTTTTATGGACCGAACAAAACCCAGCCGGACTGGGGCCGACCCTACCGGAAATCGCCGAGCTTCTAATCGACCGAAACCCGCTGGGCAAATTCAGTTTCAGTTGCTGCGGCAATGAGGAATTTATCGAAGAACTCAAAAAACTGAATCGCCAAAACATGCTGGTCGCGGGTATCGAAACCCATGTCTGTGTTTACCAGACGGCTGCCGATTTGGTCGATCTGAATTACGATGTTCAAATCGTTGCCGATGCGGTTGCATCCCGCACAGCTGAAAATAAACAAGTCGGGCTTGAGAAATGCAAACAGGCCGGTGCCGGTCTGACCAGTACTGAAACCGTCCTGTTTGAAATGCTTAAAATCGCCAAGGGCGACAAATTTAAAGAAATTATCAAAGTGGTCAAATAAGCGCGATTCGAAAATCAACACATGACAAACGGCGACCTGAACTGGAATAGCATTTTTGAGTTTTTAACCGGCCCGGCCCTCTGGTTTACCTTCATCTTCTTTATCGGCGGCCTGCTGATCCGCATGGCATTTTTGTTTCGCCTGAGCCGCCAAAAAGATCGCGTCATTTACAATCATGCCAATCTGGACTGGGGCTTGCGATCCATCCTGCACTGGATCATCCCGTTTGCGAGCGTCTCCATGCGACAGCAGCCGGTTTTTTCGCTGGTCGCTTTTATCTTCCATCTGACCTTAATCGCCGTACCGCTGTTTCTAAGCGCTCACATTCTGTTGTGGGAGGAAGCCTTCGGCGTCACCCTCTGGTCTATCCCCGATGGGCTGGCAGACGCATTAACCCTTGTCTTTATTGCGGCGGCCCTGTTTCTGATGGTCCGCCGCCGTATCCGGCCCGAGGTCAGGATCTTAACCGGTGCCTGGGATTATGCCCTGCTGGTGATCACCATGCTGCCGTTTATCAGCGGATTTTTGGCCTATCATCAATGGGGACCCTATGAAGCCATGCTGGTATTGCATATTGTGTTCGGCCAGATCCTGTTAATACTGATCCCGATTACCAAGCTGGCCCATATGATACTGTTTTTTTTCACCCGCGCGTTTATCGGCTTTGAGATGGGGGGGCGCAGAGGCGCAAGGTCCTGGTAGCTCAAACGAAGTAATTTTTAAACTTCTAAGATTCAAATGATTTTTTTATTGAAAATTGTATATTGAATATTGAATGTTTAAGGTATTCTATCATTATTAAATTAAAATGACGGAGCAAAGCGACTTCCGCAAATATTCAATTTTCAATATTCAATTAACATTTTATCAGAAAATAGGGAACCCTCATCCATTGGAAAGGCCAGATAAAAAATTTGAATTTGAAGACAATACGGGTAAACCCGTAGATGTGGACCAGGTGCGCGCGATACTGAAGGCCAACGATGGCGCCAGCATTAGAACCTGGCTGAGCATTTGCGCACGCTGCGGGTTGTGCGCTGAAAGCTGCTTTGTCTACGTTGCCAACGACCGCGATCCGCATCTGAGCCCGGCCTATAAATTCAGGCAAACGCTGGGCGAAATGGTTCGGCGCAAAGGCAAGCTGGATCGCGCTTATCTGGAAAAATGCTATCGGATCGCCTGGCTGCAATGCACCATGTGCAAACGCTGTTCGATGTATTGCCCCTTCGGCATCGACGTGGCTACCATGATCGCCGTGGCGCGCAGCGTCTGCCACTCACAGGGCGTGACGCCCAAGCAACTGGCCTTTTTTTCAGATAATTGCGACAAAACCGGCAATCACATGGGCATACCCGCTGAAGAGCTGGTGGACACCTGCGAGTGGATGGTCGAAGAAGTCGAAGATGATTATAAAAGTGTGACCATCCCCATCGACCAGCCCGAAGTCAGGTACATGTACACCGTCAACCCGCGCGAGCCGGTTTACTACCCCCAGGATATTTCGTATGCTGCCATCATTTTTGCGGCCGCCAAAGAAAGCTGGACCATGCCGAGCTTTGGCTGGGATTGCACGAATTTGCCGATGTTTGCGGGCAACCGCAAACTGGCCGGCAAACAGGTCAAAAATGTTTACGACAAAGCCCAGGAATTAAACGCCCGGTACATTCTGATCACCGAGTGCGGGCACGCCTATCGTTCCCTGGCCTTCGAGGGGCCCTATATGGCCGGTTACGCGGACGGCCAGCCGCCGGTTAAGATCAAGCATTATGTGCAATTGATGTATGAATATCTACGCGACGGTCGCATTCAAATCGATCCGGCCAAGAAAATCAAAGAGCCCATCACATACCAGGACCCCTGCAACGTTTCGCGTAACGGCGGCCTGTGGGAGCATGCTCGCAAGATCATACCCTACATTGCCGAGGATTTCAGGGATATGGCTCCCAACCGCGAGCACAACCACTGCTGCGGCGGCGGGGGTGGTATCATGCCCATGGGCCCTGACTACAAACCCTACCGCATGGCCTCCGGAAAATTAAAGGCCGATCAGATCCGGGAAACCGGCGCCAAAATTGTCATCACGCCCTGCCACAACTGCTTTGACCAGGTAAACGATCTGAGTGAAACCTACGACCTGGGTGTCACAGCCATATCACTCAAAGAAATCATCGTGGAGTCCATGATCGTCCCGGATCACATGAAAGTCTAATCCAAAAAAAGACTGGTTTGGCCGTTTTCTAATTCCTGTAAGAGCACAAAATTTCGGATGTATTTTGGCTGGAGCTAATTCTTAAGCTCATCCTACGAACCAAACCATCTATCGACGATCTCCTGGTACGCTCCGCTCTCGATGAGTTTCAAGAGGGCGATGTTGATTTTTTCTCTGTAGGGACTGCTCACTTGAAGCGCAATCCCATAATTTTGTTCCTCAAAAAGCAAGCCGACCACTTTGACCTTGCCTTTTCCTTTTCTGGAAGCGTGGTGCTGCAGGACCGGCGCATCGTAGACAATGGCATCCACCCTTCCGGATTCCAAGAGTGGGTAGGCCTTTTCGACATTCTCGACCTGAACTGCCGCTATACCCTGTCCGGCGAGAAAGTCGGCTGCGGTGCTTCGTTCAACGGTTACCACCTGCTTGCCGAAAAGATCCCGGGGACTGTCGATGGTCCCGAGCAACTCCTGAACCGTTACCGTACTCGTCACGCTGGCAGTAAAATAGGCGAAAACGAAGTAACCGGCCAGTATCCAAACAAGCCCAAAAAGCCGCCCGATGGCTCCCTTGGGTGTTTTGTCCCCATAGCCGACGGTCGTGACGGTGACAACCGCCCACCAGATCGAATGCCAGAGACCCTGAAGGTAGCCCCGGGGAAACTGGGGATTATGGCGCCGCTCCAGAACCCAGATGACATGAGCGGCAATCAGAAGTACAATAAAAAATATGCCAAAACCGTATAAAAGCTCTCGCGAAAAAATAACCGAAAAAATTCTGGAAATGACTTCACCGATGACGGATCCGGAGCTTTGCGGTACCATGATCTGCAGCCCGGTCTCGAAAAACGAATGGGAAAAATCAAGGACCTGCTCACGCTTTGCGGTGATGCTGATTCCGGCAATGGCGACATCTGCCGCGCCGCGCTCCACTTCGTCCAGCAGCTTGGCAATTGTGTTCACACCATAGAGCTCATATGGCATGCCAAGGCTTTCAGCAATCTTTTCCCACAACTCGATGCTGAAACCGGTATACTGCCTGTCTTGATAGATCACAAACGGCTCAAAACGCTTGGTGACGACTCGCAGCGCTCCAGCCGCCCGCAGCGGTGCCATGTTGCGCTGTGCAGAAGGTGGCGGCAATTGAACCGGTTGAAGCGCCTTGGCTGCCGCCAACCACCCGTCGATTTCTTCCTGGTGGCGTGTGATCCATTCCAGGGCATGGCGCCGGATGTCCTGGTCGTCGTCTTCCCCGTCAAGCATTCTGGCGTTTTGTCGGGATATGTCCTTGAGCGGAATTTTGACCAGTTCCAGCAAACGCCTGACATCCGGATGCTGGTCGAGAAATTGTTTGTTGGCCACAACGCGGATGTCGTTGGGTGGAAACCCCATCGCACAGGGATCGTCGACGCATCCGGGAACGCCTTTGATGGTCGTCTGGCTTTCTAAGTTCTTTTTTTCTTCAGGCAAGCTTGCAAATGGCACCTCGATCCAGACCACATCTTTGCCCGGGACCAGCGTGCCCACCGTCCAGTTGGGTGTCCAGGTGTAAAACAAAATGGGGTCGCCCCGATGGTAGCGGCTGATGGTTTCATCCATCATGGGCGCGTAATCTCCCTGGATATGTTCGACAGTCGCACGTAATCCGTAGACATCCAGGTGGTGTTCAACGACCCGCTCACAGCCCCAGCCGACATTACAGCCGATCAGATCCGCTTTGCCATTGCCGTTGTGATCGAAGACGGCCGCCATTTTAGGATCTCTTAAATCGCCCAGGCTGTTGATTCCCATGGCATCGGCCGTTTTTTTATCCACCAGATATCCCTGAAGGGCACCGGCTTTGACCTCAAAGCCAACCGCTTCCACTCTGCCCCGTACGCGCTCATCTTCAACGAAAAGATGGTGGCTGGGAAACCAGCCGTTGGCCCACAGATCGGTCTGCCCCGCGGCGGCTGCCAGATAGAATGCCAGATTGTCCATGGTTTGCGGCTCTTTGACCGTGTATCCCAGCTCTTCCAGCAATCTCTTGAAGATCTCGGTCTGAAACCAGCCGGTATCCCAGTTTGCCCGCGCCAGTGTCACGCTTTGCCCAGCTGCCCGGTGCTGTTCATGCGCTGATACAGACACCTTCGGGTTGTGCTGAGCAGCGGCCCGATCGCCTCCCGCCAACATCAGCACAAGGCAGATGCCCATCCACAGGCGCAAAACAGTCAATACTGCCGGTAGTGCGCCATAACGCGAACAGGCCTTTTTTGGGGTAATGATCATCGTCATAGGGCAAAAGAGCGTGCGCCGACGGGCAGCTGCGGCGCGCTTTAATGAATTAAATTCCAGGTTGTCTTTTTCAACTCGTGCCGGGCCACAAGATACGTTTATCAGATAAGCAAGGGGCCGCACCGCAGAGGAAGAATACGTTGCAGCCGATTATTTCAGCCAGGCTTGCACCTGATCGCCGTGATAGCGCATGTAACGCATGGCTTTTTCACCCGGATACATGCCCTCGTCTTCCTGAATCCAGATCATCAGTTGTTCCAGCTCCGCAGGCGCCATGTTAAAATTGTCAAGGAACCGGTAAACATCAGGCATATCATCCTTTAAACCCAGCCGAACAATGGTATGAATTTCTTCCTTGCCGCCGAAAATGTTTTTGGGATCTTCCAGAAATTTGAGCTTCCAGCGGGCAAACTTCCAATGGGGTTGCCAGCCGGTCACCACGACCCAGCGCTGCTTGCGGATGGCATTGGACAGCTCGGCCACCATGGAAACTTCACTTCCTTTAATCAACTCAAAGTTATACAGGCCGTATTCACGTATGGCCTCGCGGGTCTTTTTCATGATACCCGCCTCCGGATCGATACCGATGATTCGGCCATTGAACTTTGCCACGTAATTTGTCAGATCCGCGATCGAATTGGCCTTGATGTAAGGCTCGTTGCGTTGCCCGGATGAAGCCGTCTGCCGCCCCACGGTGATGTCCGGCACCACCAGGCCGATTTGCGTCCCGACCATATTCGGGCCCAGATCCACGATCTGATCTTTGTATTGCTCATAATAATGACCGTGAGTCGTCGGCAGCCAGGCCGCCACCATGCCGTCGACCTTGCCGGTGGCCACAGCCGCCCACATCTTATCCGCCGTCATCGGCACGATTTCACAGGCATGGCCGAGTTTTTCCTGTATGACTGTTTTGACCATATTCGTGGCAGCCACCGTTTCAGACCATTCCACGTAGGAGAGGCGAACCGTCTTTTGCTCGGCCGCAGCCTGGACGGGAACGAGGGCCACCAGCAAAGCGGATATACAAATCAGCATTGCCGTATAATAAAGGGTTGCCTTTTTTCTCATGAGTACCTCCTATTTAAAATCCGGCTGCTTCGTCCACAAGGCACTTGGCGCAGCCGGTAAACGCATCAAACGCAAGTGGGTTGCATCTCCCGATGCAACCGCCCCGGGCGGTCCCGTGAATCAGTCGTAACCATGTTCTTTGACATGGTCCATAAGCCCTTTGATTACCGCAAAGCACATCAAAAACATGACAACGGCAAAGGGCAGCCCGGTACTGATGGCCGCGGTTTGCAGGGCCACCATGCCGCCACCCAGCAGCAGGATCGCCGCGACGGTGCCCTCAAGGATGGCCCAGAACAACCGTTGGGGCTTGGGCGGATCCGGGTTGCCGCCGGCGGTGATGATATCGATCACCATGGAGCCCGAGTCCGAAGAGGTCACAAAAAAGAAAATGACCACGACCATTGCCAGAATGGACGTCACCCAGCTCAACGGAAAACTTTCCAAAAAGACAAACAGAGAAACCGGGATGTTTTCCTGAACCGCTTTGGCCATGCCGCCGGCCGCAAACCGTTCGATGTAGATGGCGCTGTTGCCGAAAACCGTCATCCAGGTGAAGGTGACCATGGTCGGCACGACCAGCACACAGGCCAGATATTCGCGCAAGGTCCGCCCGTAGGAGATGCGGGCGATGAACATGCCCACAAACGGACACCAGGCAATCCACCACGCCCAGTAAAAAATGGTCCACCCGTTTTGCCAGGTACCGCCTTCGGTATAGGTCTCGTTCCAGAAGCCCAGATCAAAAAAGTTCTGGATGTAATTGCCCAGATTTTCGATCCAACCGTTGAGCAAAAACAGGGTCGGTCCCAGAATGGCAACAAAAAGCATCAACAGCAGCGCCAGCGCAATATTGATATTGCTGAGCAGTTTGATGCCGGCCTCCAGGCCGCGCACCACCGACCATGTCGCCAGCGCTGTGATGCCGGCAATTAATATCACTTGAACCCAGGCGTTTTGCGGAATGCCGAACAAATGCGCCAGGCCGGCGTTGACCTGCTGCACCCCAAAGGCCAGGGATGTGGCGACACCGTAAAGACAGGAGATCGTGGCCAGGATATCGATGGTATTGCCCAGCCCGCCATAGATGCGCTCTTTTAAAACCGGATAGAAAACGTTGCGAATTGACAGTGGCAGCCCTTTGGTAAAGCCGAAAAATGCCAGCCCCAACCCGATCAGCGCATATATGGCCCAGGGATGGAAACCCCAGTGCAGATAGGTCAGCTGCATGGCCACCTTGGCGCTCTCGATGGTGCCGGGCTCTGAAAGCGGGTTGGCCACATAGTGAAACATCGGTTCGGCCACCCCGTAGAAGAGCAGGCCGATGCCCATACCCGCGCTAAACAGCATGGCAAACCAGCTCAGGTAGCCAAATTCGGGCTCTGCGTCCGGCCCGCCGATACGCAGCCTCCCTAAAGGTGAGACCATAATCCCGATGCAGGTGGCCAGGACAACGTTCATGGTCAGCACCAAAAACCATCCGGTGTAGTTGCACATCCAATTTTTCATGCCTGAAAACAGATTGACAGCGGCATCGCCGGCGAGGATCGTAAAGATCACGCCGGCAAAAATCAGCCCGGCGGCAACAAAAAACACCACAGGCTGGATATCGTATTTCAAAATTTTATTGTCCAGGTTCTTGATTGTTTCGGCAGTCCTGATTTTAAACTCTTGCTCGGCCATAAAACACCTCCTTCACACCCCTCCATTGTTTAATTAAACGAGGGCTTATCGGATACAATGCATCAAATCCGGGATCACTTTTTCAGCCCTTTATCCCGGGCAGCCGATCTGAAATAGATCCGGCTGCCAGCACATGCATGGTTTTGTGGGTACGGCAGAACGGTGTTACCCATGCCTGAGCTGTTTTACTCGTCTACCGAACATTCGCCTTCAACTCTTTTTAAGATGATGCGGTCTTTTTCGACAACCATCTCGAAGCAGTCACCCAGCGTAAAACCGGTTTTTTCAAGCATCTCTTTCGAGAAAATGATCCCTTCCTTTTTAACCTTTGGTTTTTCCGCCGGGGAATAATCAAAGAGCCCTTTGATGACATAGATTTTCCCGTCAAGCTCCTGGAGCATCGCCAAATGTTCCCGCAGGGTAAATGGGGATATTTTAAATTCTTTCGTAATCTCCTTTGCAGTCATCCCCTTTTCAATCATTTTCCTGAGCCTGTCCGGGTCATAACGAATACTATAATCGCCTTTCGCCATTCAAAACACCTCCTTTCTTTGTCGTTTTTTTCTTGAATAGCACTTCTTTGACTGACCGACGTGCACCTCATCGCGCATGAAATAAATGCCATCAATAACGGCTTTGGTACTGGCGCCGGTTGATTTTTTCGCTTTTGTCAGTTCCGGGGTCGTATTTTACTTGAATGAAGAGACGTTATATTTCAGGATTCGCTTTGTGGATCTTATATGCTTCCGGCCTAGCGGCACTTCTACTTTTCGGTCGAATAGGATTGGATTGTTCGGACATTTTAATTATTTACATACTCATTGCAATGATATTTAGTCAATGATAATTTAGAATTCCTGAGATAATACCGTACAAGGCAGCCAAATATCATTCGATTTCAGATCAGGCAGGGCCAATGCGCACTTATTTAACTTATCATGTTGATGTCCTTTTTCGGCATGAGCTGCTTGCCGAGGCGTGGCTCGAAAAAGCAAAGCCGGATCGTTTTCGAGCATGAGCTGGCAACGGTGAGACTGCTTCTGCCGAATATGCGGGACCGACAGAATCGGGGGAATTTCAGAAAAAGCTTAAAACATGAAATTCTATAAAAGCTTTTCGTGTTTTCATGCTTTCGCCTGCCCCGTTAAATGCGAAGCCTATTTAGCTGGGGTGATTTCGTGACTCATTTCCAGGTGTTTTGTATCAGCTTTTCCGTCTTAGGCCTGAGAACCGGCAATCAAGGCCGCCCCGATCGCACCGGTTACCTGCGTTTTGGACGACACTTGGATGGGATGCCCCAGCTTATCTTCCAGGGCGCAGACCACCCCTTTGTTTTTGGCCACACCCCCGGTCATCATCACCGGTGCCGACAGGCCGATGCGGCCGGCCATGGCAGCCACCCGGGCGGCAATCGAGGCGTGGATGCCGGCAATAATATTCTCGCGACGCTCGCCTTTGGCGATCAGGGAGATGACTTCAGACTCGGCGAAAACCGTGCACAGACTGCTGATTTTTGCCGGTGTGTCGGCTTTGAGTGAAACCTTTCCAAAATCATTGATGTCAACCTCGAGCGCCCGGGCCATGACTTCCAGAAAACGCCCTGTCCCGGCCGCACATTTATCATTCATGGCAAAATCCTGAACGCCGCCGTTTGCGTCGGCGACAATGGCCTTGCTGTCCTGGCCGCCAATGTCGATGATCGAGCGTACCGCCGGGTTCAGATAATGGGCACCGGCGGCGTGACAGGTGATCTCGGTGATAGCCCTGTCGGCGATGGCAACGCTTTTGCGCCCGTAACCGGTAGCAATAATTCGATCCACGGCAGTTGCATCAATCCCGATTGCGGCAAGGATCTTGTCAAAGACCTTTTTGCCGGCGTCCTGGGCGTTATAGCCGGTCGACATGACCATATCGACGATCAGTTTTCCGTCTCTGACAATCGCCGCCTTTGTGGTAATCGATCCCACATCAATGCCCACTGTGATCATCGGTTCACCCCTTGGATTGCGGATTTATGGATGTTGAATTCCATCGACCTTACGCCTGGCGCCATTTTCTGTGCACCGTATGCCATCTGCATTGCTCCATGTTCCATGCCCCGTGCCCTTTGCCATACGCGCCAGGCCCCCTGCCTGTTGCATTCAAGAAACCAATACCGAATACCCAATACCCAATTCACCGCTTGTTTTTAAGCACCTCCATAAAGGCCTCGATCCGGGTTTCAATCTGACTTTCCGAAAAGCTGCGCTCATCGACCATATCGGCTTCAATCATCATGGTGGCGATGCCGCTTTTGCGCTGAATGATTTGCTGAATGTCATACTGGCCCAGAGAGTACGGTTTGCAGCTACGATTGGAATGCATTACCAGTCCGTCAACATCATATTTGGCAATCATCTGCAGTATATTCTCCGCCATCTGGTCCACGCTGATATTCAAGTATACGCGGGTATAGCCTTCTGCCATGGAATCCAAAAAATGGTCTTCCTTCAGGTATTGCATATTGTTGCACCAGGCCGATGTGTAGGTGTCGGCCACCAGGCAGGCGCCGTGGGCGGCGAATTTTTCCGAAAGCCAGCGCGTCCGGTACCAGACCGGCAGATTATCCCATAAAAGCCGGTAACGCTCATCAGGAACGGCACTGATACCGGCAGCCACCCGTTGTTCCATTTCCGATAAAAGCGACCGATAATAATCCACCGCGGTCTGGGTGCCGCGCAGGGTAACAATCAGGGCCAGATGGAAAAAGGCATCAAAAGCACTCATCGGCGCCGGCCGGTGCGCGGTGGTATCCAGCACTGCCTGCCACAGGCGCTGACACTCGATGGCCAGACGTCCGACTTCGGCCATGCGGTCGGGATCGGCCTTTTGGCCGCAGGCCTGTTCGAGGAATTTGATGTATTCGCTTATCTGAGCACGGACATAATGTTTAGCCGCATCTGAAAATTCAGTGTGGCAAAACGGCGTGTCCAGAATAAACAGCGGCACATCGAAGTGTCGCGCCTGAATTTCATACCATTTCATCACCGTGCCGCAGATATTGTTACAGCAAACCAGCATATCCGGCCGGGGCAACCCGCCGATGGGACCGCCGTTTATGGCGCTGGCGCCGATGTCGGCCCGAGCATACGAGCACAGATCACGCGAATATCCCATGGCCTCCGCCCGCTGGCAGAGATCAACCCCCATTTTGGCCGCCCCGATCATGGCGCCGTGATTTTCCGGATAGACCGGGATAATATCCATGGCAATCAGAGGCTCGACCGGACCGCCGCTGGTAATCCAGGCCACCTTTTTGCCGGTCTGCCCGGCGGTTTTGGCCTCGATATAATAATCGGTCATGATCTCTTTCATGCGCTTGACGCTTTTGATCTTGCGCCTGTCAGGATCGCGATTTTTGTTGTTTTGCCTTTCAGACATGCTTACATCCGGATAAAGATCTCATATTGCAGTCGCTGATGATTCATGCAGCGGTTAAGTCAACATAACTTACCAGCCCTCAGCAGTGAGCATTTTAGAGACGCTCGATGAATGCCTCCAGTCTGGTCTTCAACTGTTCGGTTGCAATCTGTTGCTCCTCGATCTCCAGCGGCATGCTGGGAATGCCGGCGCGCTCCAAAAACTCTTTTAGATACGGAAAATCAAAAGCATGCGGATCGCAAAATTTCAGCAATACAAAGATAACCCCCCGGGCGCGGGTATTTTCGACGATTTTCAGAAGATGATCGCCGCGAGTGAAGCCATCCCGGTGTTTGGCCGGACAATGAATGCGGCTGTAGTAACGCTGCGCGATGGCATGCAACGGATCATCCCGCACGTCCATAGTGCCCTCAAAATAACGTGAGCCTGTACAAAAATCGTCTCCCACAACGGTTCCACCGGCATCTTCGATGTACCGGTAAATATCCGGCATGCTGCAAATGCCGCCGCTGAGCACCAGCGGTATTTTATCGATCCCGGATTCAGCCTGGTGCCCATCGAGCCCTTCGCAAATTTCGGCCAGGCGCTCACACAGCTCATCCCGATCCATGACCATCGATGCCTTGACGATGGCATGCAGGTCACGGCTGTTGATGAGCGCCGGCTGCCGGCTTATGAGGGCATACAGGCGCCGTAAATTAGCCCGGATTTGATTAAAGGTGCCAATCGCTTTTATAAAGTCGCGCCCGGTGATGCGAACCCCCAGGCCGGCTTCAAGGTCGGTACGGAATTTTTTTATCACAGCAAGCATATACTCTTCAGCACTGCGGGTATTTAATTTAACCGGCAGCACCAGATCCAGATGGAAATCATAATCGGTATTCAAACGCCAGATATCGGATAAGCGCTGAATGGAATCGCAGGTGTGGGGAAAGACAGTACCGTCTAAAAAGTCCAGTCGGCCGGTGAGGGCATCATCCAGGGCACCCCGAACCAGACTGCAGGAATAGGCCTGGAGATGGGTATCCGCCCGGGTTATCGTCCGGTCGCTGCCTAAAATTCGGTACGGCAGCGCTCCCGCTGCCCAGATAATTTCTTCAGGCGCATAGGAGCAAAAATAACCGACAATTTTGGATCGGGTACGGGCTTTCCAGCCTTTGACGTAAGCAACGGGATCTTTGACGATATCATAAAATGGTGTTATGCGTTCCATTCGATTATTTCTGATTTTATTATTTTTGCTTGACTCTGATACAATGTAGCTTTAATGTAGCTTTAGTAGATATTCAACCATAATGCAATCTATAAATTAGAAAAGTTATTTCAATATCTTAGAATACCATCTATTCTCGAATCAGCCATCTTAGACCGCATGGGAAACCCAAACACACTTTTTGACACAACCATCTTGAAAGAAGAGGCATTTCACCGTGGCCAACGCAAAACATCAAAATAAGAAATCGGTTGAGAACAATAACGATTCCGCTGCTGACACACCGAACAGCAAGGTGAAATTTGAGATATACGGCGAAGAGATGATCGAAAAGCGGGTTAAATCCAGCGGCAACAGCGGTCGGGTTTATCTGCCGCCCAATTGGGTCGGTCATAAGGTCAAAATCATCAGAACCGATTAACTTTTCCAAGCGATAAGGAATTTGCCCGTGGAAAACTTTCACATAAGACGTCTGAAGGTCGATGATGCAGATGCGATCACCGAAATTTACGCCGCTATCACGCGGCGGTCAGTGGAACCGGACTTTAAACGGGTGGTAGAAGGTCACGCCCAAAACGGAGAGGAAGCCTGTTTTGTCGCCGAACACGAAGGCAAGATTGTGGGATTTATGATCAGCTACATTCTGACAGCCGGTTTCGGCGAAACAAAAAGTGCCTGGATTGCGACTGTTGGCGTGAATCCCGATTTCATGGGCCAGGGGATCGGTGCTGAGATGGCCCGCGAGATTTTCGAAATTTACAAGGCCGCCGGCATTGAAAAGGTGTATACCACCGTCCGCTGGGATTCAACGGATCTGCTCTCCTTTTTTAAAACCCTTGGTTTTGACCGTAGCGAATTTATTAATTTGAAAAAAGCAATCAATTAGTGGCTGGTTTCTGGCTGCTGGCCTCTGGTCATCGGCGACCGGCATCTGGCTTTTGGCTATTTTTGTCAATGATGGATCTCATAGAGAAGCTGCTTGTTATTTGGATTATGAGGCACAATCGGAAAAAAACCGAGAACGAGGACGAGTAGGAGAACGAGTACGAAGCATAACATAATCTCTCGTCCTCGTCGTCGTCCTGGAAATCCCAAACCTACCAGACTCCCGCAACCCGCAATCCGCTCTCTTCTCACACAGAGCCCACAGACCCGCCCGCCTCGCCTTGCTCGAATGGCGGGCGTGGGATCACAGAGAAATCAAAACTTTTAGCTACATGAATTCTATAAATACAAATTTGAACCCGTATGAATTCGTTTTAACTTGTCTGTGTTGGTCCGTGTGGGTCCGTGGCTAGTTTATATTCAGCAGTTCGCAACGCGCAAGCGGAACCATCCAGCATTAAATAAGCTAATCTTATTGAACCAGGCGAACACCCAGATCATACGCTTTTAGGTTGAGTGCCAGCATTTCGTCGGACAGGGTGTCGCTGATGGTGGCTTCAAAATCTTGCCTGTCGAGCGGCAATGCTCCCAGACCGGCTGCAGCGCCGATCAATAAAATGTTGCCCAAGATTGGATTTCCCAGTTCCAGGGCCCTATCCGTCGCCTCTAAAAACCAGCAATCCGCAGACAATTCAGCTATCCAGGCTTTGAGTCTGTCCAGAGGCGGGTATGGCTGCTCACCTGAAATCACGCCGATGGCGTGAACCGGCCGTGTATTGCACACCACTCTGACTTTGGGATTGCCGTAATGTGCGAGGACACGGATGGCTTCAGTCGGCTCCAACGCAATCACCAGATGACTCCGGCCTGCTGGAATTAGCGGCGACCAATGCGATTGTGCTGAAATGCGCAAATGACTCATCACCGAACCGCCGCGCTGCGAGGCGCCGAACGTTTCGCCGATGATCGTATTGAATCCCTTGCGGGACAGAGTGTTGCCGACAACTCTGGAGGCCATGACATTGCCCTGACCACCGACACCGGTAATGATGACATTGTAGGGATCCTGCGGCAGGCTGACATTTTTCATGGGTTGGCCACCTCCTTTTTGCGGATGGCGCCCGAGGGACAAATCGATGCGCACACACCGCAGCCGACACAGATGACCTCATCTATTCGAGACACCTGATGCTCTGGATCCCAGTTCAGACCCGGGCATTTGAATATGCGTGTACACAGTTGATTGCAACCGCAGTCCTGCCCCAGACAGACGTTTTCATCCACGGCTACATCAAACATTTTCTGGCTCTTTTTCTCAGGACTCAGGGCACATATTTGCTTTAACACCACAACTTTCAAGCCTTTTCGGTCAAAGAGCTCCAGAAGGGTCCGACGGGTTTCTTCGATTTCAAAAGGGTCACATATTCTGACGGTGGCCCCCATCGCTTCGCATATTCCGGCGATATCCAGGGCCGGAACCGGATTGCCCCCGGCATCCACCGGCAGGCCCGGATGGGGTTGGAAGCCGGTCATGGCGGTGCCGCTGTTATCCAGCACCACCAGGGTGATATCCGATTGGTGATGGGCGGCATTGACCAGCGCCGGCAGAACCGCGTGGAAAAAAGTGGAATCCCCCACGGTGGCCACAACGGGTTGATTCAGGCCGAATTGGGCCAGTTTGCCAAAGCCGCTGGCGAGCCCGACACCGCTTCCCATGGCATGCAGCGTCTTCAGCGTGTTAAAACCGGTGGGCAGCACCGCCAGGGAGTAACAGCCGATATCTCCGCACACAAATCCTTCGCGCGCGTCCATTTGCAGGGCATTGTGAATCGACCAGAACGAGGCGCGATGGGGGCAGCCGGCACAAAAGGTCATCTCGCGCCCGGGCGCTTGTAGATCCGCCACTGCCTGCGCCCTTTGGGCATAGTCTTCTGGTACGGGCGCGTAATCCACTGCTAAAATGTTGGCGATGGCTGTGGCCACCAAATCCGGATTCATTTCATTGGTGCTCGGGAGATGACCTTCGCGTTTAGCATAAAAGGTTTTGGGTCCGATCCCGGATACCCGCTCGGCGGCAATGATTTTGACATTTTCTTCTAGAAACGGAATGACCTCTTCGACAATCAGAATCTGATCGGTCATGCCAAGGTATTTTTCCATCATGCGGGGCGGCAGCGGCCAGGTGGTGCCCAGCTTGAGCAAGCCGACCCGATCGGCCATATCCAGCAGGTGGATAGCCTCTTGGCTGTACAAATGACAGGCGCTGCTGGTGATTACCAAAAGCTCAGGCGTTTCAGGGCCGCTGTAGACGTTGAAAGCAGATGTTTCAAAGCGGGCCATGGCTACTTGCAATTTTTCCTGCTGCTGCGCATGCCGGTACGGTACCGGCAGGCTGGACATCGGGCCTTCCAACGGATCCAGCATCGATCCTCTGTGTTTAAAAAAGGCCTTTTTCTCGACCGGATTTAAATCACCAAAAACCACGTTGCCGCTGGCATGCGAAAGGCGGGTCACGCTACGGATCAGGACGACATTGTGGATCTCTTCGGATAATTCAAAAGCCATTTTAACCATATCTTTGGCTTCCTGGAAATCACCGGGTTCCAGCAGCGGGAGTTCCAGCATGCGGGCAAAATGCCGTGAATCCCCCTCGTTTGCGCTGGAAAGCGCACCGGGATCATCACAGTGCACGAGCACCATGCCGCCCCGGATGCCCGTCAGCGCCAGATGCAAAAGGAAATCCGACCCGACGTTCACCCCGTTTTGCTTCATGACGCAAAGCGAGCGCAGGCCGGCAAAAGAGGCGGCGGCGGCCACCTCCATGGCCACTTTTTCGTTGACCGACCATTCCACATAAAGATTGCCGTCTTTAGACCCTTTGGCCAGTGTCTCGATGATTTCAGATGAAGGGGTCCCGGGATACCCGGCGGCAACACTGACACCGGCCTCCAGGGCACCGCGGGCAATGGCCTCGTTGCCCATTACCAGGTGCCGCTCCCCTTTTTGGCCCGTCAACACAATCGACATAATCCCTCCGTTTTAAAGAAGCCTTTTGCTCACTTTTGAAGTATCCGATCGATGATATCCTGCGGTATTCTGACCGCGGCGCGTTCCTCGCCCTGATTATTAATGAGCTCCCGGCGAATCAATGTCCGTAGGGATCTCTCTTTTTTCTGAATCCCTGCTCTGGAGAGATGCTGCAGATTTTCATCCGGAAAATTCGCGGTTTCGATAAAACCCTGCCGGTGGGCCTGCTCGATGAGATCGCGGCCTTTGTCGGAACGAACGATCACCGTGTTCCAGCCTGGCCGGCCCTCGAACATCCCCACCGATACATCCGTCAGCTCGGCGGTCATGTCCGGGCAGATGAAGCAGGTGTGTGGGATCAACGGTTTGATTTCAGATAGCGAAATCTCCATCCTGACGTCTTCAGTGTCCAAAACCAGGGCATTGGCCGGCGGTGGCGGGATGTCTATTCTCGTAATTTGAGATATATTCAGTTTTTGCGACAATACTTCGATCAAATGCCGGGTATCCAGGGCCCAGTTACAGAACAGGCCCACCGTAAGTGATAACGGAACC
>JASFIG010000045.1:0-18733 GCA_050122795.1 Desulfobacterales bacterium
ATTGCCTCAAGGGGAACCGCCTGACCATCCAACCAAAAAGGGGCACTGCTGCGAGCATGACCACAAAAGTGCCGGTGAACATCCACTGTAATTTCTCAATGCCGCCGGCAATGGCCATCTCATCCCGCATGGGCCGCACGATATAGTAGCTGCACAGCAGAGAAAAAAATGGTACCTTGTCGGCACGATGTGTCAATTGACAAAATAATTTCGACAATTAAGTTATCTGTAATTTGATTCAGGGAGATAGACAACAATGAGCAACATGGATAAAAAAGTGGCCCTGGTTACCGGTGCCAACAAAGGCATCGGGTTTGAAATCGCCCGCCAGCTGGCGCAAAAAAAAATAGCCGTACTGGTAGGTGCAAGAGACCCGGATCGGGGTATGACAGCCTGCGAGCGGCTGCAGTCGGAGGGGCTGGATGCGCATTTCATTACGGTCGATGTGGTGCGCGCAACCTCAATAGAGGCAGCCATCGGGAAAATCAAAGATGACTTTGGACGTCTTGACATCCTGGTCAACAATGCCGGAATTCAGATCGATACGCAGTCGGGCATTTTACAACTTGACCCCGTTGTTTTTCAAAATACCCTGGAAACAAATTCTCTCGGTCCCCTTTTACTAGCCCAGGGTGCCGTCCGGCTCATGCAGACCAACGAATACGGACGAATTGTCAATATGGCCAGCACCCTGGGTTCTCTGGCCGAGATAGCCAGGCCGGACAGCCCATACGACGCAGTGCTGGCGCCAGCCTACCGCTTGTCCAAGACGCTGTTAAACGGCATTACAGTTCTGCTGGCCAAGGAACTGCGTGGCTCAAATATTCTGGTCAACTCGCTTTGCCCGGGATGGGTGCGTACCGAGATGGGAGGTGAAGAGGCGCCCCTGTCACCGGCGCAAGGCGCCGACACCGCGGTCTGGCTGGCGACCCTGCCTGACGATGGACCGACAGGCGGCTTTTTCCGGGAGCGACAGCCGATTCCATGGTAACGTTCGTGCGGATCTCACTTCGGTGTGGTGGGATGGTCCTGCCGCCGGAAATGGGCCGTGCTCGGTGTTCCCCGTATAAATTCTTCACTAAGGAAATTTGCAGATGCTCGATACCATCAAACAATTCTTTGAAAAGGCCAAAGCCGAAGTTTCCGAAGATACAAGTCCAAAGACCGAACATGACATTCGCGTTGCCGCCTGTGCGCTGTTTGTTGAGATCGCGCGCATCGATGAAGAATTTACGGATGCGGAGATGGAGACCATTATAGCCATACTAAAAGAAAAATACGATTTATCCCAGGAACACGCCGATGCCCTGATCGCAGAGGCGGAAAAAGAGCTGGATAAAAGTGTGGATCTCTGGCAATTTTCCAACCTTATCAACGAAAATTACTCTAATGAAGAGAAAATTGACATTATCGAAACCCTCTGGCGCATTGTCTATGTTGACGGGAAAATGGACGAACACGAGCACTATCTGATGGGCAAACTGCAAAACCTGCTGCGCCTGACCCACGACCAACTGATCACCGCTAAACTCAAAATCCTTAAGCCGTAGTGGGTTCTGGGTTGTATAATGAAGAATTGCCAATCGGTTGAATTGTGAAAAGAAGTCGTGAAAAGTGTGGTTGGAATTTCTTAATACAAAAGTATTAGAACCTAAACCCAACAATCTGTAGATGGCAAGGTAATCCAAAAAGGCGCAAGAGATGAGGGCGGGATTCGTCCAAATCGAGTCATGAGAGTTGAATCCCAACCTCACTCCCACCCATTTTTTAGCTGAAATCACCCACCAATGCTGGAATCGGTTTCACCCGCCTCTAGTATCTTCTTGACATTTGAGTCGGGAATAATGCTGTCGACGGAAACCTTTGCCGGGCCCAGAATGACGTTGCCCTTATTCATTGTATCAATGGAGGTAATCCGCCCGCCGGATATTATGACTACAGAATACAGGCTTTCGGAGACATCGAAATACAGCGCATATCTGACAACCGAGCCACCGTTGTGAGTGATGCCGCCATTGGTAACGACCACCGGCTTGCCATAAAGCCTCTCCAGCAGATACACAGCATCCATTAATTCGTTCTGGCCGCTGCTTTTCTGATCAACTTTGATGAGAACACCCGGTGTCGATGTCTCATTAGATTCCTCTTCGGCAACCGACAGGTTTTGCTCAGTTGCCGTCATCTTTGAAATGGCGCTACAGGAAATAAGAAAATAACATGACAATAATAAAATTACCCACCCTTGAATATTTTTCATTGGTAAGCCCCCCTTTTTTACTTCACATGGGGTGCAAAAAACGTGCACATATTTTACTTTATTTTACAGATGAATTGACATTGCTGCTTTTTCAGTAATTTACTTTGCATATCGAAAGGAGAATTAAAAAAAATTATAGAAGCGCTTACCCGAAATTCGGTAATTTATTTCATAGAGCAGGCGTTATAATCTCAATGTGCAAAATTGTCCCGGGCAATGAGCACCCATTTATATTTTTAAACCCTCAATTATTGACTTTGAAAAGGCTGATATGCTTATATGGGTTTCCCGATTGTTCCGATGACCATTTGAAAAAAACAGCTGGCACATGCCTAAAACGGATGATTGGAAATTTCATTAATTGAAAGTCTACTTCCCTGCACTTTTTAAATCTAATCGATAAACAAGGAGGAACGCAGATGAAGATCGAACTGAGCAAAAACCTGGTGGAATTTACGCCCGAAGCCGATTACGAAAAGACCATGTTAGAAGGCTTGTGGCGCATGCTGGTGGACTGTGCGCGCTTTAATCAAAAGCTTGTACCTGTGGGAGAATACGTCCCTGAAAAAAATAACGTGGCCAGCTTCGCCGTCGAGGGTGAACAGGGTGAAGAGGAATATCCGGCCGTCTATGTGGAAAAGGACTGCACCTGTTATTGCCAGACGTGCAACAAGTTCGTCAGGCTCAAGGCCGGTGATCGCATTCCACCGTGCTGCGGAAAGTTGATGGAGTTGCTGGACTAATCAGCTACACTCAGGTGTCGGGCCTTGGCCGCGCCGTAGCAGCTTCGTCCGCGCAGGCGGGTGTCAGGTGTCAAAAACAGGTTAAATAGTTAAATTGTTGATTCGTCAATTAGGAAAACCAGAGTGGTGTGCGCAATACGGGCTGAAAATAGCTGTCAGGTTGGAAATGTAAAGCAATGGAATTAATTAAGCCGAAGATTACAGATTATCCGGGTGAGCACGTTGTGCTAACAATCGATAATCCTGAATTGGTCTTTGCCGAAGCCAAACATCTGGCGAAACAAAAGGCAATGGAGCTATGCGCTGACCCAATGCTGTTGTCCTGGTACCAGGGCAAAAGTGGTGAATCGTATCCGAATTTGGAGTGCGGTTCGGATGATCGGCCGGCCTGGGTTGTATATGCAGAGTCACGAGGCGGCAACCTGACCATCGATATCAACGCGGGGCAATACGTTTTTATCTACCTTTCATTTTAGGAACGTCAACAAAACGGTTTGTCGGAAATGCAATCAAGCAACCCTTGAGTTTCTCATGGCACCCTTTTTTAGCACAGGTTATTTAATGAGATATCTGAAAATCGCAGATACAGCCGTAATGAAAATTTTCGCGGGTTTTTTATCGGTCCTTTTCCTGACGGCCTGTACGGCACACTATACGGTCAACACCCAGATTACAAATGTGCAGGCAGTTGAGCGATATTACTTGCGAAATCAGGCGCAGTCGCAAAAATCTGATGAACTTTTGCTGATTCTAACCTTTTCAGGGGGCGGAACCCGTGCTGCGGCTTTATCATACGGGGTTCTGAAAGCACTGGCAGATACACAGGTTGTTGTGGGCGGCAGACAGCTGCGCTTATTGGATGAAGTTGACGTCATCAGCTCGGTTTCGGGCGGCAGTTTCACCTCGGCATATTACGGTCTTTTCGGCGACCGCATTTTAAAAGATTTCGAACCCAGGTTTCTCAACCGCGATGTCGAAGGAGAGCTGGCTTTAAGGCTGATCTCGCCGTCGAACTGGTCGAAATTGGCGTCCTCGTATTACGACCGCTCCGATCTTGTTGCTGAATATTTTGATGAAATTCTCTTTGAAGGCAAGACTTTTGGTGATTTTCAGCTCCCCCGGCTGCCGTTGATTGCCATCAACGCCACAGATATTGCCCTGGGCTCTCAATTTACCTTTCTTGCCGATCGGTTCGCCCCCATTTGTGCGGATCTTTCATCGTATCCGGTATCCCGGGCGGTGACTGCTTCGGCGGCCGTCCCCGGCCCGTTTTCCACCATCGTTCTTAAAAATTATGCCGGCACCTGTGATTACCAGCTACCGGAATGGGCCGTAAAAGCTATACGTGAAGACCAGCAAGCAACGCGCCGCTATCAAAACGCCCAAATCCTGAGCAGCTACCTGGATGCAGAAAAGTATGCCTATATACATTTATTTGATGGCGGGCTGTCTGATAACCTGGGGGTGCGTTTCATCCTTAACTACACCGCCCGGCATAAAAATGTCCGGGAGCAAATGCACGCTTTGGGTCTGCAAAACACCAATAAACTGGCCATCATTGTAGTCAATGCCAGAGGCCAAATGCAGCCCCATTTCGCAAAAAAACGCGAATCAGCGCCCATCATCGACACGATCGGCTTAATTTCATCCATCCCCCTGGACCGCTATTCATTTGACACGCTGGATTTGCTGCGGCGGGATATCAAAGACTGGAAAAAAGCCATCACAGCCGTGCGCTGCAAAAATGCAAAGGTCGATGTCCGTTCGCCTGACGATGACTGCCGTGCCAGGAGCTATTTGATTGAAGTCAGCCTTGATCAGACACCGGACGAAACCGAACGCCGGCACCTCATGAACCTGCCGACTTCGTTCAAGCTTAGCGCGAAAGATGTGGATCGATTAAGGGACGCGGCACGCGACATTCTGTCGGCCTCCGACGATTTTCAAAGACTCGTCTCTGATTTGCAATGAAGGCAGATAATCTGATTAATACCTGGAACAGGAATAAAGCCGCCCGACGGGGTGTTCTGGAGGTACCCGGATGAAGCCTTTCCCCTTTCCCGAATTTTTGGAAAACGCTAAATGCGTCCTCGGTGAGGGAGCTGTAATCGAGCGGTTGCGCCGCAACAGCGAATTCGAGCTCGATCCGGAAATTGTCAATTCGGCGTTTATCTATGATAGGCTCAAACGCGACGCGCTTGCAAAAATCTATCGCCAGTATCTTGATATTGGCTGCAAATATAATCTTCCCCTGCTCCTTTCCACACCAACCTGGCGGGCGAGTCGCGAAAGAATCAAAAAAGCCGGTTATGAAGCCAAGGATGTCAACAGAGACAACTTCCGCTTTTTTGATGACATGCGCAAAAGTTACGGCGAATATGCTGATAGTATTGTCATTTGCGGTTTGTTGAGTTGCCGCGGAGATGCGTATAATCAGGCCGCAGCCCTTTCTTCCGAGGATGCCCGCGCATTTCACTCCTGGCAGGCGGGCAAACTCGCCGAAGCCGGCGTGGACTTTCTGCTGGCTGCCACTTTGCCGGCGCTCTCTGAGGCAACCGGCCTGGCGGCTGCACTTGCCGCCACCGGAAAGCCATATATTATCAGTTTTATTTTCCGCCCTGATGGCACCTTGCTGGATGGGACACCTTTGAAAGAGGCCATATCCCGTATTGATACCGATATCGATCCAAAACCCCTGGCCTATATGTCCAATTGCACCCATGCCTCTATTTTTAAAGCCGCTATGAGGCACGCGACAAATTCGTCTTCGACAGTTAGAAAACGCGTGATAGGGCTATTGGCCAATACAGCTGCCCTTGGGCCCGAAGAACTCGACGACAGCACAGAACTGGTTGAAGAAGATCCCCGGATATTCGGTCAATCGGTGGCCAGCCTTCATGCTGAATTGGGGATGAAGATTTTAGGAGGATGCTGCGGCACGGATGACCGGCATATCGATAGTCTGGCGAAGCGACTCGCTGAGGCTAAATCTTAGCGGAAGGCAGGAGCAAGGCCAAAGGCTTCGCCTCTCCTCGCAAAACCCCTTGACGCTAAGAGAACCTTTCTGGTAATTAAGTATTTAAAACCGGCAGTGTTCAAACCTGAGTGAAAGCCCGTTCGGAACCGACTTCTATCCCCATATTCGGGTATCTCGCAGTTGAAAAGAAACCCATTCCTAATGCGCGACAGTACTTCTCACTTCCCCGACCGCTCGAGCCGATAAGCTATCTGATCTGGTGATGGCATTCCCCCAGACCCTGAAACATGCGGGCCTGCATCTTGGCGACTCAGAGCTTTAAACAAATTTCTCCAACCTCAAACAGCGGAGGCTCAGGCATGGAAGAGAAATTGATTGGAGTTGTTTCAAACTACTTTAGCAAAATATCGGTGGCGGCGGTAGAAATTACGGATGGAACCGTATCAGTGGGTGATACCCTGCATTTTTTAGGGCACACGACTGATTGCGAATCCAGGGTAAGCTCAATGCAGATCGAGCACAAATCGATTACTGAAGCAAAGCAGGGCGACAGCGTCGGCATAAAGGTATCTGAAAAAGTAAGAGAAAACGACAAGGTATACAAAATCGTTTCGGATTAATCACTACTTTGGTTCAGCGTGCAATTTCTGTTGAAGGGTAAAGTACTCTAGTCATTTTTGCATAAAAACTCCCTGACACCGTTTCGATAAATGAATGATTTAACGGTTTGAAATTCCGACAGTGCCGATGTCAAAATTCTGTTACTGTGGTAATACCGGGGCAGATCAAGGTGACCCTGAAGCCGAAAGGTTATCTGATAGCCATCCTTGATGACAAAGGAATGGGTTCTTGCCGGTGCCCATTGCTTCTCAAAACTGGTAACGCTCATCAGTCCCCCTGGTGCAAGTAAGGCATGACATCTTTTCACCAATGCTCTAATGTCATCATCCTTAAGATGGTCAAATAAATCCCATAAGTTGATCCCGTCGAAACAACCGGGCGCATAGTCTAAATAATCGAGCACCTTTTCAAACACCCATCCTTTGTGCCGGTTGCGGCTCAATCGCAAAAACAAATCGCACACGTAAAACCGCCTCACCTTTTTTGCAAAACACGTGATATTTTCATTACATACGGGTCCAACATCCAGAACCTCGGCGACCGAAAATTTGGCGAGGTTCCGAAAATACAACTCAAGCATCATGCTGGTATAGGCTGAAAGCGATGGTTCAGCATGTGAGTAATCATAAACGGGTACAGTCGGAGTCGCCAAAAATCAATTCTCCTTAACATCCTTCTTGGCCGGTTCGATCGTGGGCTCTTTCACCGGCGGAGCGGTTGCAGGGCCCGTCGATTTTCCACTCAACATGGTTTTCCTGTGAGGCTCCTGATCAAGCTCGATTGAACCCTTAAAGTAGGCCCCATCTTCCACCGAGATGCCTTTTGCCCGGATGTCTCCCATAAAGTCGGCTTCTTTGGTAATTTCAACTTTGCCTTTTGTCAGGATATTGCCGATCATTTGGCCACTGATCTTTACATTCTGAGCCTTGATCTCGCCTTCAACCCGTCCCTTTGGTCCCACTCTAAAATCGTGGCCTTCCATCTGCACGTTACCTTTCATAGATCCCTCAACAACCAGATGTTCATTGCCACGAATTTGGCCTTCAATGGAAATGTTTTCTCCTATAATGGTGTTTTCAGCTCTGGCTGGTGCGGAGGGCACAGGTTTTGGTGCCGGCGCTTCCGGTTTTGTGATTGTATCATGAGCACGGCCCCGTTCTTCTTCCGGTTTTCTGCCTTTTTTTAACATAATGTCTCCTTTCGTTGTCGGTGAATTCTAATTTGATAAAATGACTCCGTTTTGAAATTTTTGCTTTCACGGTTTTCCGGGTTTCCAGTCGATCAAAACATCCATCATTGCATAATCCTTTTTGAAAGTCATTCAGGAAAATAGTGAGCTGGAAGTGTTTAGTGGAAGTATTTGTGCCAGTTTTTGATCTTGAAAAAAGCGCTGGCTCAGCACCGAATTCAGTTACCCGATCAGAGATGAAATTTTGGCAGAAAATGGTTTGTCCTTAAATTTGATCTTTTCCCAATTCAAGATCAATCAACCCGGACTCAATATTTCCAGATGAGCTCCTGTGTGAGCGTTGTGAAAAAAATCCCATCGCACTCGAGCTCAGCACGCGTCCGCCCCGTATGATACTAAAGCAAAAATTATGCAATTTCAATATATTAGGTAAAGCAGCATTGATGTGGTGAAATTACAGATAGTTACAAAAAATTGGACCCGTCGGACAGTGCTCAAACTGTGGCAAAAAGTATATCGCGCGTATCCTTTTTTGAACAGGTATTTTTGCTGAACAAGACGGCTAGAGCGCTCGACTAAGCACGGATGATGTATTATTTTGAATTCAATTCATTGTGATCAGTAACGTCTGCGCTTCAGGGCTTCAAAGTTTGCAAGCGCATACGACGGTTTAAAACAAAAAAAGGAGTGTTTACGATGAAATATTATGTCTACGCGGTTTTGCTCTTATTGATTCCAACCGTTGCACTTGGCGGCACCGGTGCAGCGATTACCTATCAGGCCAATGGCCAGGCTTACGAAGGATATTACATTAGTTCAACTAAAGATGCGCCTTTTGTGTTGCTGATTCATGACTGGGACGGTCTGACCGATTATGAAATCAAGCGCGCCCACATGCTCTCTGATATGGGTTATGCCGTTTTTGCGCTGGATTTATTTGGCGCCGGAATAAGGCCAACCGAGGTAAAAGACAAACGCCAGCATACCGGTGAACTCTATAAAGACAGAGCAAAAATGCGGGCATTGATGAACGCAGCTCTGGATACGGCCAGAAAAGAAGGTGCCAATGTCGAAAATGCCGTCGCCTTCGGGTATTGCTTCGGCGGCGCAGCCGTGCTTGAATTGGCCCGCTCCGGTGCGGATCTGAAAGGCTTTGCCACCTTTCACGGGGGTCTGAAAACGCCGCAGGGTCAGGATTACAGTAAAGCCCGGGGTAAAATACTGGTCATGCACGGCACAGCGGACAAAGCCATTACAATGGATCAGTTTGCTGACCTGGCCAATGAACTGGAAGCAGCCGGCATTGATCATGAAATGATCACCTACGGAAGGGCCGATCATGCATTTACCGTTTTTGGTGGCAGCCGCTACCATGAGGCTGCGGACAAAAAATCCTGGAAGCGTTTTACAGAATTCCTTGAGGATACATTGAAAAAATAGAATTAGGAATTTAAAGATGGCAAAAATAACGGTTGAGATGATTGAAGAGGCCTTGCGTAAAGAAGTCCAGAAGCTGGACAAGCGGGTCCTGGTGGTTGCGGTGGAGCCCGGCAAAAAAAAGAACGACTACCGGGTGATTCTGAGCAAGGATGGAAAAATGGATAGCGCCGATCTGGGAAAAGAGATCATAGAGCAGTTTCTTGCCCATAAAGGTGGAAGTAAGAAATTGAGAAAGGCGCTGGGCAAAGCAGTCAGCCATTTGAGCATAAATTACGGACGGTAGCGGGCTCTGCGATAGCCATAATTTGTTTTTCAGGATGAAAACAGATGGATGCCATTGCGGGAAAACTCGAAAGCGATCTAAAAGCAAACCTGACGGCTATCCGTTCGGCGGTTGAAGATCTGCTCCAATCCCAAAAACACAATCCGCTTGATCTGGTGGAGCGGGGCAACCGCATGATCGATTGCTTTGAAATCTGGCTGCTGGATGACGAACAAACTCAGATATTGAACATGCAGCCCCGGCACCTGTTTATCCTTTATGCAGCGGCTTATCTGGGTGATATCGGCCTGGTGGATGGCAACGGGGCGCCAAGAGTTGGCGGCAGCGAATCGCTTTATACCCGATCCGCCGAATTGATCCGCACCGAATGGCACAAACTGGGCATCGCAGACGCACACCTGGCCGATGCCATTGCCCGGGTCTGTCTGCAGGCCGGCAGCGATGATGGCAGCAATCCGTCGGCGGTTGCCATTGATGGTTTGGCGCTCAACGTGCCGCTGCTAGCCGCATGTCTGCAGCTGGCCAGAGCGCTGGATCTGACGGCCGCGACAACACTTTCGCAGATATACAGCCGCCTGCAGAAAAAAGACCGCTTTGCGCCTGACAGGCTGACAGAATATTTCAGTGTAGCCGATGTCGGACCCCACCCGTATCTAAACGGCACGATCCGACTCAAAATCGACTGCAGTGACCCTGAGGTTCACCGGGCCTTAAAACACCACGAGCGCTGGGTGCAGCAAGAGCTCGAAAGCCTAAATCAACGGGTCCGCCCGCGCTTTTTGTATTCCGAGGTGATTTATGAAATCGAACCCGATGGCTACACACCCATTGATCTGAAGTTTAGCGTCGATTCCTCTGCCGGATTGCAGCTGTTTATGGGTAACCGGTTGTACGCGGACAAACGCGTGTTTTTGCGCGAGCTGATTCAAAACGCCGTGGACGCCTGCAACTACCGCAGGCTATTTGATGATTCTTATTCGCCGGTCATCTCGATTGAATTCAGCGATGACATCAGTGTGATCAAAATGCGCGACAACGGTGTCGGCATGACCCGCCAGTGGATCGAAAAGTATTTTCTGGCTATCGGTATCTCCTTTTACCAATCCAACGAGATCAAAGACATTAATCAGGACACGCGGATTGACTTTGGTTTTATCAGTCAATTCGGGATCGGATTTCTGTCCAGCTTTTTGGTGGCCGAAAAAATTGTGATCAAAACCCGCAAAGCCGGTTTTGCGGGGCTGGTGATCACCATCAGCGGCCTACGGGATTATTTCGACGTCAGGATTTTGGAGGCGGATTCTCCGGCAGGCACCGAGGTGAGCCTGCATTTGAAAAAATCAAAAATGAAATACTGCCGCAGCCTGGAATTTGCCGGGTACCTAAAGACCAATATTCGGTTTTTGAAGATCCCGGTCAGCCTCAGAGACGAGCGCGGCATTACCACCACCATCGGCTGCGAGCAGCTGGCCTACGATACCACTCAAAGCACCGGCCCGGTTTTTCTCGCCGCGCTGGATTTTAAGGACTCCGAAGGTTACGTGCGGCTGGGCGCAAAAAATCTGGGTGACCATATCCATGCTCTGGAAACCGCCAGCGGCGGGGTGTCCGTGTTTCAGGACGGCATATTTGTGACCCAGATGAATTCGCTACTCCCCGAAGGCGCGCGCCAGCACGTCGTCAGCCGTATCAATTTGATGGGTCAGGATAAATGCGAGCTGAGCATGGACCGCAACCGCATGTTCTGGACGGCCGATCAATTGCAGAGCATTAAAAAAGTCATCCGCCACGGCCTGGTGGATGTGGCCAACCAGCTAATGGCCGCCGTTCAAACTCAAAATGTGCCGGAGAACACGGTCAACAGCATCGTCAACAACCTGGCCATATTTTTTGACTTCAGCGATGTCGATGATGTCATGTACGATCAGCTGTGCGTGCCGCTGCGCAAAAAGGTCGAAAAGCGCTTCCGGGATTTTGTGCGCATCAGCTTTTCCCAGCAGCAGCGCACCAGCGGCACGGTAGCAGCGGATGGGTACAATGAAACCTGGCAGCGCGCGGTGCTGCAGTCTTTTGTCAAGGATTAATAAGGTTCAAAGTTCTGCGTTCAGAGGTTCAAAGGTTTCATTTTCAGGGCTGGGGGCTAATTAAAAAAGCCTCGACTTTGGTTCTTGCTGTGGAATGTTACTGTATTTTTTCTTAGCCAAAAAGATCGAAATCACCCCCCAGCACTCTATCGATAAGGCCGGTACGGTAATTTCGCACGGCATCGCGCACAAGAGGTGAGGGTTCGCGGCGGTAGCGTCGCACAACGATGCCCTTGGCGGCTTCTTCTGCTGAAAAAAGACTTTTAGCCTGATGCAGCTGGTTTTTGTTTCCGGTAATCGGCGCTTCGGGCTGCCCCACTACTTTTACCCGCACGTTAACACGGTCATAGGCGCTGCCTTTTTTTGGAATTTCCAGCACGTGCAGACCGGTTTCGGGTTTCAGAATGGAATAAGCACCCAGCCCGCTGAACGCCAAAATAATCGATCCTGAGGCCGATCCTGAAGATTCAAGGCCCTGAAGCAGGTCCTGGCGCATTCGTCTTTTATGGCCCCATTGCTGATACATCTCTTGAAGTTTATGAATGAAGGGATCATCGGCATCCGGGGACTGGGCGGAAGCTGTCCCGGATTCTATCATGAGGTAGGCATCCTTGGGAAGCTTTTGATTGAGGCTTTGATTGGCTTCGGCCAGCAGGTAAAGCTGTTCAGCCAGCCGCTTAATCACTTTTCTGGAATAGATCCGTTTTGCCTTTCCCCGCGGGCCTTTAAGCCTGTTTAACATGGATCCGGCGGTTTTAAAAGCGGCCTCAATGCGATCCATGAATTCAGCCTGTCCGAGCACCGTATAGCAGTCCGGTCTCTGCCAGAAGTCAGGATCGGCAATTTGCTGCAAAGCTTCCCTTTTTAAAGCTTGCCAATCGGGCGATTGCACCGATTGGTTGATATTTGAATAAATCTCTTCCAGGTGATCGGCTTCGGCTTTTGACCCCTCCGGTGCCAGAATCATCTTTTTAACGCCGGGTGTCAGAAAGGTTTCCTCCTCGGCCGGCTGCAGGGTCTCGCTATCCTCTGAAACGCCGGGTGGCGCATCCGGATCGATAAATTCGACTTCAATACTGTTACTGTCCGAACGGACGAATAAAAATTGATCGCCTTCGGGATGCTGGTGATTGACAATGGTCATGGATAATGGTGATAGTAGATACTGTTCAATGGCGCGCTTCAGGGGTCGGGCGCCCAGATCTCTGGTAAAGCCCTTATCCAATAGAAAGTTGATGGCCGATTCTTCCCACTCCACGGCCCATTCGCGATTGCGAAACCCGCGGCGGTCCAATACATTGTCGAGCTCTTTGAAAAGAATCTCACGCATGACCGATCGGCTGAGGGGGTGAAATACCACGACACGGTCCAGGCGGTTGACAAACTCGCGCCGAAAAGTGCTGCCAATGGCTTTTTGTACCTGATGCATGGAAAAGGAGCTGGCGTCAGGATTAAATCCAATGCCGTCGCCGGGTTTGATGGTGGCCCCCAGGTTGGAGGTCAGGATGATAATGGCATAGCGAAAATTAGCGGTGTTGCCCTGCCGATCGGTAAGACGGCCATCATCAAACACCTGAAGGAACAGATCCCAGATGTTGGGGTGGGCTTTTTCAAACTCGTCCAGCAAGACAACGGAAAAGGGCTGTTTGCGGATTTCATTGACCAGCGCGCCGGCGCCTGAAAATCCGTCTTTTAAGGCGCTTCCCAGGATGCGGTCTTCCGATTCGGCGATCTTGAATTCGCTCATGTCCAGACGAATCATACGCTCGGGAGAACCGAAAAGAAACTCGGCTAATGTTTTGGCGATTTCGGTTTTCCCGGTACCGGTGGGGCCGGCAAACAGGAACACGCCCAGGGGACGCAACGGATCGGTCAATCCAGCCTTGATCATGGCGATGCGCTCCACAAGGCAGTCCACCGCCTCGGCTTGCCCCAGCACGCGCTGCTGAAAAAGAGTTCGCAGATCGCTGATGTCCAGCCCTTCACGCTCATCGAGAATGGTCCGCGGCAGGCCGGTTATATGAGACAGGGTGCGATACAGATCATCGACACTTAAACTCCGTACGGGTTGCCCTTCGGTTAACAGACTCTGGCAGGTGATCTTTAAAAAATCGAGCAAATTACCGGGAGCGGTGCTATCCCCTAAAAATTGTTTGACCATCTGCTGCGCTTCCAGCAGTGTTTCCTTTTCAATCAGCGGCGACCGGCCGTCGCGGACAGTCTGGAGCGCGGCCCATTTTTCGGCCAGCACCAGCGTTTGATGGTCATCCAACGCTTCAACATGAATCATGTCGAAGCTGGTTTTAATGCGTGGATTTTCGCGCGTGATCTGCTCAAGCGCCGCCGGCCGAACCTCGCCGACAAGGGTTATCGCGCCGCTGTCGATATACGGCATGAGCATATCCAGAATGCCGGCCGGATTGTAGCGGTGGCGGCCCGTATACATCAACTCGTGAAAACCGGGAACGAACCAGACGATCCCGCGCCGGCGGCCCAGGTTCCTAATGATCTCAAGCAAACGCTTCTCCAGCTCGCCTAAATACGATTGGCCGGCAATGATATCTGCCGCCGAGGCTTCAAAAAACACGAGCCCCTTGCCGGCCAGCTGCTGCGCCAGGGCACGAATGTGGGTTGTTTTGCCGACCCCGGCATCACCGGTTAAAAGGACCGACCGGCAGGGGTCGCCTGTGACGGACTGCTCCATCCGATTGAGGATGGATTGCATTTCTTCACTGACATGCACCGAGGGGTCCGGCTCCAGCGGCTCCCATAGGCGACCCACCGCCTTGAGGTATTCACGATCCACCTTCGTATCCGAAGCCTGCTGGATTTCTGCCTTGAGCGGTTCAAGCCCGGGATGGTCGAGGGCACCAATCAAGTCGGAAACCTCATTCAACTGCTGCGAATCGGCATCTTTTAGGAGGGCGCCGAAGGTCAGGCCTTCGTCGCTTGCCAGGCGCAGGTTGATAAAATCTCTTAAAATCTGCAAGATCAGCTGGTCTTCTTTCCACCATTCCGGCGCTTTGAGCAATGCGGGACCGACGACAGGCTTGATGTCGGCTGTACCCAGCAAACGGAAAGCGAAAAAGAGGGTCCAGCCGTAACGGCTGCCAAAATGTGATATGATACGATCGATAGTGAATTCGGATAAGGTTCGCTGGCTCAGCGCTTCCAGCGCCATGCAGCCGATGGGCACATTGTGGCCGGCGTAGTATTCGATCAGCTGGTCGTCTGAGTACTGCCCGGAAGAGAGCATTTGCACGCCCTGCTGAAAGGTGGTATTTTGCAGAAGGTCCTTGGGATGGGCGGCCTGCTCGAAAAAGCCCATCATGCGCTGAGCCAGATCATAGAGCAAGGTCGTGCTCTTCGATGATGGCTTTGCAGGTGCCGGAAGCGGAATGTTAGACTGCTGCTCGGCTTTTGATAGCATCGATTTGAACAGATATCCGAGAAAAATGCCGAGCAATAATATGATGCCAATATAAAGTGCAGTCATTAAAATAGCCCCTTTGCAGCAACTTAACACGAAATGCCGCTCTTTTTGCGGCAATCATCGGTCTTCTTTTACTGTTGCAAAACCTTAACAAACGATTTCACAGGATTCAATATAAACCCGTTTGGCTGCAAAAAGAGTTGAACGGTTCAAGGGTTAAATCATTTAATCCCATCAGTGGTAGTTGAAGTGGGTAGGAAGGACGCTTTGCATGGGTGGCCATATCTGTCCATGGTGGGTTGCATACACATTTGACAACCGTTTGCGAAACCTTTTTCATCAACCCGAAAAAATACTGGCCGAATATGTCGCCAGAGGGATGACGGTTTTGGATGTGGGCTGCGGGATGGGGTTCTTTACCATTGGCCTTGCCAGGATCGTCGGCGATAAGGGGTGTGTCATCGCAGCTGATGTCCAGGAGAAGATGCTGGCAACGCTGCAAAAACGATCTGAGAAAGCCGGTCTTGCCGGCATCATCCGCCCGCATAAAAGTGAGCCGAACCATCTTGGGATCAGCACGCTGGTAGATTTTATTCTCGCCTTCTGGATGGTGCATGAAGTCCTGGAGCCCGAGGCAATTTTCCGCCAGATGGTTGAATGCCTGAAGCCGGATGGAAAAATGCTGATTGCCGAGCCCCGGTTTCATGTTTCATCAAAACGCTTCCGGGAAATTGTGGCTTTCGCCCAGGCGTCGGGCCTGACACTTTATGAGTCCCCGGCCATAAAGTTCAGCCGGTCTGCTGTTTTCAACCACAAAGCATCATGAGTCCTCTGAGGGCTTTATTCCATGCAGATCACAAGAAAAATAGCCAACCGCATCGCCCAAACAAAATTTGCCAGCCAGGCCATAAAAGATCGAGCCGATCTGGGTGCGTTAAAAGAGAAGCCCACAGCTCGAATTTTTGTTGGCGTTTTTCTAATGTGCTGCAGTTACATCCTTGGCTTGCCGGCGGTCGGATTCATCGGCGCTTTATCTGTATCCCGGCAAGAGCCCCTGATCATAATCATTGGTGGTCCCATCTTATTTATCATCGCTCACCTGGTCTTTCTGGCGGGTATGGTTTTAGCGGGCGGTCGATATATCAGGGTATTTTTTCGATGGGCCACCCGAATCGTCCTGGAGAAACTCATATGAAAAAAAGCCAGATTTAGATTTACTTTTACCTGCGGCGGGAAAGCATTGATTTACTGTTCAACCGTTTTCGCTTAACTTTATCACTGAAAGGGGTGAAATGTTACCATGCTGAAAGCAAGTGATATCATGACAAAAGAGGTCATCACGGTTTCCCCTGACACGGAGATCACGAAAGCCGCTAAAATTCTTCTGGAAAGGCGCATTAACGGACTGCCGGTCGTCGATGCGTTCGGCAGGCTGGTCGGCATTCTCTGTCAGAGTGATCTGGTCGTCCAGCAAAAAAGTATTCCCATCCCATCTGTGTTTACTTTACTGGAAAGTTTTATACCGTTATCATCCATGAAGCGGATCGACAAAGAGGTTGAAAAGATAGCGGCCTTAACGGTAAAGCAGGCCATGACACCCGACCCCGTAACGGTCGGCCCGGATACCGATATTGATGAGGTTGCCCGATTAATGGTCGACAAAAAGTATCACACGCTGCCTGTTGTAGAGGGAGATAAAGTTGTTGGAATCGTCGGCAAAGAGGATGTGCTCAAGACCTTACTAACTGAACAGCGGGATGTAGAGGAATTTTAACGGAGCGTTTGCGCTCTAAATTGCATTTTTGATCCACTTGGGGTTTAGCACCGCATTTGGGACAGCGGATGTCGTCCCATTCCGCCCTGATGGTTATTCTTTCAAAACCACCGTGCTTTTTACAGATAAATTGATAAACAGGCATGTTCTTTATCCCTGTAAGAATATTGGGCCGTAAGATGGCCGATTATGTGTATTATCGGCTTTCAAGCCAAATTACTTTAGTTTTTTCAACTGCTTACAATAGCAACCGGGTTTTCGATGCTAAAACCGCCCTATCTGTCTTGCCCCCATCCCTTCCAGTCACCCTTTTTGAGCATGCGTTTAGGACGCTCGCACTACTCATTCCCTGCTCAAGTTAAACCTTTAATCAGCCGATATAATTGACCATAAACCGGATTCCACTGCCGGGCAGCCGGCGGATACACTTCGGACGGCAAGGGTTCGCGAAGTCTTTTATGAAAAAGCATCCTAAACATATGGATTACGACCTGGGGCAGGAAATCTGCCGCAAGCTGCGTGCCGGCTATCGAAATACGATCATGGAGCTGTACAATCGGTACGCGCATTTGTTTGTCGCCTTCGCCCGCCATCGTCTGTTCGACAGGGATCCGCAAGAAATTGAAAGCGTGCTTTCAAAATTCTGGCTCGAACTGTTAAACGGTAAAGCCATCTGCAAATACAAAGGAAACGCATCGTTGCAGACGTATTTGACAGTTATCCTGAACAGAAGAATTATCGATGCCAACCGTAAATTCGAGCGGGAACGGAAAGCGGAACCGGTCACGCATGAAAATGATGCGTACGATCACAGCCACACCCAACAAACACCGGAGGCGGAATTAATGGCAAAAGAACAGCGTAAATTGATCCAAAAAGCCCTGCTTCAGCTGTCGGATCAATCACCTCGAGACGCCAACCTTATCCGTATGAATCTGGAGGGTTTGAGCTATGAGCAGATGGCGGCACGGGAATTAAATGGGGAAAGCGCAGATCCCGAAGCATTGAAGCGCAAAGTCGATGCCATCAAGAAACAATTTACCCGCAAAGAAACCGGATCGATGGCTAAATTCAAAAGCGTATTGAGTCAGTGCCTTGATACAAACGGACTGGATTATCAGGACTTATTGAATTGCTAAAGAATATGGGGGCTTATTGTCACCTTAGGATTGCGACATACGACTATAACCGGAGGACCTGGTGGTTGTTAAACAATCAGCGGGACAGGAAAACAGATGATTGAAAAAAATATGAATAAGGAAAAAACGTCATCACAATTATTGGAAGCCTTGCGGGACGGGTATGCAGAAGAGCATGACAAAGCGCTCAGCGAGTGCCCCTTTTCCGAACAGGCCATCGCCTATGCATATGAAGAATTGACGCCGGATGTGCAGCCAACCATGGAGGCACACCTAGAAAGCTGCCGTGCCTGTATGGACCTGATTCTCGATACCCGCACGGCTCAAATCGAATCCCAGGACCTGGCCAAAAACCCGCCGAGAGTCTTGCCCGCGCTATCGGATGCCATTGGCCAGCCGTCGCAATCTTCGTTAATCGGGAAAATAATAGGCGGCACATTTACGACACTCAGAATCATTGCGGCGCCGGTGGCAGTGGTCTGTTTTATGATTGTAATTTCCAGACTCGACGTGCTGGACAGCAACAATTTCAGCGCGAAAAAGTTAGAGGCCACTCAATGGTCTCAAACCGTAAAAAATAAAATTTCACCGGTACCGGCACCCAGGAAAGAATCGGCGGACCAACCGTCAGCACCCGCTCTGAAAGATTCAGCATCCGTCAGTTCGTTTTCAATGCATGAAAACTGGTCGATCGATCCGTTTGCGCCTGCGTTTGGCCACAAATCCCGGGCTCTCCCCCAAAAATCAAAACCGAGCAGCCCGCTGGAGACATTGGACTCGAGTCAATTAAAGC
>JASFIG010000046.1:0-18553 GCA_050122795.1 Desulfobacterales bacterium
CAAAAGCCGGCTCGTCTCAATGGCGCGCAAAGATGCTTTGATTATTATTCCGGAAGGCTGGGAAGCGTTAACTGCCGGAGAAAGTATTGAAATCCAAATTTTAAAGTCGGATTTTGTTACGGGAGGATAACGGGCCGAAAAAAATATCGCCAATTGATCGGAGGTAAAATGAAAGTGGCAAAGGAGGATTCATGATTCGGCACTTTAGTGCATGTCTGGTGGTGCTTTTTGTGTTTTTCGGATGTGCTTCCGACCCCCGACCAAAGCCAGATTTTCAGGACGGCACGCGGGTTGGCATCTTCAACAACCTGGAACCCTACCTGACACACCGGCATGTTAGCATCGAACGGGTAAATAGCTTTGAGAGGCGAATTAATGTTGAGTGGGATATACCGGCTTATGTAAACACCCAATTAACAGATGCTTTAAAAAGGGACCGGCGCTTTGTGGTTGTACCGGTTCAATCCCCGCAGGTCCAATCCCGCTTGAAACAGCTTGCGGCTCCAATTGGAGCGGCAGCCAACAGCAGAAGGATTCCACAGGATTTGGTCGACTTTATAGAAATCCAGGCAAAAGGCCATGATCTGGATGTGGTCATTATCGTCCAAAGCTTCAGAGGCAATAGTCGCTGGAAAATACACGATGATCCGGTTGTGCTCGAGGGTTATGGGCTATTTACTCGCCGGACGGTGCTGGGTGCCTTTGGCATTCGAAACAGCTGGGTGCATCCTTATGCCCAGATCCGGGTGGTGGTTTTAACGACCCAGCCGGTCGTCCGGATTGGCGCCGGCAGCCCGACAATGACCAGAGCAAGAATGGATGACTTCACCTGGCCGGCGAACATCAAAAATATTCCGCAGAGCGAACTCAACAAGATACGCCCCCGGATAAAGGCATATGCAGATCAAGCGGTTCAAAATGCGTTGACGGGTGCCCAAATGGTCGCTGCCGAGTAAAATTGATTTGCTTGGCAGCCTTTTGACTGATAGATACCCGCTAGAAATTATCGCTACGTTGAATCTTAATTCTTGGAGAACATATATGAATGACCGACGCACTCCGATCATTGCCGAACTCAATACAAATTTGGAAGATACCATCGCATTTTTCAGGTCTTTATCGTCTGATGAACTGTGCATTCAGGTCTATCAGGATGGGGCGCAATGGACGGTGCAGCAGGTTTTGGCGCATTTTATCACCATCGAGCGCTCGATGCAGTGGCTGTTTAAAAATATTTTATCCGGTGGTCCCGGCTCTCCGGAAGGGTTTGATGTTGAGCGTTTCAACCTTACCCAGCCTAAAAAGTTTGACGGCAAACCGATCGCTGAGCTCATCGCAGAATTCAGATCGGTCCGCAATGATACGATTGCCATTGTTGAATCCATGACTGATGCTGATTTTGATCGTGAGGGGCGGCATGCGTTCCACGGCCACGGCAAGCTCGAGCGTTTTATCGTCTGGGCATATGAGCACGTTGGGCTTCATTTGGAAGATCTTCACCTGCGATTGCCAAAAGGAGTGTTATGAACCTGAGTTTTCGGGAAGAACTGTTGAGTGGCAAAACACTGATCGGCACCATCGTTACCCAGCCGAATCCCGCCTTGGCTGAAATTTTAGCGGATATCGGCTTTGACTGGCTCTGGATCGATGCCGAGCATTCACCGATGGAGATGGGAGACATCCAGGGCATTCTGCAGGCCGTCGCAGAACGCTGTGCATGTGTCGTTCGCGTCCCGACCAGCAACGAAGTGTATATCAAAAAGGCCCTTGACATCGGCGCTCCGGGAATCATCGCACCCCATGTGGATAGCGTTGAGATTGCCGAACAGGTGGTCAAATGGGTCAAATACCCGCCGACCGGAGAAAGAAGCATCGGGGTGGCACGCGCACATGGATACGGGCTCGATGTTGCCGGATACATGAATAATGCCAATGACCGGGTAGCTGTTATTGTTCAAATCGAACACGTCAAAGGCGCACAGGAGATCGAAAAGATTCTAAAGGTTGAAGGTGTCGATGCGGTTTTAATTGGGCCGTATGACCTTTCCGGCAGTCTGGGCAAACCCGGCGCAATAGATGACCCTGAAGTCCAGGAATATATCAATCGGGTGCGCAAAGCCTGCCTGAAACGCAAAAAACCGATTGGGATTATCGGCATCACGGTCGAGGCCGCCACACCGTTTTTGGATCAGGGATATTCGCTGGTCGCGGTGGGAATCGATACGATGATATTCGGCCATGCGGCCCGGGACATACTGACCCGAATGAGAGCTGAACATGCAGGCTAAAAAAGGTGAACATCCTCTGGGTGACGCCGGGCAGCTGATTTTGTTCGGCGCGTTTCTGATCACATGGATCCTGGATTCATTTGTACTGCATCGTTCCACTTTTTTAGCGAGCAGCATTCCTCTTGTGATTCGCTTATTTTTTCTGGTTACAGTGCTGGTAGTCGCTTTTTTTCTTTTCAAATCCGGCCACGAAGCTGTCATCGGAGAACAGCGTCCCGCCAGAATCCTATCAAGCGGCGCGTTTGCTTATGTGCGTCACCCATTGTATCTGGGAAGCATTCTGGTTTACCTGGGATTAACCGTTTCCACTGCGTCCCTATTTTGTCTGGCACTGCTGGTGGTGATCGTTCTGTTTTATAATTATATCGCCGGTTTCGAAGAAAAGCTGATGGAAGCCAAATTTGGACAGGCCTACATCGCCTATCGAGAACAAACGGGCAGGTGGATACCCCGCTTTGACATGAACCCATTTCAAAAATAGTAGATCATGCTCAAGAGCAAGGCACCGGCCGACGAAAAAGCGCAGCATACACGGCAGTATGTGAGCATTTTGAGGAGGTCGGTAACACTGCTATTGAGCGTTGGATGTATTTTTGAGATGGGTTCAAGAAAGGTTAGCCATGCTCCTCAACGATCAGCTTTTTAACCACTTTATCGACAACGCCCGAAAAACAAATGTGGATTTGCTGTGTCTGGGGCTGGGGTATACCGCGGTGGTGACGACCGCCGGCGGCATCGGAATGGCCTACACCTATTTTGAAAATAAAAAATCCTGCATGGCGCTAAACGAAGCCCCCGATTATGAAAGCCGGCCGGCGGCAGCGCTGTTGGAAAAAATTAAAAGTGAGCAGCCGCTTGAAAGAAGCATGGCCTTAGCCCTGGTCAACGCCCTTAACCATGAAAATGCGCTGAAGCTACCCGAGGATAAAGACAACGCCATCCTTTTTAAGGAGTTTGGCCTCGAGCCGGACACCAACGTAGCCATGGTGGGCTATTTCGGGCCGCTGGTCAAGCGTCTTGGGGAAAAAAAGATCCCCCTTGAAATACTGGATGTCTCGCGCGGTCTGGGTGATCGTAAAAATTTCTACCAAAAACTGGCCAACTGGGCTGATGTATTGCTTTTAACCTCAACGTCCATCCTCAACAATACCACCGAAGAGATCCTAAGCCACCTGCATGAAAAGGTAAAAACCGCTCTGCTGGGGCCGAGCACTCCCATGGTGGCAGAAGCCTTTGGGCATCTGCCCGTCCATATGCTGGCCGGCACAGTACCGCTCGATCGTGACAACATCATCAAAGCGGTTCGCCACGGCATGGGCACCCCCGTGCTGCATCGATTCAGCCGCAAGTCTTTTCTGCTGATATCCTAGCCGAAATTTCTATTGACACAACCTACCACGATGTGGCAATAATATCATTATACGTCAATTCTATCAATTAATCTGAATCCTGCATAGAGTGCCTGCCTTTCTCAGACGTCAAGACCACCTCGTAAACGAGGATATTTATGGATGACATTAAATTTAGATTCATCATTAAAAATCATCTTTTTCTAGCAGGGCTTGTTATCTGTGCAGCTCTGTCTTGGTTATATGCTTGCGGCTCTGAGACCGATATACGGGTCGTTGATTTTTCCAAAACGGTTGTCGTTGAGCAGCCGGGGAAAAAGCCGTCGCAAAATAGCACTATAAAAGTTGCCGTAGCTGCCATGATTTCCCCTAAGGACACGTTTGTCTATTACCGGCAGCTTTTAGACTATATTGGACGTCATCTCGGTAGAGACGTTCAGTTTATTCAGCGCAAAACTTATGGTGAAATCAATGAATTGCTGGGTAACGGTCAAATAGATTTAGCATTTATCTGCTCGGGACCTTATGTCGTCGGTAAAGAAAAGTTTGGATTTGAGCTACTGGCCACTCCGGAGGTCCAGAGGAGCCATTTTTACCAATCCTATTTGATTGTCAACAAGGACAGCCGCATTCGCAATATTGAAGACCTCAGGGGAAGGATTTTTGCGTTCACCGATCCGGAGTCCAATACCGGTAAACTGGTGCCCACCTATTGGATCAGTCAGATGGGGGAGCGCCCCGAAACGTTCTTCAGCAAAACGATCTATACTCACAGTCATGATAACTCAATCATGGCTGTCGCCAAATCCCTGGTGGACGGGGCTGCCATCGATAGCTTGATCTGGGAATATTACCACCGGAAAAACCCGATTTTCACATCCAAAACCCGCATTATCCGTAAATCAGAGCCTTATGGAATACCACCCATTGTCGCATCTCCTGATTTCGCACCGGATTTAAAAGATGAAATTCGCAAAGTGCTTTTGGCCATGCATCTTGATCTGCGCGGGCAGAAAATTCTCTCTGAATTGATGATCGATCGTTTTACACCTCCCCGGGACGAATGGTACGACAGCATCCGCAGAATAGAGCTAAAAATTGCTTCCTTGGAGAAATAACTCGATGCGGCCTCTAAGCTTGAAAAGCAAACTCCTTTTAGCGGTCTCGTTGCTGGTCATCGGCAGCGGATTGCTCATCTCAACACTCGTCACTCAGCGGTACAGCAGCAGTATGTTCCAGTCCTTGTCCGCCCAGGCCGAAAACCTGGCCCACGCGGTCGAACTCGATGCCACTGACAAGATTCTGACCAATGACCTGGTCGCTCTTCAGAAAATGCTCGACTACAAGATGCGCAGCAATCCTATGGTCGCCTATCTGTTTATCATTCGGGACAACCAGGTCCTGGCACATACCTTCAGCCAGGGTATTCCATTAGAGCTGCTGGAGGCCAACCATGCCGTGCTGGATAATTACGGCAATTTCCAGGAAATTGTCTCTACCAAGGGAGATAAATACCTGGACATTGCCTGGCCGATATTTTCAGGCAAGGCCGGGCTGCTGCGACTTGGGGTGTCAGAAAAACCTTATCGAGATCAGGTATTCCAATTGTGGTTGCAGATGAGCGGACTCACGCTTGCCATTCTTCTGTTGGCTTTGGGTGGAAGTCTGTTGTTTATCAAACGCATAACCGATCCACTGGCTGTGCTGGCCGAGGCGGCCGAAAAAATCGATGCCGGCAATCTTGATGTTACGGTAAAATTGCACAGTCATGACGAGGTTGGCAAATTGACCATGGCTTTCAACCATATGGTCGCCGGAATCAAAGATTACACCCAGCGTCTAAAAGAAAAAACCATGGAGCTGGATCGCGCCCACCGGCAAACGCGCACCTCATTTACCATAGCCCAGGAGATCGGAGCACTGACCCATCTGCAGGACGTGTGCCGCTATCTGATCAAAGAACTGCAGGGCATCGTAACCTGCAAAAATATGTGTCTGCTTATTTTAAGCAGCAACCGTGAAAATATCTTCCTGCAGTCTGAAAATGCATCTTTAACCCTGGATAAAACCGCCTTTCAAAAAGCTGCCGAATTTTTGTCCAGAATCAAGAAAATGGAATTTCTGGCGGCCGATCCTGCCCTCACCTTATTGCTGCCGGAACCTTTTCAGTCCGTAAAACAGTTGGTCAGCTTCCCACTCTTTCATGAAGATCAGCTGCAGGGAGCTATGCTGATCGCCTGCCCCGTGAACTGTACCTGTGTCATCAAAGAACTGGATATTATTGATCTGATAGTCAATCAGACCGCAGGGGCGATTCGGCGGTCGGTGATCCACGAAGAGGAAATACGTGAGCTGCGGACCCGCATCGAGCATTCCGCCGAATTCAGCGGAATCATCGGTAAAGACCCTCAGATGCAAAACATCTATCGCTTGATCGAGGATATCGCGCCCACAGATGCCACCGTTCTCATTCAGGGAGAAAGCGGCACCGGCAAAGAGCTGGTCGCCCGGGCTATTCATCAACAGAGCCCGCGCAAGGATAAACCGTTTGTCGTGATAAATTGCTCGGCCTATCCGGCAACACTGCTGGAAAGTGAACTCTTCGGCCATGAAAAAGGGGCCTTTACCGGCGCCATCCGCCAAAAGACCGGGCGTTTCGAGCAGGCCGATGGCGGCACCGTATTTTTGGACGAAATTGGAGAGATCGCGCCTTCAGCGCAGATTAAACTGTTGCGAGTTCTGCAAAGCCAGAAATTCGAGCGTATCGGCGGCGAAAAAACATTAAGCGTGAATGTCAGAATTCTGGCTGCCACCAATAAGGACCTGATAAAGGAAGTGGCAAACGGCAGCTTCAGGGAGGACCTTTTTTATCGTCTCAATGTGATTCCGATCCACCTGCCGCCATTGAGAAAACGCCGTAATGATATTCCGCTGCTGGCGCGTCACTTTTTGCGTCGCTTTGCAGTTGAGCAGAACAAAGAGATTCAGGATTTCAGCTCGGAGGCCATGCGTCTGCTTTTGGACTACCCCTGGCCGGGTAATGTGCGCGAATTGGAAAACAGTACCGAGCATACGGCTGTTTTGGCCAAGCAAAGCACGGTTGAAATTTCTGACCTGCCCTCTGCGATTCGCGATACAGCTGCGCCTGTTTTTTCAGAAACCCCGGGAACCATTTTTGAAAATGAGAGGAAATTACTGCTGGAAGTTTTGTCTGAGTGCGGCTGGAACAAAAAAAAGGCAGCCCTACAGCTGGGAATCAGTCGCAGCACACTGTATGAAAAAATTAAAAAGTACCAAATTAATAAACCCACCATTCACTAAATAAATAATTATGAATAAAAACGAATTTAAAAAATATCGCAAAAGGCTACAGAAAACTCAAAAACAGATTGCCGAATTGCTGGGGACATCATTGAAAGCCGTTCACAGCTACGAGCAAGGCTGGCGCAGCGTGCCGGTCCATGTCGAGCGACAGCTCTATTTTCTGCTTTTCAGATCCGAACAAAAAGCCAGAGGTAAAAAACCATGCTGGGAAATAAAAAAATGCACCCCTGAACAGAGGCGTCAATGCCCGGCCTGGGAGTTTGACTCCGGGGATCTTTGCTGGCTTATCAATGGTACTGTTTGCGAGGGCACCAGCCAACAAAACTGGCAAGAAAAAATTAAAATTTGTAAATCATGTCAAGTATTTAAACTCATATTATAATTTGGCTTACCACCGACGATACCCTTTCCGGCATGACATACCCGTCAGTGTATGCGGCCTGTAAAGGTGTCCGGAATTCGTACACGGCTAACCATACGATATCAAATACAATATAAAATATATCCGGTTTTGCTGTCTGCAATTCGAACAAATTGATATCTATTCTGAGCGTTGAGCACACTTCTCTGAAAAATATATTTTCACTTCCCATTTCTCTCTCTAATTTTATTTTCATAAAAATATCAATTGCTTATAATTTCCCTTGCCGAGCTGTTCCTCCTGAAACGGGTCTCGGTCAATTCCGGTTCAGTTTTGGCATAACGATTGCTACTTTGTGGCACTGACATCCGTCATTTTTCCCTAATTCCCTGCCGGATTCGTTCCAGCAAAACGAGAGCCTATGAAAAAAGCGATTATGGTGATCGATGCCAACAAGGAACAGCGCCGGGAGCTCTGCGAACTTTTGGAAGAGAGCCAATTTAATGCCATTGAGCTGGATTCGGCCCTCAATTTGGATCAGCTCATAAAAGACACCGGATGCCGGGCCATTTTTTGGGATATCGACACGGTCCCAGCCGACAATCGTATCATAAGAGACTTCACCGCGAAATTCCCGGGTGTCTACTTTTTTTGTTTATCCGGCCAGCCGATTCACCCCGAATTGAGGGATGCCATTAGCTATCATATCTATGCCTGTCTCAGCCGACCAATTGATGCAGACGAACTTTTTTTCTGGTTACGTTCGATTGAAGAAAATAAAGCGAATTCCAAACCCACAACAAATCAGTCCTATAACGACCGCTAAAACTTAAGGAGGTTAATTAGGAAGGGAGGCAATATGGAAATGAAACACAAAAAATCGGAAGGCATTCTGAGAGATTTTTTAAATGATTTTCAAATGTCAAGAAGATCTTTCATGAAAAGAGCCTCAGCCGCCACCGGAGGTGCCATTGCCCTGGGCACATCCTTCAAGCCGACGTTGCGGGCTCTGGCAGAAGCCAGCGAGACCGGCTCCGCTGCCGCCGGGGAGTGGAAAGCGGCCACCTGTCAGGGATGTACGTCCTGGTGCTCCAAACAGGTGTACGTTGTCGGCGGCCGGGCAGTGAAAGTTAGGGGCAATCCGAATTCAAAGGTCAACGGTGAGGCAAGTTGTCCGCGCGTCCATCTGGCGTTGCAGCAGGTGTACGACCCGGATCGGATCAAAACGCCGATGAAACGGACCAACCCCAAAAAAGGACGCAATGAAGATCCGAAATTTGTGCCCATTTCCTGGGACGAGGCCCTGGGCACCATCGCCGATAAGATCATGGAGCTCAGAAACAACAACGAAACCCACAAGTACATGCTCATGCGCGGTCGTTATTCGTACATGCGTGACGTTCTCTATGACCGCATGACCAAAATCATCGGCTCCCCCAACAACATCTCCCACAGTGCCATCTGCGCTGAAGCGGAAAAATTCGGCCCATATTACACAGAGGCCTACTGGGGCTACCGTCAATATGATGTTACAAGGGCCCGGTACATTCTATTGTGGGGCGCGGACCCCCTGGCGGCCAACCGTCAGGTCTCTTATTACTCCGCGGTCTGGGGAGATGCGATTGACTCGGCCACGATTGCGATTGCCGAGCCGCGGCTGTCAGCCACCGCCGCCAAAGCCGACGAGTGGCTGCCGCTCAAGCCCGGCACCGATGGAGCTCTGGCAGTGGCCATTGCGCATGTGCTGCTCACCGAGGGGCTTTGGTATAAAGACTTTGTCGGCGACTTTTTTGACGGCGATAACCGTTTTGTAGCCGGCCAGTATCTTGATGAGACGCTTTTTGAAGAAAAACACACCAACGGCATTGTGAAATGGTGGAACCTGGAGCTCAAAGACAAGACACCGGAATGGGCCGCAAAAATAACCGATCTGCCCGCAGAGCAGATCAAACGCGTGGCTGTCGGTTACGGCCGGGCGGCACCCCACGCCATTTCCTGGCTGGGCGGCGGGCCCTGCATGCAGGCCCGCGGCGCTTATGCCAGCATGGCGGTGCATGCATTGAATGGCCTCGTCGGGGCGGTAGACAACACCGGTGGCACTCAACAGAGCAACAAGGAATATACCAGCAAGTTTCCGAAACCCGACGATTTTATGGACGAGATTGCCAAAGCCGGTAAAAAGCACAAAAAAATAGATCATCGCGGCCGTCTGGAGTTTCCGGCGCTGAACAAAAAACCGGGTGGCGGTGTGGTCACCAACAATGCGGCTGAGGGCATTTTGAACGCGGACCCCAATGAAATCAAAGTGGCCATCGGCTACATGAACAACTTTGCCTTCTCCTGTCCACAGCCGGAGCGCTGGGAGCGTGCCCTGGCCAAGATACCGTTTCTGGTGCACATCACCACCAACGCTTCCGAATTTTCCTGGTTTGCAGATATCCTGCTGCCCGACACCCATCACATGTTTGAAAAGTGGGGATATGTCAAAGCAATCGGGAACGGATACCGGCACGTGACCCTCATGCAGCCGATCATCGAGCCGGTGGGGGACTACAAGATCGATGAGACCGAAATTCCCTGGCTGATCGCCGAAAAATTAAATGAAAGGGGGTTTGGCAACCTGCTCGATCACTTCAAGGCTTACAAGGATCCGGAAACCGGTAAATCCCCGACCAACGAAAAGGAATTTGCGCTCTATGCCCTTAAATATGCCACCCAGAATCTGTGGGACCCGGCCAAACACAAAGGCGGTGACAGATTCAATGGCTGGGAGGATTTTCTCAAAGCCGGCGTCTGGAATTCCGACCCCTATCCATATCGCAAAAAATGGTCGAACATGAAAACCAAAACCAAAAAATTTGAATTCTACAGCGAAACCCTCAAGGATGTTCTCGAAAAGCATGCCGAAAAGCACAATACCACCGTCGACAATGTTCTGGAGGTCTGTAACTATTTAGCGCGGGGTGAAATGGCGTTCGTGCCGCATTATGAAGAGCCGCTGATTGCCGGAGATGCAAAAGAATATCCGTTCATCCATGTGGACTACAAATCCAGGCTCAACCGCGAGGGCCGTTCGGCCAACTGCACCTGGTATCATGATTTTAAGGATCTCGATCCCGGTGATGTGCCCTGGGAAGATGTGGCCAAGATCAACCCGGCAGACGCCAGGCCACTTGGCATCCAGAATGGCGATAAAGTGAAACTGACGTCTCCGACCGGAAGCCTGACCTGTACGGCAAGCTTGTGGGAAGGCGTCAGGCCGGGCACGATCGCCAAGTGTTACGGCCAGGGCCACTGGGCCTATGGGCGCGTAGCGTCCAAAGTATTCGGCAAAGTGCCCCGGGGGGGCAGCAGCAATGACCTCATCCCGGCCCAGTACGATCGTCTGAGTGGAAGCACGGCATTCTATGCGACCACCCGCATTAAAATCGAAAAAGTTTAGGAGGTGAACAATGCCTAAATATGCCATGGTAATTGATTTACAGCGATGTGTCGGGTGCGGGGCCTGCAGCATTGCCTGCAGGAATGAAAACAATGTTCCCGACGGCATCTACTGGTCAAATAAAATAACCGAAACTTCAGGCACGTTTCCCAATGTGCGCTTCCACTATTTACCGACGCTCTGCAACCACTGTTCAGACGCCCCATGCGTTACGGGTTGCCCGACAAAGGCCATGTACAAGCTGGATAACGGCATCACCATGCACGACCCTAAAAAATGCATCGGTTGCCGATACTGCCAGTATAATTGCCCCTATGAGGTGATCTATTTTAACTGGCAAGAGCCGCACAAGTTCTGGCGGGATCCCAAGCCGGTCATCGAGGGCGGCACCAGCTCCCCTAAAGAAATGGCCCAGAAGGTCAACAACGGAAACGCAACGCCCTACAGCAATCCAGACAGGGCCAAAACGCTTCCGGAGAACAGACCCAAGGGAGTGGTTGAAAAGTGCACCTTTTGCGACCATAGACTCAAGGCTGGCGAGATACCTTTTTGTGTGGAAGCCTGTCCTGCCGATGCCAGGGTATTTGGAGATCTGGACAAGCCCGACAGCAAGGTAAACTGGCTTCTGGGAAAATATAAACCTTACCGGCTGAAGGAGCGGCTCGGCACCGAGCCCAACGTTTATTATATCCGCAGTTTTAATCCCGCACACTATCAGAGAACGAAAGGGGGCATCTAGATGAAATCAATTAAAGTTCAATTGTGGTACGGGCTACTGGGGCTGGGGATTCTGCTGGGCCTGCTCACCGCTTACAGAGTGCTAATTAGCACCGGTTTTGTCCTGTACGCCAAGACCGATATATTGGTTTGGACCATGCCCATCGCAGCCTATGTCTTTTTCTCGCTAACCAGTTCAGGACTTGCCTTTGTCTCGTCCATTCCCGTGGTATTTGGTATCAAGCGCTACCAGCCCCTTGAAAAGCGAACCGCCTTTTTGGAAATTGCAGTATTGTTTGCGGCTTTTACGTGCCTGCTCTTGCATCTCGGATCGCCATGGAATGTCGTCTATTACTTGTTTTCCCCAAACCTGGCCTCACCCCTCTGGTGGCTGGGGATGCTCTATGGGCTTTATTTGATTGTGCTGCTCTTATCATTTCGCAAAATTCATAAGGCCCAGGTCAGCAAGGGGCTTGGCATATTCACATTCATCATTGCGATTGCCACCTCCACCGCACTGGGATGGCTCTTTGGGCTTCCGGATGCAAGGCCGGCATACAATGCAAACTTTTTGGCCATGTATTTTCCGCTGACCGGATTCGGCAGCGCGCTGGCAGCCGTACTGTTATTCAGCCTGGCCTACCATCATTTTGCAAAAATCCCCCTGAGCGAAGGAGACCGAAATCTTTACGACGACCTGAGCAAGCTCTTTGGTGTTGTTATGGTTTTTGCGTTGATTTTTTTCATCTGGCGTACGATCGTCGGCGGCGCGTCTGCGACAGCAGCAGAATTTGCCGGATTCAGGCATATGTTAAGCTCAGGGTGGTACCACATTGCCTTGTGGGTGGGGTTGGTCATTCCGCTGGCGTTGATCGCCATGCCGGCGGTGCGACAGGCCACCTGGGGCAAGGTGACAGCCGCGGCTTTGTTCCTGGTCGGTATGTTTGCCGGACGCCTGGAAATGGTGCTCAGCGGCCTGGTGATGCCAACGGGTCCCAAGGCCGAAGGACAACCGACCTTTGCCAGTTACTGGCCCACCATCTGGGAAGTGTTTGTATTTGCGTCTGCCCTGGCCGTCCTGCTGTTGGTATACACGCTGGGAGAACGCAAACTGAAATTGTCAGACGTACCGGAATAAGCGAAAAACACCACAAATGCGATGCCGGCTGCTGTCGGGCCGGCATCGCATCATCTCAAGCACAAGATTCTAATAGCTGAGGATAAGCATGGAAACAAAAAGCCTGCTGAACCATGAATCTTCGCGAATGAAGGCGTTTCGGCTGTTGAGCGACTGCTATTTTAGCCCGGAACCGGGATTATCTGAAAAATTAGATAAGCTGGAGCTCAGCATGACAGACGTGTGTAAAGCGGCGGCTGAGTCGATCCAAAAAATGGTCGAACAATTCAAAGCCGGTACATATCTTGACCAGATAAGAGTCGATTTCGCAAAGCTGTTTGTGGGGCCATATAAGCTATTGGCCGCACCCTACGGCTCGGTGTATTTAGACGGCGAAAGAAAAATGATGGGCGGCTCAACCCTGGACGTCAGAAGCAGATACCGGGAAGCAGGATTGGACACGGCCAAAAATTTTAAAGATGCCCCTGATCACATTTCTGCTGAGCTTGAATTCATGTATTATTTAATCTTTAAAGAGATCGAAGCTTTCGCCGAATCAGACACCGAAGCCGCCATGGGTTTCATTCAGAAGCAGAAATCATTTCTGGAAGACCACCTCATGGCCTGGGTGCCGGAATTTGCTAAAAACATCATCGAAAATGCTGAAAATCCGTTTTACCCGAATCTCGCAAAAGCAACCGAATCTTTTTTGCAGGAAAATTACCAAATTGTTTGCTAAGTTCTTGATTCTTTGTATTTTAAACCCAAAAAACAGATTGAAATAAATACGCTCCGGGTGTAGAGAAAAATGTATTTTCCCTGCATCCTTAAAGTAAATAAATTGGAACCTGTCTCAAAAATAGGTGACCTCGTTTTAAGGTTATCCGGTTGTGCCCGTTGTGCCCGTTGAGGCCGTTTAAAAATGAGAAATATCTGATTTTATTTTTTCGGGCTAACCGGTTAACGGGCCAACGGGCTCAACCCAAATCATGTGAGCATTTTGAGCTGGACCGCAACACCGACATGTGCCGTGAGACGCATTTTATAGATGGGTTCCAGAAAAGGAGCGATCATGTATCTTCCCAGAATTTATGAAAAATTTCAGTCGAAGTTTCCGGAAGTATTCAAAGATTTTCAGCAGCTGGGTAAAACCTGCCGCGAATCCGGGCCACTGGAAAAAAAATACCAGAACCTTGTCAATCTGGGCATTGCCATTGGCGCCAGTTCCCGGGGCGCGGTGATGTCGCAAACCCGCAAGGCGCTGGAATCCGGTGCCAGCCAGGAAGAAATCGCCCATGTGGTTTTATTGTCACTGACCACCATCGGTTTCCCGAACATGATCGCAGCCATGGGGTGGGTGGACGAAGTGCTGGAAGGTTCTTGACCCCTCATGGAGGAAATGCTACGAAGCCACCTGTCGCGTTGATCCAGCTCAAAGACACGAATGGCATTAACGGCTATATAAAAGCGCACAGCTGAATTTTTTTACCTGCAGTTATGTTAATTTTAACATATGCCACGAAGTGGGTTCATGGTTCCAAAGTTCAGGGTTTCTGGCTGTTGATCACTTTTTGTTAGATATTGGTCACTGGGTTTAGTCGATTCGTTAATTGGTCAAGTGGTTGATTCGTTAAAATGGATTAGATCCTCTGACAAATTAACCATTCAACCAATCAACTATTTAACTTTAGCCTTTAACCGCTATCATTTGTTAACCGGCACCAAGACAAGAAAGGACGAGACCAACATGGAGCCTTTTGAGGTATTGCTGGCAAGTTCCGCCGACGCTCACGGCCATCTTTGCCCGGGGCAGGTGGTGGGCGTGCGCATGGCCATGCTGGGCTGCCGCCTGATCGGGCTCACTGAGCCCAGGCGCCACGACCAGATCAAAAAGTTGATCGTTTACGTGGAGATGGACCGCTGCACGGCCGATGCCGTGGCGCACGTGACCGGCGTAAAATTGGGACGGCGCTCACTGAAATTTATGGACTATGGTATTATGGCGGCCACCTTTGTCAACCTGGAAACCGGCAAGGCCTTTCGCGTGGTCTCCACCGAAGCGGCGCGCGACCTGGCGGCTGCCTATGCACCTGAAATTGCCGAGAAATACCCGCAGCAGCTGGCAGCTTACAAACGCATGCCCGACAGTGTGCTGTTTCGCGTCCAGCAGGTCAAGGTGAAAATAGATGACTGCGACATGCCCGGGCCCACCCGCTATAGGGCCGCCTGCAGCCGCTGCGGCCAGGTGGTGCGCGATCAACGTGAGGTCGTCAAAAACGACCGGGTGCTTTGCAAACCCTGCGCACAGGATAGCTATTTTTCAGGCGCCCGTGAAGTCACCTGGCCGGATATGAACTGGAAACCGGAAAACTGCGTCACGCAAAGTCGCAAAGACGCTCATATCGCTTAAACGAATTGTTATTAAATTTATCCGCTGAACCGAAATCATAAAGGTTTCAAAAAAACTTTAACCACGAAAACACGAAGTTTTTAAAGCACGAAAATAAAAAAATTATTTCTTTTTCGTGTTTTCGCCCTTTCGTGCTTTCGTGGTAAAATTTCACTTTTTCTTTTAACTGCTCATGCGCAAGCACACGGAGTTACGTCATGCTGAAAAAAATTAAGCTCAAAGATGCTGTCGGAACTAAATTAGCACACGATCTGACCGAAATTCGTCCCGGTGAATTTAAGGGCGCCGCCTTCCATAAAGGGCACACGGTCTGCGATGATGATTTGTGCAGACTTCAGAAAATGGGGAAAAACCACCTCTACGTCATTGATCTGCAAGATGATGAAATCCATGAGGACCAGGCTGCCGCCATATTGGCCGCTGCGCTGGCCGGTGACGGCATTGTTTGGAAAGACGAGCCGCGGGAAGGCAAGATCAAGCTGCTGGCTGGAAAAGACGGGCTGTTTGGCGCTGATCCCGCTGCTCTGGCGGCCTTTAATATGGTCGATGAGGTGATGTGCGCCACCCTTCACAATCATACCCTTGTCAAAAAAGGGCAACAGGTGGCCGCCACCCGCGCCATCCCCTTGATTATGAAAAGATCTCCCATCGAACGGGCGGCCGCCATTGCTCGTCAGAACGGGGCCGTGCTGACCGTCAAGTCCCTGCGCAAAGCCAGGGTGGGTTTGGTGATTACCGGTAATGAAGTTTACAACGGCCTGATCGAAGATCGTTTTGAGCCGATATTAACCCAAAAAATTCGAGCGCTGGGATCGCAGATATCCGCTGTGGCCTTTGCGCCGGATGATGCCGGTCTGATCCGTACGGCCATCCGCTCCCATCTGGACCGGGGCTGCGATTTGCTGCTGCTCAGCGGGGGCATGAGCGTTGACCCGGATGATGTCACCCGCCAGGGCATCCGTTCCGCCGGAGCAGGTGAAATGCACTATGGCGCGGCGGTGCTGCCCGGCGCCATGTTTTTAGTGGCTTATGTGGGAGATGTGCCGTTGCTGGGGGTGCCGGCATGCGGCCTGTTTCACCGTATAACCGTGCTCGATTTGATTTTGCCGCGCATTTTAGCCGGTGAGAAAATCGGCAAAAAAGAGCTGGCCTTTCTGGGCCACGGGGGCTTGTGCAAAGATTGCGAGGAGTGTGTCTACCCACACTGCCCATTCGGCAAGTAGAAACGATTTTAAACACTCACCTTGCGTCCGATGGCTGCGTTGTAATTCGAACCAAAATGCTCGCGTACTATCGTGTACGCTCCGCTTTTGAACCGAATTGCGCCTTGCTCTCAAACGCAAATTATGCGTTTAAAACCGTTTCTCAAAATATTTTTAAATTTTCAATTTTATTGTCTTCTTACAAAGGATTAAACATCAATTTTAATTTTTAACCACTAGTCTAAATAAAAACGAGCTAAGTCTTTCAAATCGCTTTTACCATGTTATATTTTTAAAATTCTAAAATTGAATCATGGCTTTTGAACACCTTAATGCCTAATACCGCTTCTATAATCTTACTTTTTTAGTGATTTTGGTTATTCGTTACATATGTTCAAATCTTCGCTCTTTTCAATAACGAATAACAAATAACGAATAAACCCTCATGTGGAAATGGAGCTAAAAAAAGTGGAACTGATTGATGCATACGGGCGAAAAATCGACTACCTGCGAATATCGATTACCGACCACTGCAACCTGAAATGTTATTATTGTACGCCGTTTTCAGGCCGCGATCATCTGGACCGCTCTGAGATTTTAACCTATGAGGAGATGCTTACGGTCTCACGAGCGGCGGTAGCTGCCGGCATTACCAAAATCCGCATTACCGGCGGCGAGCCCCTGGTGCGCAAGGGCGTGGTCGAGTTTTGCCGGATGCTATCCGGGCTGCGTGGTTTACAAAGCCTGGCCCTGACAACCAACGGGATCTATTTGAAGGAAATGGCCGAGCCATTGTTTAAAGCCGGTGTGCGCAGAATCAACATCAGCCTGGATACCCTCAGGCCGGAACGCTTTGAAAAAATAACCGGCTACAGCCGGCTTCCCCGGGCGCTGGCCGGTATCGAACGCGCCGAACAAATCGGGATGGACCCCATAAAAATCAACACCGTGGTCATGCGGGGCGTCAATGATGATGAAATCGAAGATCTGGCAGCCTTGACCCTCAGCAAACCGTATCATGTTCGCTTTATCGAGCTGATGCCCACCAACAGCACGGCCTGCGGCAACTATGAATCACTGTTCGTGCCGGTTGAAGAATTTAGGAAAAAAATTCATCAAATTGATTGCGTTCAAATCGAATCGGCCACCGATTCCTGCGGGCCGGCACGGCTCTGCCGGCTTCCGGGTGCGATCGGCAAAGTCGGTTTTATCGCACCCATCAGTCGGCACTTTTGTGATTCCTGTAACCGCCTGCGGCTGACGGCGGATGGTAAAATCAAAACCTGTTTGTTTTCAAACGAAGAAATCGATATTAAAACTGCTCTGAGAAACGGGGCCACTCAAAACGATATGATCGGAATATTCAGTCAGGCCGTGGCCCAGAAACCTTCCGGCCACAGCCTGGACACCAGAGGACGTGATCATGCCTGCGGACGCGCCATGCGCGCCATCGGGGGATAAAGCAGGTCTTGGAATAATGGAATGATGGAAGGTTGGAATATTGGGATCTAAGAGGACGGCATCGATGAAATCGAACTGCGTCGTTTTTGCTTTACCCATTTTTCCAGTATTCCATCATTCCAATTGTGAAAAAAAATCGGATAAGTAGCTTCATTCCATTTTAGCATACACACTGCGAGGGTAATGATTATGACCCAAATGAAGTTAAGATCCAGCCAGTGGATTGTGGATGCCGATAACAACATCATTATCGGAGAAGGCCGCGCCAGGATTCTGGAGCATATTGATCAGACCGGCTCTATGAATCAGGCCGCCAGATTGATGAGAATGTCGTATAAAGCCGTCTGGAGCAAAATTAAAGCAACAGAAAAACACATGAACACCTGCATTGTGCACACGGATCGCAAAGAGGGGTCACGTTTATCAAAAAATGGTAAAGACCTTTTAAGAAAATACAAACAGTTAAAAGCACGATGCATTTCTGCTGATGACCAAATTTTTGACGGTATTTTCAGGCAACCGGAGAGATAAAGATATGCGCAAAATAAGAATTTTCTTAGTGATCGTTGTGTTCATACTGATGGTTTGGCTGCCGGTGTCACTGGCAAAACCATCCCTGCCTCCCCAGAAGCAGACCGTGCTGGGACTCTATGTGACCGCCAGGGAAGCATTCGACATGTGGCAGGCCGACCAGAGCAAGATTAACATTTTAGACGTGCGGACGCCGGAAGAATACGTTCTTGTCGGTCATCCCACAATGGCTCACAATATTCCCTTTCAATTGTTCAATTATAAAATGGCGGTGCTAAACAAGGGGCCTTTGATGACAGCCAACCCGAACTTTATCGCCGAGGTCGGCCAAAAATTTAAGCCGTCCGATAC
>JASFIG010000047.1:0-18056 GCA_050122795.1 Desulfobacterales bacterium
CCGTTTTGCCGTCCTGCCAGATATAGTGCATTTTTTTTTCAACTGTTTCATGTGAGGTTGGATGGAGACTGCCGCCTCCGGCAATCAACAGAGATTCGGCCCCGGCGCCATCCAGATGCATGATAAAGTCCTTGATCCCCAGATCCCCGTTCTCACTTGGTTCCAAGAGCACTGCACCGGCACCGTCTCCGAACAGCACGCAGGTTGTTCGATCTTCGTAATTGGTAATCGCACTCATTTTATCAGCACCGATGACCAGCACTTTTTTATGGCGCCCACTTTCAATGAATTGGGCACCGGTGGCTAAAGCACACATAAACCCCGTACAGCCGCCGTTGATGTCAAATCCCCAGCTATTTCTGGCTCCCAGATTTCGTTGAACAAATGAAGCCGCTGATGGAACCGGCATATCCGGAGTTACCGTGGCCAATAATATCAAGTCCAGCTCTTCAGGGGAAGTGCTGGTGTCTTCAAGGACAATCTGGGCGGCCTTGGTGGCCATGTACGAAGTGCCCTTTTCTTTATCCAGAATCCGGCGTTCCTTTATTCCAGTGCGGGTGGTAATCCATTCATCATTGGTATCAACCATTTTTTCCAGGTCACTATTTGACAGTATCTTGTCCGGTACGTAGTGTCCGACCCCGGAGATGATTGCGCGCATTCATAGCCTCCTTTACGCCCTGTCCGAATGTGGCTGTATCAGTACATATTTTAATACAGATGACAACCGGGCTTTCGATGTGTTTAGGCCAGATTTTTGATTGGGTTTTCCAAACCGGGTGCTTCGCACCCGATTTCACCCGCATCGACCGGGCCACTTCGCGCCCCTGTCTTTTCCCGCCTACAGGCGGAAAAATCCAAGCCACCAGCTGTGCGGGTGGTCGTTGACTGCACATAATTAGCACACGTAACAAAAAAAATAAACCGGTGAGAATGATCTGTGCCCACCTTAAAATCACAGTTCAGGAAATAATAAAAACCGTTTCCATGACGGAAACGGTTCTGGAGGCTGCCTTGAAGGTGTATACGGGCAGGTTGAACATTACCCGTTACGATTGGGATTTTTTTTGAGATCTGTATTTTAAAGCGTTAGAAACCGCCGTTAATTTTTTTTCTCAGTTTTCCCGAGCATTTAAATGTGACGACGCGTCGTTCTCTAAGGATCAGGTCTTCACCCGTTGCAGGATTACGGCCGCGGCGTTTATTTTTGTCTTTGACACAAAATTTACCGAAACCGGAAATCAATACATCTTCATTTTTCTCTAATGAGCTTTTAATAATTTCTAACAGGGTTTCAATGATATCGACTGATTTTTTCTTTGTAAAACCAAGCTCATGAACTGCGGCAACAATATCGCTTTTCGTTAATGCCATAGATGCCTCCTAATGATGTCCTGTCCTTTTGCCTTATATTTTTAACCGAGCAGTTATCCCATTCGCTCTGATTGCGGCTTCCGGCCTGCCCCTTCTATTCATTTTGAGCAGGGTCCGCGTTTGATGAGTCCTGGCTTTCGCCCTGTTCAGGGGCCGGCTCCGGCTCCGGTTCTTCCTTTGGTGTTACGGCGTCAATTTTTTTCATAATGTCTTTGACGCCTTTCATAATCCCATCTATTTTAGCTTTAATCTGCGCATCATCAATATCGCTCATTCAGAAATCTCCGCTCAAAAATTCAGGAAAATTTTTGTTGAATCTCGCGCTGTTTTTATTTGGTGATTTTCATTTTTTCAGCTATCATACTCTTTTGGCGTGTTTTAAATGCCTTGCAGATGAGAGCCCCGGACTAACCCCATTGAATGCCGTTTCGCTGCCCCTGCTGGGGATTCAATGGCTTTCGCGCAATATTCAGGTATCAGCTTATACGGACCGGATTCATATGTCAAGATTCGAGTTAATTAAATAATGATGATTCAAAAACTAATGCGAGTGCGGTTTTTTTACAAATTCTGAATTGAATTCAATTTTTTAGAAGCCGTTTTGGCGAATGCAGCAATTTATTGAGCTATCGATATTATTCGTTTGATAAGAGTTACACACCAACGCTGCGGTATGCAATTGATTTATCGTAAGGCCTTTGAAGGCGCAGCTCCGCCATCGGGTCCTGTTGTCATTTATGATGGTTTGTGCTCTGGCTTTAAATGTCCGCATAAACATGAACAATTTAATGGTGTTGCCATAATAAAAGGGTTCCCCCTTCATTTGCCGGGAACCCCAGTATATCTTTTGGAGCCACCGTGCGGAGTTGAACCGCAGACCTGAGCATTACGAATGCCCTGCTCTACCAGCTGAGCTACGGTGGCACAAACGCTGTTGTTTTTTTTACTGCAGCCTTAAAATATTGATGGTCTTTGGCTTTTCAATCGATGCCCTGTATTCAGGGCGCCCGCCCCGCGGGAGTTCGTTGACTCATTACTGTGTTTATGACTCAAAATCAAGAAATAAATACACTTGAAGCCCTCGCAGGGCAGATCCCGCACCGGGCTGGCCGAATTGAATGCTTTGGCCTCAATGGTTCCGAGAGGGCATTGCTGATTGCAAGATTACACGAGCAACTTCATATCCCGATTTTTATAGTGGCACCTTCAACCAAGGCGGCGGAAACGCTATTGGCGGATCTGCGATTTTTCAAACGCAGCGGCGAGGTGCCGTTTTTTTTATTTCCTTCCTACAACATATTACCATTTAAATTAATGGCATACCATAATGAAACAGCTGCAAGCCGGATTCGTGCCCTGTATCATTTACTGGAATCGCCAACGCCTCCAATTGTCATTGCAGCCGCTGAAACGCTACTGCAAAAGGTCGTTCCCAAGCAAGAAATCATCAACTATGCTGAATTGTTAATCGCCGGTGAAGAAATCGACCGCGAGCGTCTGATTGAAAAGCTCATCGCCGGTGGATATACACATGCAGCCATCGTTGAAGAGCCAGGGGATTTCTGTGTGCGCGGCGGAATTCTCGACATCTATTGCCCGCTTTATCCGGATCCAATGCGAATCGAATTTTTTGGTGATATTGCCGAGTCCATCCGTTTTTTCTCTGCGGCCAGTCAGCGCACCGTTCAATCCATATCTGAAGCTGTCATTCTTCCGGCCCGGGAGATGATTCTTTACAAAGCCCTCCAGCCGCAAACGATCAACCGCATACGCTCGCGGGCGGCAGAACTTGAGATGCCCCTGACCGAAATTAGAAACATTGTCGATTCGATAAAAGAAGGGCATCGATTTGCAGGAGTCGAAAACCTGATTTCACTGGTTTATCCCGAACTGGACACCGTTTTCGATTTTTTACCGGACGATGCACTGGTGGTATCTATTTCAAATGATGATCTGACAGAAGCGGTTAAAGCACAAGAAAATCATATTGCTCAGAATTATGAAACCGCTTATCTTGCAAAAAACCTGTGCGTAGAACCGGCCAGTTTGTATTTAAGGGGATCTCAAATCCGATCCTTGATCACACAACGGAGACCGCTTGTTTTTAAAATGCTGGAAGTTCACGCAAGCCACCAACCGAATAATGTTGATGATCTGCGGTTTAAAGCATTTATCGAGGACAATAGCGACATACGCTTACAGCTAAAAAATTATCGGGAAAAAGAAAACCTTCTCAAACCGTTGGCTGACTGGATAGACGCTAACCGGCGAAATGAACTGTCACCGGTTCTGGTGTGCCGAACGAACACCCAGGCGCTAAGATTAAAATCGTTGCTGGTCCCTTATGGTTTTCAATTTAAAACAGCACAGTCATTTGAGAATGTTAAGTTTGAGCCGGGCATCGTATGGCTGTGCCTGGGACAAGTCTCTGCGGGATTTGTTTGGCAGGCTGAATCATTGGCCCTTATCACAGAAGCTGAAATTTTCGGCTTAAGAACTCACCGAAAAAAACCGCTGCGCCCCAGGCGACCCTCTGAATTACTTGACCTGCAGGATTTAAAAAAAGGCGACCTGGTTGTTCACGTTGAGCACGGTATCGGACGCTATGCGGGCCTGGTCAAGTTGCATATTGATGGACTCGCCAATGATTTTCTTGAATTGGTATATAAGGATGGGGATAAGCTCTATCTGCCAGTCGATCGCATGAACATCATCCAGCAGTATATGGGAGTGGAGGGTGTTGAACCGGTCATTGATAAAATGGGCGGCCATTCCTGGAAGCGGATCAAAGCCCGGGTTAAACGCTCTGCGGAAAAAATTGCTGGCGAGCTTCTTAAATTGTACGCCACCCGAAAAATCAAGAAAGGCTTCGCCTTCGGTTCAGTTGATAATTATTTTCGTGATTTTGAAGCCGGCTTTGAATATGAAGAGACGGTCGATCAGGTCAACGCCATTGAGAGCGTACTTGAAGATATGTATCGGTCAACGCCGATGGATCGGCTGGTATGCGGGGATGTCGGATATGGAAAAACAGAAGTGGCGTTGCGGGCATCCTTTTTGGCAACCTATAATAGCAAGCAGGTTGCGGTACTGGTTCCAACGACCATTTTGGCCGAGCAGCATTATGCCACCTTTTGCAAACGCTATGAGCGCTACCCAATCAATATTGCCTGCCTGAGCCGTTTTCGTCCTGTGAGTCAACAAAAGAAGATCCTGACCGATTTAAAAGCCGGCAAACTGGATATTGTGATCGGCACGCATCGGCTGCTGCAAAAAGACATCGCTTTTAAAGATCTGGGGTTGCTTGTTTTGGATGAGGAGCAGCGTTTTGGTGTCCGTCATAAAGAAAAACTGAAAAAATTAAAGCACAATGTTGACGTGCTGGCGCTAACGGCCACTCCGATTCCGCGAACCCTGCATATGTCGCTGATGGGTATCCGTGATATCAGTGTCATTTCGACACCTCCTGAATTCCGGCAATCTATTATCACAACCGTCTCCGAATTGGATGAAGAACTTATCAAAGAGGCAATTCGAAGAGAACTGCAGCGTAATGGCCAGATTTTCTTTGTCCACAATAATATTCAAAGCATCGGTAAAATGGCGCGCAAACTGCAACAACTGGTGCCGGAGGCCAGACTGGATATCGCGCACGGGCGTATGAGTGAAAATGAGCTGGAGCAGGTCATGTACCGATTTTTCAACAAAGAATTTGATTTGCTCGTTTGCACAACAATCATAGAGTCCGGCCTCGATGTATCTTCGGCCAACACCATTATCGTCAATCGGGCTGATCGTTTCGGGCTGGCCCAAATATATCAATTGCGTGGTCGCGTTGGCCGCTCAGATGAGCAGGCATATGCAGTTTTGATTATTCCACCCGAAAGCATACTGACTTCAGATGCCCGCAAACGGCTCAAGGTCCTCATGGAACACAGTGATCTGGGCTCCGGTTTTCAAATTGCAATGAACGATCTTAAAATTCGCGGTGGCGGCACCATCCTTGGCGCTTCTCAATCCGGCCATATCGCCGCTGTAGGCTACGATATGTTTTTAAAATTGATGGAAACGGCTATCGCCGAATTAAAAGGCCACACACCCATTGAGCCACTGGATCCTGAGATCAATGTTAACTTGTCCGCCTTTTTCTCCGAAACCTTTATTCCGGATATCGATCAAAGAATGACGGCTTACCGCCGGTTGGCTCGATTGAGCGAACTGCAGGAGTTGGCCGATTTGAAAGATGAACTGATCGACCGTTACGGGAAATTACCGCTGGAAGCCAGTAATCTTTTATTCAAGATTGTTTTGAAAATTCTTTGCAAAAAGGCCGCTGTTGCCAAACTGGATCTGTCACCGCGCCGGATGCATCTTCAATTTTCGCGAGTGCACTTGAAAAATACCCAAGGGCTGGTGGAATTAATCCAATCAGCCCCACGACGCTACGAACTGACGCCGGGTCAAGCTTTAAAAGTAAAATTGACGAATGATCCGGACACCAGTTTTAAAAAGCATGCCAAAAATATATTGAAAGAAATTGTGCAGCGTGTTAAATAATAAAGTTTAAATAACCTGCCCTAAATGCATCTAATTCGTTCTGGTTGAGCCCGTTTGCCGGTTAATGGTTTTTTGCTTTTTTCAAGGTCTTGATTGGATTCATCTCGCTTAACGGGGTCCTTCGACCTGCTCAACAGACAAATCCTATAAGATGATTTGCTATTATGGGAATAGGTTCTGTTAAATTAATAGGGACCAGGTGGCTATTAGCTGGGATCTAATTTAATGTGCTCATATCACATGTGAGTTTTTGATGATTAAAAACAGACTGAAAACAATGGGGCTGTTTTCAGCCCTGCTGACGCTGAGTGTTTTGACGGGCTGTATCAATTCGGGTTCGAACTCCGGCAATGAACCTTTAATTCGTGTTCAGGATAGGGTGCTTACGGTTTTAGAATTCAATGAGACATTTGAATTTATCCAATCGGCCCACCCTCAAAACCTAAAGGATCATCCCCAGGATCTGAGAAATGCGCAACAACGCCTTTTAAACCAGCTGACTGTTGAGATGATTATTCTGGAAAGAGCCGAAGAGCTGGGCCTTTCTATTTCGGATGAAGAGATCAATAAGGCCGTGAACGACATTAAAAGCGACTATCCTGAAGATACATTCGAAAAAACGTTGCTCAAAACGGCTGTTTCATATGAACTCTGGGTGGCCCGTTTAAAAAATAGAATGCTGATGCAAAAAGTAATCGACAGCGAACTTAAGGATAAAATTGTTATCACACCTGAAGATATCGCTGACTACTATGAGCGCAACATAAAAGCACGGGCCCAGGAATCCCAAATTGCGGGGTCAAAAGATGATATTAATGAAATGATCATAAAATATCTGCGTCGCGAGAAAGCGGAGCAGGCATACAAGGTCTGGATAAATGATCTTAAGAAAAATTACAGCATTGAGATCGACAGTGCCCAGTGGGAAAAAATTAGCGGTTCTCAATACCGCTCGGATCAAAATTTGGAGGATCTAGATTTAACCCTGAAGCCTGAGTGACATCCTTTGGAAATGCACTTAATCCGCCAGAGGCGGACAGACGTTCAATTATTCCGTTTACCAGAACGAATTGATCATTTCAATTATGGCATGAGATAAATGCAACGGTTACCGGCAAAATTGAATTTATTTACAAGTGTATTGTGCTTGCTGGCTCTGAATGGCGCTTTACTTACAAGTGACGTTCAAGCAGATTCTTCCGTAGTCGTCGATCGCATCGTCGCGGTAGTTAATGATGAAATCATAACCCTCTACGAGCTCAATAAGGAATTGAAACCGTATGAGGAAAATATCAAGGCACTCGGTTACGATGTCGATAAAGCACGTGAAACGCTGTTTAAACTGCGCAGTGATCTGCTTAACAAGCTCATTGACCAGAAATTGACGGATCAGCAAATTAACAAAAACAAAATAAATGTCAGCGAAAAAGAGATTGATAAGGCGCTAGAGCGCATAAAAAAAACGCGTTCCTATACTGATGAAGATCTCAGGGCAGGGCTGGCGCAGCAGGGTTTAACTATGGAGGAGTACCGTGAAAATTTAAAGCAACAGCTGTTAAGAAGAAACCTGGTCAATCGTGAAATTAAATCAAAGATTGTCGTGACCAATGAAGAAATCGAAGCGTACTACAATGCTCACCGGGAAAAATATGCCGGCAAAACGAAATACCATATCTGGAATATAGCGCTCCAGCTTTCCCAGTATGCCGATGACACTGAAAAACAGATAGCATTGGAAAAAATGGAAAAGGTTCTGGCGCAATTAAAGCAAGGACGATCATTTGCATCCATCGTTAGTGAAAACCTTGGCACTCCGGGAATGCCTCAAGGTGGGGACTTGGGGTTATTCCAGCTGGACGAACTGTCTGCTCAGCTACAGGGCGTTGTCAGATTTATGTCAGCAGGCGAATACAGTTCCATTTTAAAATTTGCCGGCGGATATCAAATTATATTTATAGAAGAAGTTCTCTCAACTGATCCCAGAGCTATGGCTGAAGCAAAAAATGAAATCCAGGAGATATTGTATAATGAGGCGATTAACAATCGCTACAATTCCTGGCTGAACGAGCTACGCGTACGATCGCATATAAAGATTATTCAATAATACTTGCAGGTTTTCGGAAGTTAAATTGCAACCCGCAACATAAAACCATAAACGTAATTGTTATGAAGCCTAAAAAAGAATCTTTCTCCTTCGGATATTATCTCCAGTCGATAAGGCTCGAAAAAAATATAACCCTGGAAACAGTGGCTGAAGAAACCCGCATTGCAATGAGTAATTTGATTTCGATCGAAAAAGAAGATGTTGAATCACTTCCGGATCGCGTATTTGTAAAGGGGTTTTTACGCTCATATGCACAGGCCATTGGCGCAGATGGGGATGAAGCCGTCAGGCTTTACGAGGCTCGGCTCAATATGAAAAGCCGGCTGGAGGACGCCCAAAGCTATTCACCCAGATCAACGGTTGCTCCCTGGCGTAACCTGATCTTGTCGATTATCGCTGTTGCGGGTTTGATCGCATTATCTTTATACGGCATTTCTTATTTTCAACACCACGACCTGCTGGACGAAACCGTTGCACCTTCAAGCGTTACCGAAAAGCCGGCCGAAACGCATTCAACCGATCGTAAGCCTTTAGATGCGGAAAGAGGAACGCCACCCGAAACGTCTTCAAAATTGATGTTGCAAATAAGCGTCCTTGAAGATACATGGATGAAAATCATTGTAGACAATCAAGAACCCAAGGAGTACAATTTACGTACCGGCGATCAGCTTAAAGAAGAAGCCGCTAAGGGCTATAATCTGCTGATTGGCAATGCCGCCGGGTTGGAATTGAAACTAAACGGCAAGCCCATAAAAATTTCCGGTAAGGAAGGCGAAATCGTCAACCTTCAGATTCCTTGACACTTTATTTAGAGATAAGGTCATCTCAAAAAATGCAAGCCGATCGTATCAAAATATTAGTGGACAGTATTAAACGGCTTTTACGGCGCAGGGCCACGACGCACCTCAGCAATATTGTCGCCAAGACCCATGCGGCCGACCTGTCGGTTGTGTTCCGTTCGCTATCGGTTTCACAGCAGCTAGAGTTGTTCGGTTTGATCACCGACGTCGAACAAAAGGGGATTTTATTCAGTGAGTTGGACGTCGATACCTTCTTAGACCTCGTTGAAGGAATATCGCTGAATGACCTCGTTGAAGTCTTTGAGCAGATGCCCAACGACGACGTGGCCGATTTGTTGGAACGCTTGCCCGAAGAAAAGGCTGATGCCATCCTGGAAAAAATGAAAAAGGATGAGTCGGATGAAGTCGAAGATCTGTTGCGCTATGAGAATGATACGGCCGGCGGTATTATGGTACCCGATTTTATCGCTCTGGCAGAAGATTCAACCGCCAAAGAAGCCATCGAAGCGCTACAACAAGAGTATTCTGATGTTGAGATGCCTTTTTATCTTTATGTTGTCGACAATTATGGCAAACTGGTCGGCGTGAGTTCGTTGCGCCAGTTGGTGCTGGTGCGACCTGAAACACCCCTCAGAGAGTTTATGGCCACCGACGTATTTTCCGTTCAGACCGATATGGATCAGGAGGAAGTTGCCAAAATCGTTGCCCGCTATGACATCCTAGCGGTTCCGGTTGTTGACGATACCAACCGGCTGGTGGGTATCGTAACGGTCGATGACGTCATCGACATTTTTCGACGCGAAGCCACCGAGGACATATTGAAAATGGCCGGCGTCGGTGAAGAATTTGTCGAAACCAAGTCCGTTTTGAAAAGCACGCGGATCCGCCTGCCCTGGCTTTTTGCCAGTTGCGTGGGCGGTATTGTTGCCTTTTTTATAATCGGTAAATTTGAAGGCTCTTTGGCGAAGATTGCGACACTGGCGGCCTTTATCCCCGTTATCATGGGTATGGGCGGTAATATCGGCACCCAGTCCTCCACCATTGTTGTCCGGGGTATGGCTACAGGCCGTATCGATCTTCGGGACTTTTGGTCTGTCCTTTTCAAGGAATTGGCGATCGGGCTTATTTTGGGTGTCATTTATGGCCTGCTCATCGGCATTGTTGCCCAGATGCGCTATAGCGTGGGCGCTTTGGCCATTTCAGTCGGTCTGGCGGTCATCAGTTCGATGTCGGTAGCCGCCCTGGTCGGTTCGCTGGTCCCTATGGCTTTTGCACGCATCCATATTGACCCGGCTGTCGCAACAGGACCTTTCGTAACGACAGCCATCGATATCATCAGCGTTACCTTTTATTTTATGATTGCCACCGCACTTTTGGGTCTCTGATTTAATGTCTGTTTTTACCACGCCTGCCATTTTGCTCCGCAGACTCGATTACGGGGATTACGATCTCATTCTTACCTTTCTGTCCCTGCAGCGCGGCAAAATATCGTTAATTGCAAAATCGGCTAAAAAAAGTATAAAACGATTTGCGGGCACTTTGGAGCTTTTTTCGCTTATTGAAGTCGTCGGTAGCACGAACAAGCGGGGAGGCCTACCCGTCCTGCAAGAGGCAACTCTTAAATCACCCTATAGCGCGATTCGCAGCAATATAGAAAAAACGGCCTATGCCAGTTACTGGTGCGAGTTAATTTACAACTGGCTCGAAGAGTACCAGCAACAGGCCCCAATTTATTACTTGTTAAAATATGTGCTCGGTGAGCTCAGCAGCGGCGTCTCAACCCCCGCCGAGTTAAGTGTCTTGTTTCAAATGCGACTGCTGTATCTGTCCGGCCATCGCCCGAATCTGTCGGAATGTGCAAAATGCCATAGAAAAATTGAAACCATCGATACGCAACAAGTCATCTTTGATGTTACCAGAGGGGCAATCCTGTGCCAGGGCTGCACTTCAGGCTCCGGCGGGCGTATCCGGCTATTAAAAGGAACGATTAAACATCTGACCTGGTTTGAAAGCGGGGACCTTAGAAAGGCCTCCAGGGTCAGATTCGGAATTCAGGCTCTCAAAGAAAGCATAGAAATGCTCGAGGCATTTGTGCCTTACATCCTGGGTGTACAGCCTCGAAGTCTTAAGTTTTTGAAAGAAATTCGAAAATAAATCGATTGCGGATTGCGGATTTCGGATTGAAAGGCATAAAAAATAACCACGAAAACACGAAATATGAAAAGCACGAAATTTTGTTTTCTAATTCCTTTTTCGTGCTTTCGTGGTGAATAAATTCACTCATGTCGAACAAATTCAAAAAAATTCTTGAAAACGGGCCCATTGAAGCCTCTGCGCCCTGCCGGATCGATATGGGGGGTACCCTTGATATCCGCACTTTTTATTATCCCCTGCGACATTTGTCTCCCTGCACGTTCAATGCTGCTATCGACCTTAGAACCCGGGTTCGGCTGATGCCTTATCACAATGACCGGATAAAAATCTCTTCAAAAGGATTCAAGAGCGCTGAATTTCACATTGACCAGGCACCGTTCACCCATCCGCTGGGGCTGATGTTCGCAGCCGGCGTATATTTTGACGCCAAAAATGTACACGCCCAAATTGAGTCCCAATCGCCACCCCGCAGCGCTCTGGGCGGCTCATCCGCCGCAGTTGTTGCTTTGATCGCTGCTTTTTCAAAGTTATGCCAACAGGCATATGAAGCCCAAACGCTTTCCCGATCTCACATGGCTATCCTGACGCAAGGGTTGGAGGAAAGCGTCGCCGGCGTGCCCTGTGGCTTTCAGGATCAGTTGGCCGCCATCTACGGTGGTATCAATGTATGGGGATGGCCGACAGGGGTTGAACACCCCCAATTCAGAAAAAAAGTGGTGGTACCCAAAAGATGGCATAAACACTTTGAGAAGCATCTGCTGGTGGCCTACTGCGGGAAACCGCATATTTCCAAAGATATCAACGGCCGTTGGGTGCAGCAATTCCTGGCCGGGAAATTTCGGCATCTTTGGACTGACATTGTTTCTGTTACGCAGCAGTTTGTTTCGGCCCTGAACGAGCGCAATTATGCGCTGGCAGGTAAACTGATGAATCGTGAAACTGGCATCCGGCGGAAAATGACACCCGACGTGCTTGATGAGATCGGCAGACGATTGGCCCAATCTGCCCGGTCCCATGGATGTGGTGCCCGATTTACAGGTGCCGGAGGGGGAGGATGTGTCTGGGCCCTGGGTGAAATTGAAAATATTGACAGATTAAGATCATTATGGGAAGAGATACTTTCATCTGAAAATGAAGCCCGGCTGCTGGATATCCATATAGACTCCGTTGGGCTCGTCGTCGATTGACGCAGATGTACCAAAAAAACAAGTTCCAGATATCATGTGTCAGGTTCAAAGGTTCAGCGTCCAAAGGTTCAAAGGTTAGATAACCGGTGACATTAAAAAAAATATATTAGAGATACCGATCTGCTATTAGAGCATTTAGCATCTGAACCTCTGAACCCTGAACCTCTGAACCCTGAACCTTCCAAACAAAAAGGAATTGTAATGTACTTTCAGGATGTCATTGCAGAGCTGAACAAATTTTGGGCCCGCAAGGGCTGTGTGATGGTGCAACCCTATGATCTGGAAGTCGGTGCCGGAACATTTCATCATGCCACCACCTTAAAGGCATTGGGCCCCGAGCCCTGGAATGTCGCCTATGTCCAGCCTTCTCGGCGTCCGACCGACGGTCGTTACGGCGATAATCCCAACCGGCTGCAGCATTATTATCAGTACCAGGTGCTTTTGAAGCCATCGCCTTTCGATGTCCAGAAGCAATACCTTCAGAGTCTGAAGGCTCTCGGCATCGATCCATTGGATCATGATATCCGTTTCGTGGAGGATGATTGGGAATCACCCACCCTGGGCGCTTCCGGTCTGGGCTGGGAAGTCTGGCTGGATGGCATGGAGATCACCCAGTTTACCTATTTTCAGATGGCCGGCAGTATTGAATTGCACCCGATCCCCGTTGAACTGACATACGGTTTAGAAAGAATTGCGATGTATCTTCAGGGTGTAGACAATGTTTATGATTTGGATTGGAATGCAGACATCAAATACGGTGACGTGCATCATCAGCAGGAAGTCGAGCAGTCGACCTATAATTTTGAAAAAGCCGATGTATCCGTTTTATTTGATTTATTTATAAAATACGAGTCAGAGTCCCAGCGGCAAATTGAAGACAGGCTCGTTTTGCCGGCTTACGAATATTGCTTGAAATGTTCCCATACGTTTAATCTTCTGGATGCCCGTGGTGCCATCAGCGTGACTGAAAGGACCGGTTATATCGGGCGCATCAGAAACCTTGCGCGCGCCAGTGCAGAAGCGTATCTGAAGCAGCGCAAAGACATGGGTTATCCATTGCTGAACAAATAAGGTTCAGAGTTCAGGGTTCTGGGTTCGGTATTTATGACTATTGGTTTCTCGCTTCTGGCAGATGGCCAGCAAGCAGCCAATAACCAGCAGCCAGCAACCTCTGAACCTTTGAACGTTGAACCTTTGAACCCGAAATAGAGGAAATTATGGAAACGTTATTACTTGAAATTGGGACTGAGGAAATCCCCGCTGGATATATCAAACCGGCTTTAGATGCGCTGGCGGCAACATTGCAGAAAAAAATGAGCGAAGCCCGGATTGAGCACGGATCCGCAAAAACATACGGAACCCCCCGGCGACTTACTGTTCGAATCGAAAAAGTTGCCCTCAAGCAGCGACCGCTAAAGACCGAATTAACCGGCCCACCGGTCAAGGTCGGGCTGGATGCGTCCGGCAAACCAACGATGGCTGCCAAAAAATTTGCCGAGAAAGCAGGAGTGAAAATTGCGCAGTTGAGTATTAAAGAAACCAAGAAAGGAGCTTATTTTTGCGCGGTAAAGAAAGAACGGGGCCAGGCAACCCGAAGCCTGCTTAAAGATATCTTACCGAAGGCGATACTGGCCACCCCGTTTCCCAAAAACATGCGTTGGGCAGATCAGGACATCAGTTTTGCAAGGCCGATTCATTCCTGCCTGGCCCTACTGGGTTCTAAGATTATTTCTTTCAAGCTCGGAAACGTAAGCGCAAATCGTTACACCAATGGGCATTATTTTATGAAACCGGCTAAAATTAAAATTGACTCGGCCGATGATTATATCCGCCGCTTGAAAGCTGCTCATGTAATTGTTGATCTGGATGAGCGTCGCAAAGCCGTTGAGAGCGAGATCACTGCAGCGGCAAAGAAAGTCGGCGGCCGTATTTTGCCCGACACAGATTTAGTGGACATCGTCACCAATCTGGTGGAATATCCGGTGGCCGTAGCCGGTGAATTCGATAAGGAGTTTCTCGAGCTGCCCGATGAAGTCCTGATTACCGCCATGCGTGAACACCAGAAATATTTCGCGGTTATCAATAGGTCCCGCAAGCTGCTGCCTTATTTTATCGCTGTTAATAACACCAAAGCCCGCGATATGAAACTGGTGGCCACAGGCCATGAGCGGGTGCTGCGTGCACGCCTGGCTGATGCTCAATTTTTTTACGAGGGCGATCTGGAGGTCTCGAATAATCAGCGGGTCGAAAAGCTAAAAGGCGTTTTATTCCAGGCCCAGCTGGGCACGATGTATGAAAAAACCCAGCGAGTCGCCAAAATCGGTAAATTCATTGCAAAAACGGTGGACGTCGGGCTGGCAGACGGGAAGCAGGAAAACGGGCTCAAAGCCCAGGTAGCCCGCGCTGCAAAACTGTGCAAGGCGGATCTGGTTAGCCAGGTGGTCGGGGAGTTCCCCAAACTACAGGGGGTTATGGGCAAAGTCTATGCGACTATTGCACGCGAATTGCCCACGGTATCAGCCGCCATAGAAGAGCATTATCGACCCACCTATTCCGGCGGACCGCTGCCGGAAACCATAACCGGTTCTGTTTTAAGTATCGCCGATAAAATTGATTCTATCTGTGGATGTTTCAGTGTGGGCCTTACACCCACTGGAGCCTCAGATCCTTACGCCTTAAGGCGTCAGGGGATCGGAATCATTCAAATTATGAACGATAAGGGATTTTCCTTTTCTCTTAGGAAACTGATCAAAAAAAGCCTGAGCCAATTTGAATTAAAGGATTCAGATGCGTTAAAAGCACTTACGCACAGGGTTTATACCTTTTTGCAAAACCGCATCATTCAGCTTCTGGCCGATCAAGGATATGCGAAGGATACCATTGCCGCAGTTGTTGAGGTGTCCATCGATAATGTGCCCAATTTGTGGAGCCGGCTGGAAGCCCTTGAATCCCTTAAGACCAAGCCGGATTTTGAGCCCCTGGCGGTTGCCTTTAAGCGGGCGGTCAATATTTTAAAGAAATCGGGTAAACTGCAGGGTCGGCCCAGACCCGGCGAATTAAAGGAAAATTTGTTTGAACACGAAAGCGAAGCAGCACTATTTGCGGCCTATCAGAAAGTTGAAAAAGAAGTGTCTGATGCCATGCAAAAGGGCCTTTATGAAAAGGCGCTACAGGATATCGCCACTTTGCGCGGCCCGGTAGATGCCTTTTTTGACGGCGTAATGGTTCTGGCAGATGATAAAAGCGTTCGTCGCAATCGCCTGGCACTGCTTGAGCATATTGCAGCGCTTTTCGGACAAACTGCCGACTTTTCAAAGCTATCGACCTGACGCCAGCCATGATAATGGTCAATGGATCTGCGTCCGTTTCACGGTTAAGTCGCTGACCGGTCTGTTATTTTTAATGATTTTGCAGGCGGTGGGTACCATCCAGAATGGGGGTTATTCCGGCAGGGAATAAAGTGGCGGTAAATAATCATTCTCTTTCTTTATTTCTGCGATGATCTTGTCGATATCCACCACCTTCCATTCACCGTCCTCACTAAATGGTTGCAGTCCCTCAAGATTTAAGGCAGAAGCGATCATTGCCAGGTTGGCGCCGACACGGTGCATATCCCTGACGATCTGAAAAAGCTTTTCTTTCTGGGGATGATTGTGCCACGGGTGTTTTTTGCCGATCATGATCACATTCGGACTTTTGTGGTCGCGCGGTTGCTGATCAGAGGCAACCTTATCGATTTTCTGTACCACCGCTCTGAGATCGTTGGCGATGTCATGCAGCTGTTGGGTCAATAATTTCTGTCGGGAGTGATGCTCCTTAAGTTCCTGCCTGGCCGCCAGCAATTCCGCTATTGCCCGTTCTATGATTTTGCTCTGAGTTTCTCCGGTTTTTTTTCTTCTTGTGTCCAGCTGGCGCTTCAATGCCGCCGACAGCTTAATGGTGATCGATTTTTGATCTTTTTCAAATTGTTTCTCTTTTGGATTCATGGCGTAAAGCTTCTTTGATATACCCAAATTGGTGCATGAACTGTTTAGCAAGATTGTTATGAATTATTAAATTGATGTCAACATAAAATTATTAGAAATATCAATTAGTTATTATTTGTAGGCTAAAATATTTTATTTTAATTTATTTTTTGAATGGTTATCTATCAACTCATCATCTAATCGCCAAGCATGGGATTTGACCCACCTCTCACGAGTTATGCCCCAACAGGGCAATGTCTGGCGCCTTACCAGAAATATCGATTAAATAAATTTTTGGCATTATTCCAATCGGTTATAAATCAAATTTTTTAAGTTTCGGCATCTGGCACAGAAGTTGATTTCTGTGTACGCAAAGGTGGCAGATGTTTAACCGCGGTGGAACTTCAGCCGGCGGCAACATAGCAAGAGACACAGCGCATGTTTCATTTCCTGGACCCCGGTTGCGCCTGATCTCATTTTTCCTATATTTCATCAACAATTTATGAGCTAATTGAAAGGAGGAAGGACATGAAAAAAAATTATGTACTTATGATCCTGGTGCTTTTGATGGGGGCAGTATTTATCAGCTGTCAGGCCCATCATGCTCCGGTCGTTCAACCACAGTTTCAGCCGGTGGATCTGAACGCCAAACTGAAATCAGGCGTCTATATGCCCAAAGTGAATAGCTTTGCTGCTATTTTGGATGCTTCCCCATCGACCCGCGACATGCAATCTGGCACGACAAGCTTTGAAGCATCCAAAGCATTTCTGTACCGCATGAATCGAACGATTCCGCAGATGAATTTGAATTCATCGCTCAGATCGTTTGGCCACTGGCAGGATGGCGTAGAGACGACCCTGCATCTCGGCCCCACGCGCTGGCAGGCGGATGCGTTTCAAGGTGCGCTGGACGGGGTGCCGGAAGGAGGAGGCCGAAGCCCCGTCGATCAAGCGATTGATCTGACCGCCAGTGATATGAGCAGTATGTCGGGGCGAACCGCCGTCATTCTTGTCGGCGACGGTCAGTACCGCGGTTTTGATGGTGCCGGCGCTGCTAAACGCCTGGTCGAACGATACGGGAGCAATGCCTGCATTCATACTGTTTTGACAGGCAGTGGCGCCCCAGAGGATATCGCCAGAATGAAGGAAATCGCTGCTGCCAGCCAGTGTGGCTCATTTGCATACGCAAGCGACCTGGAATCGCCGCAGGCCATGGCCGGCTGGGTGGAGTCGGTATTTCTGACAAAATCACCGAAGCAAGCCGCAGTACCAGCCGCTCCCTTAGACAGTGACGGTGACGGTGTATATGATAATGCCGATCAATGTCCGGACACCCCCAAAGGCGCCACCGTGGATAAGCGCGGGTGCTGGGTGCTTACCGGCGTTACCTTTGATACTTCCAAATGGGAAATTAAATCCAGATACTATTCCATTCTGGATAGTGTGGTTTCCATCCTCAAGCAGAATCCGTCTCTGAGGCTGGAAATTGAAGGGCACACCGACAACCGCGGTTCAGCCGCCTACAACCAGCCCTTATCCGAGAATCGCGCCAAGGCAGTTATGGACTACTTTATTGCCAGGGGCATCGCCTCAAACCGCCTGACGGCCAGAGGCTATGGATTTGAACGACCGGCAGCGACGAATGACACCGCAGGCGGCCGCGCACAGAACCGACGGGTCGAATTGCGGCCGTTGCCGTAAACCCGCACCATATCCTGTAAACCCAAAGGGGTGGATGCTTTTGCATCCACCCCTTTTTTAGGTGCGCCCGGCAGGGCGCACCTGCTGGGAGGTGCAAGTCCTCTACACGCCCGTCAGGGGGAAGTGTTAGCCGAACGGCAACTGCGTCATCGTGAGGTGAGGTGGGAAGGAAGCCGAAGGCAAAGCGCTGGCCCGACGAACAGGAATCGCATAT
>JASFIG010000048.1:0-17859 GCA_050122795.1 Desulfobacterales bacterium
GAATGCGAACCTAAAACCGCTTCTGAAAAGAATTTTGCCAGAGGGCTCCGTTGACATCAACGAGAAACTTTTGTTACCGTGCGAATGTTCACTCCCTTTGGAGCGTTTGAAATGATTGTAGAATCCCGCACCCTAAAACTTGCCGAACCGTTTGTTACCGAAAAGGGCGGTGTGATCCAGGAAGCTGTCGTGGCCTATGAGGCGTATGGACAGGCAGGAAAACCAACCGTATTGATCACCCACGGGGGCCTGAGCAGCCACCATGCAGCCGGTCGATATGGACCAACGGACCCTTTACCGGGTTTCTGGGACGATATCATCGGCTCTGGAAAAGCAATTGACACCGATCAGTACCGGGTTCTCTCGGCAAACTCTCTGGGGAGCATGTATGGTTCTACCAGCCCGTTGACGACCAACCCGCATACCGGACAACCATATGGCTCGGACTTTCCAGAGATAACGCTCATCGATATGGTTCGTTTCCATAAGGCCTTCCTGGATCAGATGGGCGTCACGAGCCTTGCGATGATCGCCGGACCCTCCATGGGCTCTTTACAGGCCCTTCAGATGGCAGCCCTTTATCCAGATTACGTCGGTTCCGTGGTGTCTGTTGCCACAGCCGGCAGAATGACACCATCCGGGATGTGTATCCATCATTTCATGATAAATGCGCTGCAGATGGATCCGGCATTTAATAACGGCCGGTATGAAATTGGGACTCCCAGGTTGGCGTTGCACTTAATACAGCAAGTTGCCAGAATATATTATACCCATGAGCGCTTTGTAAAAGAAAGATACTGGGATTCGGTACCGGAAGGCAAGGATTCGCAGGCAAAAAGAAGCCGGAAAGCCAAAGAGTACCTGCTGACCGGAGTCGAAGAGCAAATAGAGGGTCGAGACCCGAATTGCTATATCCGGATTCTGAATGCGATCAACACTTACGACCTGGGAAGAGATGTCGGAAATTACGAAAAAGGGGTGCAACGCATTCAATGCCCGGTATTACTTATTAATATTTCCACAGATGCCGAGTTCCCGCCTTACTGGGCTGAGGAACTGGCTGAAATTCTCAACCAAAATAATCCGGGTCAGGCTCACGTTAAGATAATCGATTCCATCTGGGGTCACATGGGATGCGTTCAAGAAGGGACGGCCATTGGAAAACATATAAAAGATTTTTTAGGCAGATAACGAAGCGATCGGGTTATGGCGGTATAAGGCGGACGTTTTCGTGTGCAATCAAAACCTGAATCCGCCAAAATTTGCCGTGTCGCGGTGCAATCGGTTATTCCTGATCCCTCTTTTTTGCGGTTTTACCTTCTTTTGTTAGTTTTTCAAATACAGCCTGAAAAGGATTTGACTGCATCAGGTTTTTTTGAGCTACCTCGGAGAAGTCCATTCCCATATCCAGCCATTTTTTAAACTGATCGTCCATCGAGCTTTTGTAAGCCAGATAACTTTTGAATGCTTGCTGCAGATAATTTTCAAAAAAATCGATCAGCACGTTGTCGCCATATTGAATGATCATATAAAGGAGCGGAACCGGCAACAGCACGTTTTTATTTTTGGCTTCCTCCAGTACAATCTGGGTCAGGATAAAGGCAGTAACATCCGCTTTGGTTTTGGCGTCAATGATTTCCACCTGTTGACCATCGCGAATACGCTCGGCAACTTCATTAAGGGTCACGTAGCGGCTCTTTTCAGTGTCGTACAATCGCCGGTTGGCATATTTTTTTAACAGAATTTTTTCAGCCATTGCTTTTCCCCGTTCATTGTCACATTGCAACATTTTTTACGCTTTCTATAGCGCAAATTTTTAAAAAAATATACAATTAAAATCTATAATGTCGTTATTTCAATATAATATGACATATTTTTAATATTTTTAAAAACAAAAAAAATAAAAATATTTTTGTGCAATGCACAAATTTTTATTGACAAATCAAACCAGACCCCTTATATTGCTTCCTAAAAAGATGACCATAATATTTTAAAAACAGGAGGACACCGTAACATGGACCAAAGCCAGTTTGCAAAACAAATGCTTGATTTTCAAAAAACAACCTTTGACAACGTGTATAATTCCATGGTTATGCTTCAAGACCATACGGAAAAATTGACCGGTACGGTTTTTGAGCAGGCCACCTGGTTTCCGGAGGAAAGCAGCCGGCTCGTCACGCAATGGATTGAGATCTTCAAGAAAGGTCGCAATGAATACAAGTTGGCTGTGGATGATATCTTCACCAGGATTGACGATTTGGTCACAGCCGAAAATGATGTTCGCTCATAAATATAACGACAACCCCATAAAAAGGAGGTACCTAAAATGGACCAAAAACAAATCGCACTTCAGATGATCCAGTTTAACAAAACCGCTTTTGACAACAGTTTCAACGCCATGAACATGGTGTACGAACAAAACGAGAAGATGGTCGGCACCTTCCTGCAACAGGCGACCTGGATTCCCGAAGAGGGTCGCAAAGCCATTGAAAATTGGATGCAGTCCTACAAAAAAGGCTGTGAAGATTTCAAAAAAATGGCGGACGAAAATTATCAGAAAGTAGAGGAGTTCTTCGCCGGCTCCGGAGACTAAGGCACTGCAATGTGCGGACGGATGCATGCAAGGTTCATGGCTTCGCCGGCATGAACCTTGCCGCAAATTTGAATAGGAGTGGCAGCTTATGAACGAACGTAAAGAACTTTCTGACTATTCATCGATTCTGACCCAAGCCCTCGACAAAAACGTTTCAGCCGTTTATCACCTGATCAACACCACCCAGAACTACCTCGCCGGGCTTTCCAAATATGCCACCGATTTTATGATTCCCTATCTGATTTCCACCAGTTATTTTAAAAAAGTAGAAAATGATAAGCTAATGGGCACCTCCCCATTGGACAGTCTGACAGCCTACCTGAAGCTGCTGGATTTCAATCTCAATATTTTCAACCGGGGCCTTACGGGTGGTTTCGCATCCATCAACGGTTACACCCAATTTGAAATGAGCAGCTTCATTGCTGCCGTCTACAATACCTTTTTAAATGCAGAGGGGGAGGATCTATACGCCTTCGTCGAGCGCCAGGCGCGTTTAATGGATCTGGTTGTCAATATTTACCCCCAGGCGATCGAGGCCATTGAGCCCGAGTACGGCTTTCATTTTGAGCGGGGTGACCATAAACTGGTGGCGGAGACGGACCATTTTTACCTGTATCGGATTTCGCCTACGGATAAAACCCAAAAAATCAAAAAATCCGGCAAACCGATCATCATCATTCCGCCCTATGTTCTGGGTGCCAATATCCTGGGTTTTTTACCCGCTGAAAACAGAAGTTATGCGCACTGTTTTGCCAACCGGGGAATTCCCACTTATATCCGAATATTAAAAGATATCGAAACCACGGATGCCCTTCAGGTGATGACCGGTGAAAATGACGCCCGGGATACCCGGCTGTTTTGTGAAACCGTCATGCAACGCCATGGCAAACCGGTGACCTTGAACGGCTATTGCCAGGGCGGGTTTTCCGCTTTGTGTAATCTGCTTTCAGGCAAGCTGGACGGGCTGGTGGACGCATTTATCACCTGCGTTGCACCGATGGATGGTACGCGCAGCGAGGGGCTGGCGAACTTTCTAAAAACCCTGCCCCGGCGGTTTAACGACCTGACATACGGCACCAAGACGCTCCCCAACGGTAATCAGGTCGCAGACGGCAAATTGATGGGCTGGGTCTACAAGCTCAAAAGCATCGAAAACGAATCTCCGATTGCCGCTTTTTACCGGGATTTGATGATGTTTGCCCGACAGGGCAAGAAAGACTTTCAGATCAGCAAAACCGCAGCAGGCCTGAATTTTTGGCTCAACAATGAACGTTTCGACCTGCCGCTGGAAATCACCAAGCTCAGTTTTGCTTCTTATAACGTTCCGATTACAAGCGATGGGACCCTTCCGGTTAAATTGTTCGGCAAAAAACTCAACCTGAAGCGTCTCAAAGAAATGGCCATCCCCTGGTTGATTTGCTACGGCGAAGGCGATGATCTGGTGGAAAAGGAAACCGCGCTGGCACCGTTGGATTATATCGAGGCCGAAGTCACGCCCTTTCCAAAAGGGCATGTGGCCATCGCAACCTCGTGGTCTGACCCCAAGTCGGCCTGTGCGCTGCACACCCGGTTCGGAGACGGCAACTGGCGCGGACCGGTTCGCTTTCAGATGGATCTGGATCGCCCACCTTCAGAGTCCGGCTCACAGAAAGGACGCGCAAAGGCCAAAGGGAAGGGCAGCAATGGATAGGCAATTTCTTGAATTCCTGGGAACCTTTTTTTTAAACGCCGCCAAAGGTCAAAAACAGCTCGAAGATATGACCCGCTGGATCGGCGGCGGATTCAGCGGTTTCGACGACTTAACACGCATGTTTCGCAAATTCTACGGTATGAACGGGCTGCCACTGGCTTCACCGGATTACGCCAGGGCCTGGGAATCGGCCTCGGAAAATTTTAAAAAATCGTATCATGAGTGGCTAAACCTCATGAACGTCATTCCCAAAAGCGAGTATCAAGCCCTCAAAAAAAAGTGCACGGCCCTGGAGGAAAAGGTCGCATCGCAGGATAAAACCATCCGGCAGCTGCGAAAACTGCTAAGTGAAAAAGGCCTGCCCTATGCAGATGCGGTAAAAGGCTTTACCCAGATGATGGAAGTGCAGGGACATCAATTCCAGGAACTTATGGACAGTTTGGGCAAGGCCTTTAAAAAGAAATGATCTTCATTTCTTAAGGTGGCATGGTTCGGGCCGTCTGACCACGGCCTCAGCGTCCTGAAAGATTCGGTTGTTTGGCATCAATACAACCCTGACGTAACGCCTTCGTCGTCTATCTAAAACCAGGAGCGGTGGCTCCAGATATCTTCTTCCAGGTCTTCCTTGGCTTTTTGAAGAGACAGATACATGGAAGCGTTCTGGATGGCCAGGGCACCTTGATGGGCCAGGGCTTGAACCAGGGTGACAACATCATCCGGAAACTCCCGTTCGACGTCGGCATACAGCCGCAACACCCCGATAATCTCATCCCGCGACTTAATCGGGGTAACGATCATCGAGACGATGCCTTCCTTTTTCATCTCCTGTTTGTATTGTATGCGCTTGTCTGTCGTTGCATCTTTGATCACAAGCGTTTCACCCTTAAGCGCCTGGGCGGCGCTCTGGGTTGAAGATACCGGCCCCTTATTCAAGAATTCATCACTGAGGCCATAGCTGGCCACCAGTTTCAATTCGCCGGTGTCTTTGTCCAGCAAACGGATGGCCGCGCCTTTCATACCCAGCGCCTGGCTGATATCGACTGTCAGGTTGTTGAGGATCTTTTTTATATCCAGACTGGAATTAATGTGCGAAGCCAGATCAAGAAAGAGCGTGGCGTTTTTCTGGATCCGGCCCAGCAACCGGGCATGCTCAATGGCGATACCGCCCTGCTCGGCAAGGGCCGACAGAAAATCAATCTCATCTTTGCTGAAATCCCTTTTCTTGGCGGTGTACAGGGATAAAATCCCCTTGGTCTGGTTTCTGACCATTACCGGTACGCTCAGTATAGAGGCAATACCCTCGGCTTTTTTGGCGTCATGGTGTTCCAGACGCGGATCGGCGGTGGCATCGCGAAATTGAAGATGGCCCTCCTTGACGATTGCCTTGACAAGCCGCCGGGCTTTCAGCGGTTTTTGGTGCAAATAATTATCGGACAGCCCCTTTTGGGCTACCGGAACAAAGATATCCTTTTGCTCTTCGGCCAGAAACAAACAGGCGGCTTTGCCATCCATGGTATCGATAGCGCTCTGTACAATTAAATCCAAGAGTTTTTCACTGGAAAGGGTCGTCCCAAAGGCCTTGCTCACTTTGCAAAAAGTTCTGAAATAATCCTTTTCCTTGGTCATAAACTATCTCCTCATTGTCCGGATCGTTGGGTATCCTTTCGGCGCCGTTTGGATGATTTGGATCTTCCGGCGCTCTTTGCTTTTGCCTTTTTGGGTGCAGTAGACTTTTTCTTACGCGGCAATTGATCCGGCGCGTCCCTTTCTGCGAGCCAGGTGGCGATCCGCGGTGCAAATTCTTTCTGGCACTTGGAGCTCACATAGATGCCGATATGCCCGGTTTCAAGGCAAACATCGGTTGTATCCTTGCTGCCGACGCGGCCCGTCAGAAGCTCACAGGCTTCCGGTGGAACCAGATGATCATACTTGCCATAAAAATTGATTAACGGCATGGTGATATTTTTGAGATCAACCCGCCTGCCCCCTACTTCGAGCTTGCTTTGAATCAGCAGATTTTTCTGGTAAAAATCCTTTATAAACTGACGGAATGTGTCTCCCGGAAGATCCGGGCTGTCAAAAATCCATTTTTCCATGCGGACAAAATTTTCAACAAATTTTTTATTGTCCATATTTTCAAAAAATCCCACATATTTGTCGATCATCAAACGAGCCGGATTCAGCAGCAGAAAACCGAAATTCATGGCATCTCCGGAGATATTGCCAAAGGTATCCGCAAGTCGATCCGGGTCGACGGCTTTCATCCACACATGCAAAAGCCCCTTGTCTGTGTCGAAATGGGTCGGGGTTACCGTGGTGATCAGGTTTTTAATTTTGGCGGAATTCAAGGCTGAATAGATCACACAGAAAGTACCGCCCATACAGATTCCCATAAGGTTTATCTTTTCCAGATGGTGCTTGCGCCGAATGAAATCCACCATCGTATCCATGTAGCCGTTGACATGATCGTCGATGGTCAAAAATCGGTCTTTGCGGGTTGGATAGCCCCAATCGATCATATACAGATCGATACCGTGAGCCAGAAACGTTTCAACAACGCTTCTGCCCGGTTGAAGATCCAGCATCGTTTCCCGGTTGATGAGGGCGTAAACTACCAGCAACGGCGTTTTTAATTTGATATCGGTCACCGGTATATAATGCTTTAGCTTTACCCGGTCTTCCTGATACACGACTTCATACGGGGTTGTGGCAATTTCTGAATCCAGCGACCCGAGCAGGACATCGGAAGCCTTGTGCGCCCGCGCGCGAGCCTTATCGGCATCTTCAACAAGTTTTGACAGGATAAGATCTACGGGAACTTTAGGCTCATCCATAACATCACCCCACCTTCTTGTTTAGGATTATGAATCGGGTTTAAACGAAGTTCAGATTAGGGCTCCAATTTCTTTTCCAATGCCTTTATACGCTTTTTCAGCAGGTAAATTTCTTTGTAAAGATCATCCATATCTTTTTGTTTGGGGATGGGCAACATGTTTAGGATATCTTCTAAAAGGTCATTTTTTGCAGCCGAAAATTCAGACATTGCACCCAGGGTTTTTCCCATGGTTTCAATATATTCAGTAGATTGGAAAAGGGTCATGTAATGCCCTTCCAATATTTTTATCCACATTTGATAGTATTTTTGGGGGTCTTCAGGCAGCTCTCCTGCTTCAGAGAGCTCACCGAGCTTTTCCTGAATAACGCTGAATGACTTTGTCACCGGCAGATACAGCAACCGCATGAACTCACCAACAGCTGTCTGAAATAAATTGAATTTGTCCAGGGTCTGGTTTACTTTTTCCTGATAAAAACGGGTGAGTCCCAGTTGGGGAATATTGAAAAATTGCCTGAATTCTTTTTCGTAAATCTCATTCCAGGCCCTGAATGCATTTTCGTCAAGGTCTTCAAATGTATACGCTTCGGTGGTTTTTCCAATCCGGCCGGCCCTTTCAAACCACTTCTGCTGAAATTCGAGAAATCCGGCAAGGCTCGATTGAGCCAGCTGCACCAAAATTTCGGGCATGGTGCCGGCTCCTTTAAACATGGAATCCCTGATTTCGGGCCGGGCCATTGTCGACGATAGCATCTGCCAGGTTTTCATGGCGGCATCCATTGATGCCTGTGCATGACCGGATGCGCCGCCAGGAGATGCAGTCGAAGGCCGCATAGTTGCGGCAGCATCGGACCAGGTCTGAAACATATGGCCCCAAACATCAACGGCTGTTTTCATCCAGGCTGAAAGAAAATCAGGTCCGGTTTCACTTTTAGCATTCTTTTCATTCATTGATCGTCCCTCGCACGGTTCCCGCAGAAGCTTTTCGGTAACCGATCACATCCGTTAACCGAATATCGAAGTTGTGATGAATTGTCAACGTAGCGGTTATCATAAAAACAAGCCTGCCGGCTTATCAGCAAAAGCCACCCAAAAACAGCAGGGCAGATCTGCAGGTGATGGATTCGCTCAACACCCAAGGGGTCGGGGAGTTTTTCCATCCACCCCCTGATAATAGCGGAATGAATTATCAGCAGCGAAATCGTGCACTGTCTGAAGGGTTTAGGGAGCGTTGCGAAAGAACAGCCATAACCCCAAAGGAACACAAGCGCGTAAATTTGATTTTACGTCTAACCCATTATTTTACATTTGAATTCTGTTCTTTCGCTACACTCCCTAAACCCTGAGTTTGCACGATGAAGTCGCTGACATTTCATTCCGCGAGCAATTTAAGAAAAACGCCCCGACCCCTTAACTAATTTGCAACGAATTCTTGAATCGCCTTATCCCGCTTTTGGTTTGGTTGAAATAAAATCGAAAAATGATTGGTGCCTTCGATGTTGACGCGATGGGCACTCGGGATTTCCGAAACCATCTTTTCAACAGCAGATTCGGGTAATACAAGGTCATCGCGGCTGAGTATGCCATCGGTTGCCCGCAGGATCAACACCGGACAGGTAACTTTTGAATAGTATTCAGCGGGTACTTCCTGCTGGATATTTTTGATCTCCTCCTGGATGTTGGCCGGATTGATTCTCGAACGCACCCCGCCTTCTACCGCCTCGGACTCGTACTGGAAGTAGTTCTCGATCGCCTGCGACCAGGGTTGCAGAAAGGGTGCCTGTTTCATAAGGGTCACATAGGCATCAAAGGAGGGAAAAACCTGCCCCAGGCGATCCAATGAGGGTTTGATGGCAACTGTGACTTTTTCCCATTGATCTTGCGTCAGATGCCCGCCGCCATCCATCAGAATAATTTTCTCCGTCCGCTCGGGATAATGGGCTGCGAATGCCAGTGAGATAAACGCGCCGAGGGAATGGCCCATCAGAACCATTTTCTCTTGCTTGAGGTCATCCAATACGCAAAAAATGTCCTGAATGTGGTGGCGCATAGCGTATCCGGTAGAGGGCTTGTCTGAGCGTCCCCTGCCACGCAAATCGATGGCCAACAGTTTGTTCTCAGGAGTCAATGATGATGCCATCACATCCCAGCAGCGGCAGTTCGCGGTCAGGCCGTGTACGCACAGCACCTGGCTTCCTGCCCCTTCCCAGACGGCCAGCTGGATGGTGATGCCGTCTCCATCGACTTTTTTCATGATGGGCTCGGTCATGGTCAAATCAGGCACAACGATCTCCTTATGTATTTTTTGCTACATCAATTTTGACATATAGCGATTGTCAAAAAAACGTTCCGTTTGCGGGAGGTTTTCTTGCTACAACCGCTTATGCCGCCATCCTTTTATTGGGGTTTCCAAACCGGGAAAAAACACCCAAAGTGCGCTCAAATGCCAAAAATTTAAGCTGATGGTTATGTCGATAAGGCGCCGCTGAGCGTTTAACGTTCTCTGATCCACTGCGCAATTTTGGGGCTGATGGTTTTATATGACTTGCTGCCCACAAATATGCCCACATGGCCGGTGTCAACGCCAATCGTGGTGACATCTTTGGAGCCCACCGCCCTGGAAAGGGGTTTGGCCGTAGACGGCGGCGCCAGATCGTCGTTTTTGCCAAAGACATTTAACAGCGGGCATTTAATTTTGCGCAAATCCACTTTTTGACCGTCTACCTTGAGCCGGTTCTGAATCAGAAGGTTCTGCTGCAGGAAGTCTCTGATCCACTCTCTGAAGAATTCACCTGCCATATCAGGGCTGTCAAATATCCATTTTTCCATGCGCAGAAATGTACTGACGAATTTGGGATTTTCGATACCTTCTAAAAATTGAATATATTTGGTTGCGGTGGCGACGGGCGAAACAAGCAGATAAAGAATATTGGCCAGATCTCCGGGCAGATTGCCAAGTCCTTCCACGGCTTTATCCACATCGAATCCCCGGGCCCATAAAAACAAACCGGCATCATCGATGTCAAATTGAGTTGGTGTTGCCAGCGTGATCAGATTCTTGACTTTTTTCGGGTGCAGGGCGGCATAGATCACACTGAAGGTTCCCCCCATACAAACGCCCATTAAATTGATCTTTTTGCTTTTGGTCTCAGATCGGATCCATCTCACCGCCGTGTCCATATAATAGTTGATGTAGTCATCCAGATCCAGATAGCGGTCCGCACCCGTCGGGTAGCCCCAGTCGATCAGATACACATCCAGGCCTTCGTTGAGCAGATTTTGGATGAAGCTTCGGCCGGGCTCCAGATCAAGCATAATGTACCGATTGATAAGGGCATACACAATTAAAACCGGGGTTTTATGTATTTTTTTCTTTTTCAGCCGGCGGTGATAATGCAACAGCTTCATCTTATCTTCGCTATAGACGACATCGGCGGGTGTCTTTGCGACCTGGAAATCCGGATTGCCGGTGAGCACCTCTGATGCGCGCAATACTTTTTTCGGAAACGCCTTTACATCTTTTTCGATGCTTTCAATTATTTGCTGATAGTTCATCATTCATAACCGTTCAAGGGTTCAAAGGTTCTGGGTTCAAAGGTTTAGGGGTCACTTTCAATTGTAAACAGGTATCGGCTATCTGGTTTTCTTCGAAGATTTCGCTTTTTTGGAACCTTTAGTCGCGGCTTTTGATTCTGCTCTCCGCTTCCCAACAGATTTTGCCGATGACTTTTTCCTGGACAAAGCGCTTTCAACATTTTGCAGTTTCCGTTTTAGTGCTTTTATTTTCTTGTTTTGCTTTCGGATAAGGGCGTCCTGTTTGCGTGTCCTTTTCTTCAGATCGTAGATCCCTTTGTAGACATCTTCCATCTCTTTTCTGGTTGGGATCGAAAGCGACCTGAACCAGATATCCCTGGCGATGTTTTGCTTTTTCTTATAGGCTAAATATTTTTCAACCAGGTCCACCACATTTTGCACGCCTTCGGGTGATTTGATATAGTCGTCATATCTTTTCTCAAGGATGTTGACGGCAAAATCATAGATTTCCTTGGCGCTTTTAAAATCCTCACCGGCCGCTTCTCTATCCTTGATTGCCTGTTGCAGGATGTCCATTGCTTCTTTCAAAGGCATACCAAATTTCACTAAAAAATCGCCGACAGCCCCCATGAAGCGGTGATAAGAGTCGATGGCGGACATGATCTGAGCCTGGGCTTCTCGGTGAATTCCGAATTGGGGCACACCAACGAATTTGCCGATATTGGCCTGATAGAGTTTTAGATAATGTTGCGTCAGTTTATTGGTGACCTCATGCAGCATTGCTTCCGTGGCATCCCCTGCATAAGTAGCCCGGGCCGCCTCTGAGACGGTATTCATGAATTCGATGTACAGATGCCCGTTTTGAATGATGTTTTGTAAAATTTTATTTTGGATCTCAAAATCATCTGCAGAGGTTCCTTTTGCCAGCGCTTCCTGCACGCCTTCCATCCAGGACCTAAATAAGGCTGTGGCGTCTTTTCCCGTAGCCTCAGCGGACCTGTCGCCAAAGAAATTTTGGCCGGCTTTTTGAAACCATTCCTGATATTTTTCGGGGCCCGTTTCCGCATAACCGGGATACAAGCCCTTTAGCATTTGAAAAAAAAGATCCGCTCCGGTATCCATATCAGGGCTCCTATTGCAAATAAGATCTGAAATAATAAATATTAAACCCGCTCACTTTAAATATGGAATTGAAAATTGAATATTGCAAATTGAATATTTATGGATGTCGCTTCGCTCCGTCCTTCTAAAATGGAAAGAATCCTTTAAATATTCAATATTCAATTATAATTATTCAATTGCATCAGGATAGTGGAAATATGCCATTTTAATTATTTTGCTCAAATTCACATAAATAGTTTTAAGTATCTAGTCGTTGTCGGCCCGGCCGTGTTTGTCTTTGAGAATAAATTTTTGAACCTTTCCCGAAGCCACGGTGCGGGGGAGTTCTTCTACGGCCACCATGTATTTGGGAATCTTGAATTTCCCCAGACGCTCACTTAAAAAATCTTTGAGTTCCTCGAAGCCAAGCGTGCTTCCGGCATGAAGCTCGACGACGGCTTTGCCCACCTCACCCCATTTGTCGTCCGGCACCCCGATAACAGCCACACCGGCTACAGCCGGATGCATTTCGATGGCCCGCTCAATCTCGGCCGGATAAATATTGGCGCCTCCCGATATGATCATATCTTTGAGCCGCCCCACGATGGCAAAATGCCCATCTGAGTCGATGCGGCCGAAATCGCCGGTTTGAAACCAGCCACCGGATATGGCTTTAGCAGTCTCCTCCGGTTTGTTCCAATAACCGGCACAGATGTGCGGGCCGCGCAACCAGATTTCACCCTCTTCTCCGGCCGGCACCTCATTGCCCTCCGGGTTTACTATTTTTGCATCGACATGCGGCATGGGGTGACCGACTGATCCCAATTTCCCGTTGGCCAGAAAGTTATTGGGACCGGCTTCGGTTAACCCGTAACCCTCCCATATTCGAATGGACTTCCGGGTTTTGAAAGCTTCCAGAATATCCCGGCCCAGCGGCGCACCCCCCGAAACCATAAAACGGATGCTGGAAAAGTTTGTTGATTCAAATTTGGCAGAATCCAGCAACATTTGGAACATCGTGGGTACACCGAAAAAAACCGTCACCCGCTCATGTTCGATCAGATCCAGGATCAAATCGGCTTCAAAGCTTTTGATCAGAATATTGACGCCGCGGCCATAAAACAGCGGTAAGGTGAACACATTCCAGCCGGCGGTATAAAACATGGCCGCGTGCAGGATGGTTTTGTCGGTCGAACGCAAATCCCAGCCCAGGTGGGTGTTGATGGCGTTCCAGGTAAGCATCCCATGAGTAAGGATGACCCCTTTGGGCAGACCGGTGGTGCCGGAAGTGTAGATAATCAGTTGGGGATCGTCCGGGCCGATTTTGACTTCAGAGGGCGTTTCAGCAGACAGCGCCGACCACAGGTTGGGCAGGGACTGTCCGATGGCGTCATCTTCATCAAAGCAGATGTAGTGTTTCAAATCGGTCTTGCTTTTAAATCCGTCCACGCTTTCCTGGTGGGCCTGGTCGAAAAAGATGGCCTTGGGTGCGGCGTCTTCCAGATAATAAATGAACTCTGCCGGCGCCAGTCGAAAGTTCAGCGGAACCAGAATGGCGCCCAGGCGGCTCAGCGCAAAAAATAGCTTGATGTATTCTACCCGGTTGAATGAAAGCGCAGCCACCCGATCGCCCGGGTCGATACCCAGTTGGTTGCTCAAAAAGTTGGCCATACGATAGATATCAGCGCTCAATTCGCCGTAAGTGTAACGGCGATCGTCGATGACATCCACGAGGGCTTCCTTTTCAGGAAAGCTTCGTCCCCAGCGTCCGATCCAATCGCCATAAAGCATCTGCTGACCCTCCTATCCTTAGAGGTTATCTGTGTTCTTTTTGTGCAAAGGCGTCTAATTGGATATGTTCACCATGGAAAACGATTGAATATTTTAAATTGAATATCGCAAATATTCAATTTGCAATCTGTTAGGACCGGCTCGGCTTACGCCGTGCGATGATATCCTGAACCGACCCGATAATCCCCTTGGGAAAGAAAAAGACGACCAGAATAAACAGGATCCCAAAAATAAGCAGCCAGCGCTCCATAGCCGTATGCAGAAAATGGGCGCCCGGAAAGAAGCTTTTGGCAAAATTCTGAAGATCAGGCAGAAAGGCGTGGGCAAATTCCAGGAAGGCAGCGCCGGCAAGCCCGCCGTACAGGGTCCCCATCCCCCCGACAATTTCCATCAGAAGCACATCGAGCATGATGGGAATACCCAGGACCGATTCCGGATTGGCATATCCAACCCACATGGCATACAGCCCGCCCAGGATGGTAGACACCAGGCAGCCAAAGCAAATCGAAATGGTCTTGACAATAAACGTCTTATAGCCAATGGCCTCGGCTCTGGGTTCGTTGTCGCGAATCGCCTGCATGACACGGCCCAGCGGGGAATGGATAAAACGGATCATGAGCAGAAACAGTCCCAGGCAGACAATAAAAATAAAATAATAGGTGATCAGCCTGCCGGTGATCTCAACGCCCAAAAATTTTCCGACATTAAACGATACTTTGAAGATTCCCGGCATGCTCATGATGATGCCGTCTTCGCCACCGGTAAAACCGCTCAATTTAGTGGCCAGGATGATGGCAAACTCGGCAATCGCCAGGGTCACCATGGCAAAGAATATGGCCTTGACCCGCAAAGACAGAAAGCTGACAATCAGGGCCAGGGCGGAAGTAATGCCCAGGGCAATGATGAAACCGATAACAAGATTAATATACGTCGGGTTGCCGTATTTGCCGATCAGCATGGCAACACTGTAAGCACCAATACCGAAAAACATGACATGGCCGAAAGACAGAATTCCCGTATACCCCAGCAGGATGTCGAAACTGGCCACCAGGACGGCAAAAATCATGATTTTTAAGGCCAGATCCAACGATTTAAACGATGGAAAAAGGAAGGGCACCAGAATAAAAAGGAGCAATACGGCAAGCTTCAGAAAGAAGGTGCCGCTTCGGTATTGCTTCTGTCTTGCCTGCCTGCGAAAAATTTGAACCGGTGTCTGCTCTGCCATGGCTTGACCTCGTTATTTTCCGGCTGCGAAAAGACCCGTCGGTTTGATCAGAAGGATAATGACCATGATCAGGATATTGACGCCTACCGCCAGCGGGGGCAGCAGGTAGGCCACATAATTATATGAGAGACCCACAATCAGGGCCCCCACCAGGGATCCGGTGACACTTCCCAACCCCCCGATAATGACAATGATAAAGGCGAAAATGAGGTATGCTCCCCCCATGTCCGGATAGACCTGCAGGTTGAAAATGGCCATGGTCAGACCGCCGACGGCGGCCAGCCCGGCTCCGACCGCAAAGACGCCTGTAAATAACAGGAATATATTGTGCCCCATGGCTTGCACCATTTCCGGGTTCTCCACCCCGGCGCGCACGATTTTGCCGACTTTGGTCTTTTTTAATACGAGTTGTATGACGGCGTAAACGGTCAATCCCAGCGCAATAGCATAAATGGGATACTTTAAAATAATAATGTCAAAGATGTTCCAGTTCCCGGCAAATGATACCGGCTTGGGCATCACCTCGTCGTTCGGTCCCCAGATAATGCGAATCAATTCCGTCAGCACGACCATACCGCCGAAGGTAATCAGGATTTGAAACAGATGGGATCCGTATACCCGACGCACCAGCACCCTTTCCACGATGACCCCTACCGCCGCGACAACGATGAAAGCGGCGACGATGGCAATGAAGAAGATCCCAAAGTTCAGAAAGACCGAATCCGCCGTTACCCATGCGTCTAAGTGCTTAAATACACTAAAGGCCACATAGGCCCCATAGGCAAAGCAAACCCCATGGGCAAAATTAATCACATCCATCAGCCCGAATATGATACTCAGGCCGGAAGCCACTAAAAACAGCATCATTCCCATGGCCAGGCCCGCAATCGTAAGGGTCATATAGGTACTGAAGTCCATGCCCAGAAGCGGAAGCAAATAGAAAACAATAGCCCCCGCGATGGCCAGTTTCGATCCCCACTGTTTTAGCATCGTCTGCGCCATAAAATTTGACTCCTTGTCTTTGTGCGGTGACCTTTAAATTATTTACAAAAGATGGGACATAACACTACCTGTTGGCTTTTGAGATCCCTAAATATTTGCTTTGCATCTCCTCGTCCTGGACGAGTGTCTCCATGGCACCGCTGTGAACGACCTTGCCGTCATCCAGGATATAAAAATGATCCCCCACACTGCTGGCCATGTAAAAGTTTTGCTCTACCAGAACAACCACGCTGTGCTGCTTGATCTGATTGATGGCATCAATGAGCGCGTTGATGATAATGGGCGCCAGACCCTTGGTCGGCTCATCGATGAGCAGCAGGGCGGTGTCGTTTACAATGGCCCGCGCGATGGCAAGCATCTGTTTCTGGCCGCCGCTGAGGATACCGGCTTTGGCCCGCCAAAAATCCCGCAGGGCGGTAAACATCTCCAGGACGCTTTCCAGCCTTTCGGCGGTTGCAGAATCTTCTCGCAGCATGGCCACCTGCATATTCTCTTCCACCGTGAGATCAGAAAAGATTCCCATATTCTCGGGAACAAACCCGATCCCCAACCGGGCAATGTCGTACGGTTTCCTGGATTGGATCTCTTTGCCTTTGAAGATGATTTTTCCCTCAGTAGCCGGTAGCAGACCCATCACCGTTTTAAGGGTCGAGCTTTTGCCCGCTCCGTTGCGGCCGATCAGAACGGTTACGGCATCAGCTTTGGCCTCAAAGGAAACTCCTTGCAAGATATGGTGCTGGCCGATGAAGGTGTGGATCGCCTCGGTTTTCAAAATGGTCTCACTCACGGGTGGTTCCTCCTCCCAGATAGGCCTCCTGGACGGCCTCACTTCTGTAGATCTCATCGGGCTCACCATCGGCGATGATGCGGCCCTCCTGTAACACCATGATGGTATCTGAAAGCGACATGATCATGTCCATCTTATGTTCCACCAGGAGCAGGGTCCGATCCCGGGCCTCCTTGATGCGCTGGAGGATCTCCAATATGGCCGGAACCTCCTCCTGGCCCATGCCCGCGGTGGGCTCGTCCAGAAAAAGAATTTCCGGCTTGAGCGCCAATAGAATGGCGATCTCCAGTTTGCGCTTCTCCCCATGGGTTAATTCTGCGGACGTGGCGCTCCACTTTTCATCCAAAAGAACCTCTTGCAGCAGTTCGTAAGCCTCATCCTCGGCATCTGAAAAATGGAGATAACTTTTCCAGAAGTTCAAGCCAAAGCCTTCACGCGACTGGATGGCCACGCGCACGTTTTCCAGAACAGATAACAGCGGAAAAATATTGGTCAGCTGAAAGGAGCGCCCCATGCCCAGCCGGGTTCTGTCAGCCGGGCTCAGGTCGGTAATATCCCGGCCTTTCAAAAAGACCCGTCCTTCGGTCGGCTTGTATTGGCCCGTCAGCATGTTAAAAAAGGTTGTCTTGCCGGCCCCGTTGGGGCCGATGATCGACTTGAGCGTAAAGGGCTCCATTTTGAAATTGACGTGATCGACGGCCACATGCCCGCCGAAGCGGATGGTCAGGTCCTTTGTCTCAATGATGGGTTCTGTCTGCGCTGCATTCATTTCGTAAGTTCCAAATTATATTTTAAAGGCATCATGTAAATAATAGCGCAATGCATTTGGCGCAGAAAATTCAGGCGCAATGGAGTGCCGGAGCGCCGGCATGTATGTTATTTTGCCGACACCCCGGAACTCCACCATTTCAGGAATAAGCCAGGATGCACAGCGAATTCAGCCCTGATTTTCGGTATGATCGGCTGGCACCTATTGTTGGTTCATGATTGGCGGTGCCGTCTCCTCCATGCTCATAACCCTCGTCAGTTCGGGAATGGCCCACTCGACATCCGGTTTTACTTTTAGTTTGAAGGCAAACATGGCCTGCAGGGCTTGATGGTCTTCCTCTCTGAACTTCATCATGCCCTTGGGAGTCATGAACTCCATGCCCTTCATGGTCGCGATCAGTTTTTCGGTGTCCGTGCCGCCCGCCGTTGTGATGGCCTTAACAATAGCGCTGGCAGCCGCAAAACCGCCGCAGGTAAAAAAATCCGGGGGCTCGTTGAAGCGCTTCATGTGTTCGGCGACCAGCCAGTCATTGAC